>JBOHUE010000072.1:0-13157 GCA_050734185.1 Candidatus Dormibacteria bacterium | reverse complement strand
TCCTCGAGGAGCAATCGGATAGCTGTCCCCAGCTGCATCTCGTAGGAGACCGGCCTGTTGATGTGCCCGCTGAAGAAGAACACTCGCGTTCCAGAGCTGCCCTCGACGCCGATCGTCTTGAACCACTCGCCGCCGCGCAACACGATGTGCGGCAGCGTCGCCAGCGTCTCGACGTTGTTGACGACAGTGGGCTTGCCGTACAGGCCCTTCACGGCGGGGAAGGGCGGCTTGAGGCGGGGCTGACCTCGGAATCCCTCCAGCGAGTCCAGCAGCGCCGTCTCCTCACCGCAGATGTAGGCGCCCGCTCCGCCGTGCACGATGATGTCGCAGTCGAAACCGCTCTTCAGGATGTTCGTGCCGATGTAACCGGCGGCGCGCGCCTCCTCGACGCACTGCTCGAGCAGCAGCCGCTGATCGCGGTACTCGCCGCGGACGTAGATGAACGAGATGTTCGACTGCACTGCATACGACGCGAGAAGCACCCCTTCGATCAGCTGGTGGGGGCTGTTGTCGATGAGGTAGCGGTCCTTGAAACAGCCGGGCTCGGACTCGTCAGCGTTGCAGCAGAGGTAGCGCGGCATCACGCCCTTGGGCAGGAAGGACCACTTGGTTCCCGTGGGGAATCCCGCGCCGCCGCGGCCGCGAAGCCCGCTGGTCTTCACCTCCTCGACCAGCGCCTCCGGGGTGAATTTCGAGAACACGGAGCGCAGCGCCTGGTAGCCGCCGGCACGCTCGTATCCCCGGAGCGTGTGCAACCCCTCGGTGCCGAAGTCCTTGGTCAGGAGTCTGTACATCCTATCGACCCCGCGCCTGGGCCAGTATCTGGTCCACGCGCGCCGGCGTCAGGTTCTCCTGGAAGCCGTGGTCGAGCTGCATCGCCGGCGCACCGCCGCACGCTCCGAGGCACTCCACCGTGCTCGCCCACGTGAACTCGCCGTCCTCGGTGGTGCCGCCCGAGGGGCACCCGAGGCTGCGCTCCAGGTGAGCAACGATCTCGTCGGCGCCGCGCAGCGAGCACGAGACGTTGGTGCACACCAGCACCTCGTGACGGCCGTGCGGATGCAGGAAGTACATCGAGTAGAAGCTGGCGACGGCTTCGACCTCGCTCGGCGTGAGGCCGAGGATCTGCGCCACCTCTGCCATCGCGTCTGGCGTGATCTCTCCGAGCTCGTGCTGCACCGCCCACAACGACGGGAGCACCGCGCTCCGCGCGGACGGATAGCGGTCGCGCGTCTTCGCGATCTCCGCGCGCGTCGCCGCCGCCAGCGTCATCGGTCGACGTCTCCCAGGATGATGTCGATGGAACCGATGACGGCGACGACATCGGCGATCAGTCCGCCGTGCACCATATGCGGCAGCGAGCTCAGGTTGCTGAACGATGGCGCACGCACCTTGCAGCGATACGGGCGGTTGCTGCCGTCGCTGACGATGTAGAACCCGAGCTCACCACGCGGCGATTCGATCGCCTGGTACACCTGCCCAGCCGGCGGGCGGAAGCCCTCGGTCACCAGCTTGAAGTGATGGATGAGCGACTCCATGCTGGTGTTGATCTCGTTGCGCGGCGGCAGTGCGACTCTGCGATCGCTGGTGTTCACGGGACCGCCGGGCAGGTTGTCGAATGCCTGCTTCAGGATCTTCAGCGACTCGCGCATCTCCTGCATGCGCACGAGGTAGCGGTCGTAGATGTCCCCGTGGCTGCCGATGGGAACGTCGAAGTCGTACTGCTCGTAGCCGCTGTACGGCTTCGCCTTGCGCAGGTCGTAGGCGACGCCACTGCCGCGCAGCACCGGCCCGCTGGCGCCGTATGCCATCGCGTCCGCGGCGCTGATGACGCCGAGCCCGATGGTGCGCTCACGGAAGATCGGGTTCTTGGTGATGAGCAGCTCGTGCTCGTCGATTCGCCGCGGGAACGTCTCGATGACGTCCGCGACGAGCCCGTGGAACTCGTCCGGGACGTCGGCCATCAGGCCGCCGACGCGGATGAACGACGTGTGCATGCGCACGCCCGAGATCAGCTCGTTGATGTCGAGGAGGCGCTCACGGTCGCGCCACGCGTAGAGGAACGGCGACGTGGCGCCGAGGTCGAGCGCGGTGGTGCCGTACCAGAGCAGGTGGCTCGCGAGGCGCGTCAGCTCGCAGAGGATGACGCGCAGACACTGGGCGCGCTCCGGCACCTCGATGCCCAGCAGCCGCTCCGCCGCCAGCGAGAAGCCGAGGTTGTTGAACAGCGGCGACAGGTAGTCCATCCGATCCGTGTACGGGATGCACTGCTGGTAGTTGTGCCGCTCGTAGTCCTTCTCGAAGCCGGTGTGCAGGTAGCCGATATCCGGCTTGCACTCCGTGACGATCTCGCCGTCCAGCTCGCACAGCAGGCGCAGCACACCATGGGTGGATGGGTGCTGCGGACCCATGTTGAGCTCCATCGTCGTGTCGTCGAGCTGCACGACATCGATGTTGTCGAGACCGGCACGCTCGAACTCCTCGTCCACAGGCGGTGCGCCCTGCGTCGGCGGCAATGCCGTCATCGCGATTCGCCCGGCAGGTCGCGCGGGCGCTCAGCCTCGGGAAGTGCCCACTCGAGGTTGTGCGTGAACGCGATGGGCTCGCCGAACGACACGTAGTCCTTGCGCAGCGGGTGCCCCTCCCAGTCGAGCGGCAGCAGGATGCGCTTGAGGTCGTGGTGGCCCTCGAACTCGATGCCAAGGAGGTCGTAGCACTCGCGCTCGTGCCAGTCCATGCCGGCCCACACCGACTCGAGGCTGGGGACTCGCGGATCGTCGTCCGGCACCTGAACGATCAGACGGCACGTGTCGTTGTGCAGGAGCGAGCGCAGCTCGTACACGACGTCGTAGCGTGGCTCCTCAGGTTCGCGATCCGGCCAGTCGACCGCGGTCACGAACACGGGCATCGTGTATGCGGCGTCGGGGTGGTCACGCAGCATCGTCGCCGCCTGCAGCAGGGAGTCGCGGCGCAGCCAGGTGATCTCCTCGCTCTCCGCAACGGTTCGCCGCACCACAGCGTCGGGCAGCTCGCGCGTCAACAGCTCGGCCGCACGAGTGCCGCTGACCGGGCGGGCAACGGCGCCCGGCGGAGCCGCCATCCCCTCCGTCACCCGAAGAGTGCGCCGGGCCGCTCGCGGGCGATCTTCTTCTGCAGCTTGATGACGGCATCGAGCAGGCCTTCGGGCCGCGGCGGGCAGCCGGGCAGGTAGATGTCCACCGGCACGACCTTGTCGACGCCCTGGATGATCGCGTAGTTGTTGAACATCCCGCCGCTCGACGCGCACGCGCCCATGCTGATCACCCATTTGGGCTCGGGCATCTGGTCGTAGATCTGGCGCAGCACCGGGCCCATCTTCTGCGACACGCGGCCGGCGACGATCATGAAGTCGGCCTGGCGCGGCGACGAGCGGAACACCTCGGCGCCGAAGCGCGACATGTCGTAGCGAGATGACGCGGTCGCCATCATCTCGATGGCGCAGCACGCGAGGCCGAACTGCGCGGGCCACAGCGAGCTGTAGCGCGCCCACTTCACGAGGCCCTCGAATGTGGTGGTGAGGATGCCGGCACGAGCCGCCTCCTGCTCGAACACGCGCCCGCGCGGGACCGCAATGGCCCCCGCATCGCTCAATCCCATCGCAGCGCTCCCTTGCGCCACACGTAGAGCAGTCCGACGAGCAGCACGACGACGAAGATCCCCATCTCGACGATGCCGAACACCTTCAGCTCGCGCACGATCGTCGCCCAGGGAAAGATGAAGATCGATTCGACGTCGAAGATGATGAACAGCATCGCGGTGACGTAGAAGCTCACCGAGAAGCGCCGGCGCGCGGACTCGCGCGGCACGATGCCTGACTCGTACGGCAGCTCTTTCGCCGCGGAGGGCCGGCGCGGGCCGAGCGCAGAGCTCAGCGCCGGAACACCGATGGCGAATGCCGCGACAAAGCCCAGGAAGACCAGGATCGGCGCATAGTCCGACAGCACTTCGACTCGATCCTAACAAACGCTCCTGAGCGGACGATCGAGGTGTTTGCCTAGGCTGTGCCGCATGGTTTCTCGAGTTCCCCGGGACGTGCCGGCGCTGGTCACCGGAGCGTCGAGCGGCATCGGGGCAGAGTTCGCCCGTCAGCTTGCCGCGCGCGGTCACGCGGTCACGCTGGTCGCCCGCCGCGAGGAGCACCTCGAGCGGCTCGCGGCGGAGGTGCGCGAGGCGCACGGTGTCGCGGCCGGCGTGCTGGTCGCCGACCTGCGGACGGCCCGCGGACGCGACTCGGTGGTGGCGGTGTTGAGCGGCCGCGCCCCATGGTTGCTCATCAACAACGCCGGCTACGGCGGCCGCGGTGCGCTTGCGGAGCTCGACGCGGCGCGCGAGCAGGCGGAGGTGCAGGTCAACGTGGTTGCGGTGCATCAGCTGTCGCTTGCCGCCCTGCCGGGACTGATCGCCGAGAAGGGCGGCGGCATCGTCAACGTCGCCAGCACCGCCGCGTTCCAGCCCCTCCCCTACATGGCGACGTACGCGGCGACCAAGGCATTCGTCCTCGCGTTCACGGAGGCCATGGCGGAGGAGCTCCATGGCACCGGAGCGCGCGCGATGGCGCTGTGTCCCGGACCGGTGCAGACCGAGTTCCACAGCATCGCGGGAACGGCCGAGTCGACCTACGAGCGGCTGTCGAAACCGACGTCGATGACGGCGCAGCAGTGCGTGGCCGACGCGTTGCGAGCGTTCGATCGCGGTGCAGCGGTCTGCATCCCGGGCGTTCTGAACCACGCTCTGACCGCGGGGCCGCGTTTCGCCCCGCGCTTTGTCGTCCGCAAGGTCGTGGGCCGGATCTTTCAGCCCGCGGAGTAGGAATCGGCGTCCCCGCTCGGATGGCGGTGCTGGGGCCGCTCCGGCGCGTAGGTGACGCCCTCGAGGCCGCGTCGCGGACCCGACCACAGCGCCGGCGGCGCCACCAGCCGGTCGGCAATCGCATAGACGAGGCTCTCGTAGTTCACCCGCCAGCCGTGGAAGTGCGGCCAGGCCTCACTGGGGGTTCGCTCGCGCGGGAAGCCGGCGTCGTCGAGCAGCGCCACGCCCTCCCGGAACTCGTCGTAGCTCAGGTCGATCGGGTCGTCCGGCAGCGGGTCGGGATTGAACGCGATGTGAAACATGTTGGCCAGCTCGCGCAGGGAGAAGTAGCCCATTCGCAGAAACGCGTTGGCCTGCGACGGAGCGCGCCGCGGCGACAGCGCGAGGTAGAGGGCGGACGCGTCCATCACCGCGTTGAGCGCCACCACCCAGTGGCGCATCGGATGGGGAGCGCGGAACGCCACCAGCACCGGGTAGTTGGTGTGCGTCTCGGCGAGATCGGCGGCCCACGCCTCCCAGTCGCGGAAGAACTGGGGCATGTCATCGAGGTTGTCGATCAGCGCGTGCCGCGCGAGCACCTCGGGGCCCCACGGCGGCTGGCCGGTGCGGCTGCTGAGCATGGTCACGAGCGTCTCGCGGCGGTTGAACGCGGCGTAGATCGTGGGGAGGTACGAGATCTGCAGTGCGACGAGCACGAGCCCCGACGCCGCGGCGGTGAACGTGATCACCGCCGGCGCCGCATCGTGCACCGACACGAAGCCCAGCGTGAACATCGCGGACCCGGCGGCGCGCAACGCCTCCGGGAACGAGGGGACAAACGGCCAGAACACCAGGGCGTACCCCAGCAGCGTCGTGCCCAGCCAGGTGATGAGCAGCCCCATGAGCCGGACGGGGCCCTCATAGCTGAGCACCGTGTCCTTGTTCTCGTAGCCGGGGATCACGCGCGCTGTCGATCGGAAGATCCGCCGCAGCAGCAGATCGGTGTTGAAGTGGAACCGGGTCACGAGCCCGCGCGGCACAACCAGGGTCCGCATGACGCTGACCGCGGTGGCCAACAGCACCAGCGTTCCCAGGAAAATCGGTATCCAGGCGACTTCCGGGTTCACATCGCGAATCTTGAGCGTTTGCCGTGCCGGACCCCGGTCCTGCGCTGCTACGCTTGCGCGCAATGGTGTCCTCGACAGTGGAGGCGCCGGCGCCGCACGACAACCTCACCGAGTCCGAGGCCGCAGCGCGTGCCACCCTCCTCTCGAATCTGACCTACGCGGTCACGCTCGCGCTTTCCGACGACCCGGCCGCGCCGGCGTTCGCCAGCGAGACGGCGCTGACGTTCGACGCCGCCGGCGGCGCGTCCACATTCGTCGACATCGCAGCATCTGCGGTCGACAGCGTCGAGCTGAACGGCGAGCTCGTGCCGCCGGAGCGTCACCGATTCAACGGGCATCGCCTGCAGCTCGACCGTTTGCTGGCGACCGGCAACCGCCTTGTTGTGCGCGCTCGCTGCGCGTATCAGGTGCACGGCATCGGGCTGCACCGCACCATCGACCCGGTCGACTCGCGCGTTTATGTGTATACACACTTTGAGCCGTTCGACGCGCACAAGGTCTTTGCGTGCTTCGACCAGCCCGACCTGAAGGGCACGGTGCAGATGACGGTGGAGGCGCCGGCGTCATGGCGGGTGTGCAGCAACGCGCGTGCGGCGTCGACGGATTCGTCGGCGGGACGCATGGTTACGCGCTTCGCCACGACGCCGAAGTTGCCCCCGTATCTCGTCGCAGTCGTCGGCGGTCCGTACCACGTCATCGCGAGCGAGCACAACCGCATTCCGCTCGGCCTCTGGTGCCGCGAATCGCTGGTGCAGTACCTCGAGGAGCAGTCCGCGAGCATCTTCGAGGTGACGCGCGCCGGCCTCGACTTCTTCGCGTCGTACTTCGGTCAGCCGTACCCGTTCGACGAGTACAACCAGCTGCTGGTGCCCGAATTCAACATGGGCGCGATGGAGAATCCCGGGTGCGTCACGTTCAACGAGGCCTATGTGTTCCGCGGCCGCGCCACCGAGACGCAGCTGGCGCGCCGTGCCGAGGTGATCCTGCACGAGATGGCGCACGTGTGCGGCTTCGGCGACGTCGTCACGATGCGCTGGTGGGGTGACCTCTGGCTCAACGAGACGTTCGCCACATACATGGCCAACCTCGCGATGTCACGGGTCACGCGTTTCACCAACGTGTGGGTGGATTTCGCCAACACGGTGAAGTCCGTGGCCGCGCGCCAGGACCAGCTGGAGACGACACATCGCATCGCCGACTCCGTGCCCGACACGGACTCGGTGCGGCAGAACTTCGACGGCATCACGTACCACAAGGGAGCGGCCGTGCTGCGCCAGCTGGTTGCGTGGGTGGGCGACGACGCCTTCATGCGCGGCGTTCAGGAATACTTCCGCCGCTTCCGCTGGGGCAACGCCACGCTGAGCGACTTCCTCGGCTGCCTCGCCGACGCGTCGGGACGCGACGTGTCGCGGTTCGCCGCCGACTGGCTGCAGACCACCGGCATGAACACACTGCGCCCGTCGTACGTCGAAGAGGACGGCCGGTACACGCGTTTCGCGGTCGAGCAGACCGCGATAGCCACCCACCCGACGCTGCGCTCGCACCGCCTCGCCATCGGGCTGTTCGATCGTGACGGCGGCGGGGCGCTGCGCCGGCGTCGCGACGCCGAGGTCGAGATCGACGGGCCGTTCAGCGAGATCCCGGAGCTGGTCGGTGAGCCGCGCGCCGACTTCGTGCTGGTGAACGACGGCGACCTCACCTTCGCCAAGGTGCGCTTCGACGAGCGCTCGGTGGAGACCCTGCTCGCGAGCCTCTCAAGCCTGGACGATCCGCTGGCCCGCGCCCTCGTCTGGGCAGCGCTGTGGGACATGACGCGCGACGCTGAGCTGCCGGCGCGGAGCTTCGTCGAGATCGTCGCCCGCCACGCGCCTGGTGAGACCGAGATCCTGCTGGTGGAGCGCGTGCTCGGTCAGGCGTACGCCGTCATCGAGCAGTTCATCGCCCCGGACTTCCGCAGCACGGCCACCGCGCGCCTGCACGACGTCGCGCTGCAGCAGCTCGACCATGTCCCCGAGGGCACGGACCTGCAGAGCGCATGGTTCCGCACCCTCGCCGTCACCGCAGCTGGCGACTCGCAGCTGGCGAACGTGCAGGACGTGCTCGAGCAGCGGGCCGAACTGCCTGGTCTGAGCATCGACGGCGAGCTCCGCTGGCTGCTACTCGGCGTGCTCGCCGGCCAGGGCGTGGCCGACGCAGCCAGCATCAACGCCGGGATCCAGCAGGACCCGACGGACATCGGCCGGCGCCGCGCCGCTGCGTGCCTCGCCGCGCGCCCGACCGCGCAGGCCAAGGCCGATGCGTGGGCGATGGTCAGCGATGCCGAGCCGGTACCGCCCGCCGAATGGAAGGAGGCGGTGGAACCGCCGCTGTCGCTGTCAGCGCTGGCGGCGATCATGGCGGGATTCGGCATCGTGTCCACGCCGACGGCCGGCTTCATGCGGGGCCGCGACCGCGAGCTGCTGCGGCCGTACATCGCGCGTTACGCCGAGCACCTGCCCGCGCTCTGGGAACAGAGGCCGGTCGAGGAGGCGGAGACGTTCAGCGAGCTGCTCTTCCCGCGGCTGTTTCCCGAGGACGAGACCGTCGCCACCGTCCAGCGTCTCATCGATGCCGGCGGCCTCCCGCCCGCGGCCATTCGCATCCTGCGCGAGGGCAAGGACGGGCTGCAGCGTGCGCAGCGCGCTCAGGAAGCCGATAGGAGAGCGGGCAGCTCGTCGTCGTAGCCGCACGGTGACGGTGCGTGCTGGGCAGCATCGGTGAGCAGCTCGTAGATCGCCTCCAGCCGCTCGACCGCACGGCTCCACGTGTAGCTGGCGGCGCGGGCTCGGGCGGCTGCACCCATGCGCTCACGTCGCTCAGGATCGGCGAGCACCTCGGCGATCGCCTCCGCGTACCGCCGTGGGTCGCGTCCCGGAACCAGGAGGCCGGTCACACCGTCGGCGACGATCTCGGTAAGCCCGCCGACCGCAGCTGCCACGACAGGGGTGCCCACGGACTGCGCTTCGAGCGCGACCAGCCCGAAGCTCTCCGTTCGCGACGGGACGACGCAGACGTCGGCGAGCGCGTAATAGTCCGCGAGCCGCTCGTGGGGCACGGCGCCGAGGAACCGGACACGGTCGGCGACACCGGCGCCGCGCACGCGCTGCTGCAGCCGCGTGAGCTCGCCGCCGTCGCTCTGCCCATCACCGCTGTCCTCGCCGATCACCAGGGTGGTGACGTCCTCGAATGCCGGGTCCTGATTGAGGGCCGCGATGGCGTCGACGAGCGTGTCCCCGCCTTTGAGCGGTTCGAGCCGCCCGCAGAACAGCACGACGCGGCGACCCACGAGCTTGAGGCGGCGGCGCAGCCCGACGGGATCGGGCACCAACTGAAGCCTCGGGTCGACGCCCGGCTGCGCGACGCAGATCCGATTGCGGTCGGCATCGTAGAGGCGTATCAGGTCTTTGGCCTCTGAGGCGCTGCCCGCCACCAGACGGTCGGCGTCGGCGACCATCTTCTCCTCGGCGCGCGCGCGCACGGCGTCGAGTGGCAGGCCGGCGCGCTCCTTGGTGCGCGCCAGAGTGTGGAACGACTGCACCCACGGCGTGCCCCACGACACACGCAGCTGGCGGGCGACGAGCCCGCCCAGCCAGTAGTGGGCGTGGGTCACGCGGTACGCACGGCCCTCGGAGGCCGCGTGCGCGAGGACCGCGTCGGTGAAGTCGTCGGTAAGGGCGCGCACGTCGCCCTTGGCGATGGGCGCCGGGGGTCCCACGGCGAGTCGCACCAGCCGGCTGAGCGGTGCGATCAGCTCCTCATCGGGGGATCGGAGATCCTCTCGCCGCACGAAGACATCCGTCGGATGCCCGCGGGCCGCAAGCACCTCGCAGATGCGGCGCACCGCTAGGTTCATGCCACCGTTCTCACCGCGACCGAGCGGTGCCAGCGGCGAGGCGTGTACCGAGATGACGGCGATGGCCTTCGAGGCCCGTTCCCGCATGGCGTTCAGTCTAGAAGCAGTCGTGCGCCGCTCCGCCGCGTCGCCGCACGAAGGTGCGGAGGCGCATACTCCCGGCACACCTGAATAACCCGACGGGTGGCGGGAAGCCGGTGCGAATCCGGCGCTGTCGCGCAACTGTGAGCGGGAAGCCCAGGCCAGCGTGCCACTGCGAGATCTCTCGCAGGAAGGCGGCCGGAGGGCGTCGATCCGCAAGCCAGGAGACCGGCCCATCGGGATCGTCTCCACCCCCGCGCGAAACGGGAGGATGGCCTCACAGCGGCGAGGGAGCCTTCAGCGAGGTGGAGCCGGCCGGCCGCGTGGGGACCTGCCATGGGGAGAAGTGGACGCCGCGCCGCAGCGGGAGTTGCGGCGGGCTTGATGATCGTGGCGCTCGCGTTCGCCGGCACGCGCGCAACGCACGCGCAGGCCGACGCCGGGACGCGTGCCCTCGAGTACCTGAAATCGCAACAGTCGGCCACGGACGGCTCGCTGGCCGGCGGCTTCAGCGTCAACGACCTGTACGCCATCGGCGCCGCAGCCGGCGGCTACGACCCGAGCCTCCAATCGCACGGGGGTCCGTCCGTCATGGACTACCTGAGTGCCAACGCCGCGTCCGCGTGCCCGGCATCGGGTTCGGCAACGGCGTCGGCGGGCAGCTGCGGCGAGCTGCTCCAGGCGGTGGTCGCGGCGGGGCGCGCCCCGCACGCGTTCGGCGGCCTGGACATCGTCAGCCGGCTGACCGCGTACTTCGACGCCGGTACCAGCAAGTACGGCGACGGCCAGGCGTTCACCCAGGCGCTCGCGATCCAGGGACTCGTCGCCGCCGGGCAGGCCGTGCCTGCCGCCGCGCTGACGTTTCTGCACAACGCCGAGGACAGCGACGGCGGCTGGGACTTCATGGATGTCAAGGACGACCCCAACGCAGCGACCAACTTCGACACGAGCGACAGCAACTCGACCGCGATGGTGGTCATGGCGCTCGACGCCGCCGGCGATCACGCTCGCGATACCGCTGCGCTCACCTGGTTGCACACGCTGCAGAACCCGGATGGCGGTATCCCCTTCTCGAGCGGCGCATCCGACCCGGATTCCACGGCGCTCGCTGTGCAGGCCATCGTTGCCACCGGCGCCGATCCCGCGGGCAGCGCGTGGACCGTCAACAGCCACACGCCGGCGTCCGACCTGGTTTCCACGCAGGACGCGACCGGCGGCTACACGTTCCCCGGCAACACGGGCCCTGACGCTTTCACCACGAGCCAGGTGCCGCCGGCGCTGTTTGGCGCGGCGTTTCCCGTTCCGTCGTTCACGGCCGCTTTCACACCGGCCATGGAGCACCGCGCGTCGCTCAACGGGCTGCTGTACCTGCGGTCCCAACAATCGGCGACGGACGGGTCGATTCCGGGCGGCTTCAGCGCCAACGACCTCTATGTCATCGGCACCGCCGCCACGCGCTACGACCCGAATCTTCTGACTCACGGGGGCCCGTCCACCCTGGACTACCTGAGCAGCAACGCCGGGTCGGCATGCCCTGCCTCGGGCTCAGCAGGCAACTGCGGCTACCTGTTGCAGGCCGTGCTCGCAGCGGGCCGCGACCCGCACGCGTTCGGCGGCGTGGACGTCATCAGCCGCTTGGCTGCGTACTTCGACGCCGCCACCGGAAAGTACGGCGACGGCGAGGCGTTCACGCAGTCGCTTGCCGTGCAGGGCCTCGTCGCCGCCGGGCAGGCCGTGCCCGCCGCCGCACTGACGTTTCTGCACAACGCCGAGAACAAGGACGGCGGCTGGGACTTCATGGATGTCAAGGACGACCCCAACGCCGCGACCAACTTCGACACAAGCGACAGCAACTCGACGGCGATGGTGTTGATGGCGCTCGACGCAGCCGGCGACCACAGCCGCGACGCGGCCGGCCTCACATGGGTTCAGACGCTGCAGAACGCCGATGGGGGTTTCTCATTCCAGGGAGGCGGCTCCGACCCCGACTCAACCGCGGTCGTGGTGCAGGGGATCCTCGCGACGGGCGGCGACCCCACCGGCAGCGTGTGGACGGTTGACGGACACACGCCGATGTCCGACCTGGTTTCCACGCAGGACGTGACGGGCGGCTACGCCTTCCCCGGCAGCCCCGTCGACCCCTTCACCACGAGCGAGGTGCCGCCCGCGCTCGCGCTGGTGGCGTTTCCTCCACCGCCGGCGAGCCAGCTGTACACGAAGGGGACGCCGCTCGGTGGATCGCCGCCCCCGCCCACGCCGTCGCCGACGCCGTCACCGAGTGGGCCTCCCGCCGGCGTGGTGACTCCGCCGCCGGCCGCGCCGCCGTCATCCGCGGCGATCGTCGCCCCGGCTGACTTGAGCACCGGGCCTAGCGCAACTGGCTCTGGCACCGCCGCGGCGGGCACCTCGTCTCAAGGAGGGGGCGCGGCTGCCGTGGCGGCAGCGACTGCGCCGCGCGCCGCAGGGCCGGCGCCGGTAAATCCGCCGTCGTCTCCACCGGTTGTCGCGGCACCGCCGTCCGCCCCGCAGCCGCGATCCGTTGCACAGACCCCGGCGCCGCCGGGAGGAGCGCCGGACGGGTTGCTGTACGCGCTCGCCGGTGTCGCCGCCGCTGTGATCGCCGCGGGCTTTGGCTATGTCATGACGCGACGATGAACCGCAGCCCGGTGCGCATGCTGCTGACTTCGGCGCTTGTTCCGTTCGCGGGGCTCACGCTCGCGACCGGGGCGTCGGCGCTGACGGCGCTACCTCGCGCCGCGCCGTGCGCCGCGGCGACGTTCACCAGTCACGTCGCGCTGGTCGTGGAGCACGGCGCGGGCGGTGTCATCGGACTCTGCATCGGCTTCGACGGCGCAAGCATCACCGGTGAGCAGATCCTGCAGGCCAGCGGCCTGCACTACGCCGTGCAGTCATACGGAGCACTCGGGGACGCGTTGTGTCAGATCGACGGCGAGCCCGCTTCGTACGGAGCGTGCCTCCCCACAACGGGGTCGTTCTGGGCGATGTTCGTCTCGCGCGGAAACGGTGGGTGGCAGAACGCCGATCGCGGGATGTCGACCGAGACGTTCGGGGACGGCGACGCCGAAGGCTTCCGATACGACGATCAGGGCGGTGCGGAGCCGCCGCCCTCCTCGCCGTCCGGGATCTGCGCTCGCGCGCTCGCGACCCCGAACCCGAGCGGTGGTTCGACTGCGCCGCCTCCGGCGGCGCAGGGAGCCGCCGGAACGAGC
>JBOHUE010000071.1:0-6075 GCA_050734185.1 Candidatus Dormibacteria bacterium | reverse complement strand
GTCCCGAGGTACTCCCACACCTTCTCGTACTGCGCCCGGGTCACCCCGGGCAGCTCCAGCATCACTGCCGCCTTCATCCCGCCGCCTCCTGCACATCGTGTGCACGCTCCTAATCGGTGCGTGCTGTGAAGCGCAACAGTAGGCCGTGCGGGGAGCGTTGTCGAGCCGAGGCGCCGTTGCGTAGAAAGAGCACCGGTGCGTACATTTGTTTGCGTTGACGCACGCGTCAAGACCTGTTAGCTTGCGGCCACGAGTGGTGCAAAGTGGTGAAGAGTGGGGCCGACGAGGCAAACCTGATGATCCTGACACCACCAGTGTCTCCCACATCGGAGCGGGTGGACCTGGTTGGGACATATCGCCACGCCGTCGACGCGAAGGGTCGGGTCGCCGTGCCGGCGCTGCTGCGTCGCGGCCTGCCCGAGCGCACCGTCGTCTCTCCCGGCCCGGACCACCGGCTCGTCGTTTGGCCCCCGGACGAATGGGAGCGCGAGCAGGAGCGCTATCGCCGCACCGCCGAGAGCCCATCGCAGGAGCGGCGATTCCTCCGCCAGCTGGTGGGCAACGCGTATCCCTTCGAGCTCGATGCCCAGGGGCGCCTGCTCCTGACCACCGCGCAGCGGACCTGGGCGGGGATCGCCGACAGCGCGGTCTTCACCGGGCTCGGCGACTGCGTGGAGATCGTGGGCGAGGAGCAGTGGAGCTCGGACCAGCTCGAGCTGGAGCCCGACGAGTTCACCCGCCTGCACGACCTCGTGCACCGCGCCGGCGAGCCGGCGCCGGGGCCACTGACTTGACACCAACTCGGGCGCATGCCGAACGTGGCAGACATGCGAACCCCGTCGCGTGCCACACCCGGTGCGCCGCCGCCTGAGACGGCGGGCCACCGGCCGGTCCTTCTACACCCCCTCATAGAGAGCCTGCAGCCCAAGGCAGGGCAGACGGCCGTGGACGCCACCCTCGGTGGCGGCGGCGTCACTCATGCCCTGCTTGAGCGCGTCGCACCAGGCGGCCGCGTCATCGCGGTCGACCGCGACGCGAGCGCGATCGCCGGAGCGCGAGCACTCGATGTGCCCGCGGGCGTCACGCTCGACCGGGCACACGGCAACTTCGCCGACCTCGATGTCATCGTCGAGCGACTCGGCGTGCCGGCCGTGGATTTGGTCGCATTCGACCTGGGCATCTCGTCGCTCCAGCTGGACGACGCGGCTCGCGGTTTCAGCTTTGCGCACGACGGTCCGCTGGACATGCGCATGGACCGCGACAGCGGCGGGCCCGCCGCGGACATCGTCAACACGATGGACGAGGACGAGCTCGCGCAGCTGATTCGCGAGCTCGGCGGCGAGCGGTACGCACGTCGCATCGCTCACGGCATCGCGCGTGAGCGGCAACGGGCGCCTCTCGAGACCACCGGGGAGCTGCGCCGCATCATCGAGCGCGCGGTGCCGCGCGACCGGTGGCCGAAGCGGATCCACCCGGCGACGCGAACCTTCCAGGCGCTCCGCATCGCCGTCAACGGCGAGCTCGACGACCTCGAGCGCGGACTGCAGGCAGCCTTACGAATCCTCCGGCCCGGTGGGCGTCTTGGGGTCATCTCCTTCCACTCTCTCGAGGACACTCTTGTCAAGAACTCACTCAACGTCGCAGCAACATCCTGTATCTGTCCACCCCAACAGCCCAACTGCACCTGCGCCCACCGGGCCACTATTTCCTTGATCACACGCCGCGCGATCCGGCCCGACGACCTGGAGATCGCGGCCAACCCACGCGCCCGATCGGCGCGCTTGCGAGTGGCGGAGAAGCTCACGCCACCCGACTGATCCATCCTCCCTACCTCCCTACCTCCCTACCTCCCTACGTCTCCCACATGTCCCACCAAAGAAACTCCCGCCCGCGCGTCGACCAGCTGCCCATGGACGAGCCGGCTCGTCGTCAGCGGCTTCGCCGAGGCGGTCCACGCACGCCCCTGCCGCTACTCCCGCTGATCGCGATTGCTGCGGGAATCGGCGTGGCGTACGTGAATCAGAGCGCGCATACGACCGCCGCGACGTATCAGATGTCGCAGCTGTCGGCCCAGCAGCAGCAGCTGTCCGCGCAGAACCAGCAGCTCACCGAGGAGCTCTCGCGCCTCGAATCGTCCGAGCGCATCGTCGGCGCCGCCCAGCAACTCGGCATGCACCCCGCCGGGCAGTGGGCGTATGTCGCCGCGCAGCCAGAGCAGACGCTGCCGTCGGCGCCGCAGCAGGCGTCGACGCCAGCCGATGCGGCGCGTGAGCTGGTCGGGGCACTGACCCGGCGGTGAACCGCCGGCGGCCGCCGCAGGCGCAGCGACCGCGCGCCTGGTTCGTGGGGGAGATGCCCGACTTCCGCCGCCGCGGACTCTGGCTGGTGCTCGCGTTCGCCGCAATGGCCGTCGCCGTGCTCGGACGCCTCGTGCAGGTGCAGGTGCTGCAGAGCCGCACGCTCGCTGCCGCGGCGCGGGCGCAGCACACCACCGACATCACGTTGAACGGAAGCCGCGGTCTGATCCTCGACAGCACCGGTCGCGTGCTCGCCAGCAACCGTTCCGTGTACGACGTGTTCGTCGACCCGTCGCTCGTCGACACGTCGCAACGCTGGCAGGTCGCCACCAAGCTCTCGTCGGTTCTGGGCGTGACCCAAGCGACCGTGCTGCAGGCGCTGCAGCAGCCGAACCAGTTCGACTACGTGGCCAAGGCCGTGTCGCCCGACGTCAACACGCGTCTGCACGCGCTGGACCTTCCGGGCGTCGGCACGATCCCCGCGCAGCAGCGTGTCTACAACTCGTCGGCTGTGCCGGGAGACTCGTTCGCGCCCAACCTGCTGGGGTTCGTCGACGCCGACGGCAATGGGCAGTATGGCGTCGAGCAGTACTACAACTCGATTCTCAGCGGCAGCGCCGGGCACGAATCGACGCTCACCGACCTCCTGGGCAACCCCATTGTTCTCAGCGGTGGCCAGAAGATTGATGCCAAAAGCGGCGATAACTTGCAGCTCGGGCTCGATTCACAGATCCAGTACTGGGCGGAGCTCGCCCTCGCACGCGGCATCGCCGACGCCCAGGCGGTGTCGGGCACGTTGATGATCATGGACACACACACGGGCGCCATCCGCGCCTGGGCGCAGTCCCCGACCTATGACGCGAACAACTTCGGGCAGGACACGCTGGCGAACTTTCGCGACCTGGCCGTGAGCCAGCCGTACGAGCCGGGCTCTGTCATGAAGGTGGTCACGTTCGCCGGCGGGCTTCAGGCCAACGCGATCACACCGGCGACGGTGATCAACGAGCAGCAGTCGGTGGTCGACGGCTATCTCATCCACGACTGGGACAACCGCTCGCACGGCGACGTGACGATGCAGAAGGTGCTCGACGATTCGCTGAACAACGGCGCGATGAAGGTGGAGCAGATGGAGGGGCCGGACGCGTTCTACGCGAACATGCTCGGCTTCGGCATCGGCTCGCCCACCGGGGTCGACCTTGCCGGCGAGGTCAACAACCCCCTGCGGCCGCAGTCGCAGTGGGGCGCGTTGAGCTACGCGGAAGCGTCGTTCGGCCAGGGCGTCACCACCACACCGATCGAGATGCTCGCGGCGGTCAACGCCGTGGCCAACAACGGCGTCTGGGTGCAGCCGCATGCGGTGGACAGCATCGTGGATCCGGCGACCGGGAAGGCGACGCAGGTGGTGCCGCGCACGCGCCGCGTCATGAGCCCGGGCGCCGCGTCGACCCTTTCGCAGATGATGGTCGGTGTCGTCGATGACTCCGGCGCCGAGGGCTACGAGGCGAAGATCCCTGGATACAAGGGGGAGATCGCGGGCAAGACCGGCACCGCCAGCGTTGCCGAGAACGGGAGCTACGGCAGTAACGTCATCGCGTCCTTCGTCGGTTTCATGCCTGTGAAGAACCCGCAGTTCACCATGATGGTCGTGCTCAACAAGCCGCAGACATCGCAGCCGCGATTCGGTGCCACCCTCGCGGCACCGGTCTGGAAGAATGTCGCGCAGGTGATCATCGACCAGTGGCGCATTCAGCCATGAACGCGATGCTGAGCATGCGATACGAGCACCTCGCGGTGGTCATGCGAGCGTGATCGAAGCCGCCGTCGTCATCATCGTCGCGTTCGTCGCCGGCGTGCTGCTGTATCCGCCGCTCGTGTCGCAGATGGTGCGCCGCGGGGCGCGTCAGCACGTCGCCGACTACAGCCCGGCGACGCACCGCATCAAGGAGGGCACACCGACACTCGGCGGGCTGCTCTTCTGCGCCATCGCGGTCGCCGCCTGGGTGATCCTGGATCGAAGCCGCGTCGGATTTGTCGCCGTGTTCGCGTTGCTCGGTGGCGCCACCCTCGGCGCGCTCGATGACATCGTCAACATCAGAAGCGCGAAGCGGCTCGGCCTCGGCGCGTGGAATCGCATCGCTGTCGAGGCCGCGGTCGGTGTGTGCATCGGCATCGGCCTCGTGGTCACGGGCCTGACACACCAGTACTTTCCCGGTCTCGGCGCGCCCAACCTGGGCTGGGGCATCGTGCCGCTGACCGCGCTCGCGACGATCGCCGTCGCCAACGCGGTCAATCTCACCGATGGCGTCGACGGACTCGCCGCTTCCTGCATGGCGCTCGTGCTGTTCGGCATCACCATGATCGCCGCGCCCGCGGGCGAGACACATCCCGCGCTCATCGCCGCGGCGCTGACCGGCGCCGTTGCCGCCTTTCTTGTCTACAACTGGCACCCGGCGCGCATCTTCATGGGCGACACCGGTTCGCTCGCGCTCGGCGCCGCGCTCGTCGCGCTGGCGGCGGAGGTGCATCTGTTGTGGGCGCTGCCGCTGCTCGGCCTCGTCTTTCTCGTCGAGACGCTCAGCGTGATCATCAACGTCACCGCGATTCGCCGCTTCGGCCGGCGCGTGCTCCGCGCCAGCCCGCTGCACCATCACTTCGAGGAGCTCGGCCTGCGCGAGCAGCGGCTGGTGGCGTCGTTCGCCGCGGTGGCCGCCGTGTCCACGATGTTCACCGTGCTGCTCACGCACTACGCCGGGCCCGCGTGATGCGCCGCGTCGTGGTGATCGGCCTGGCCCGGACCGGGACCGCGGTGGCACGCGCGCTCGCCGGCGAGGGGGACTCGGTTCTGGTCGTGGATCGAAACGATTCCGACGAATTGCGCCGGCGCGCGAGCGAGCTCCCGAGAGGGATCGAGGTCCGCCTCGGCGCCTATCCCGTCGACGTTGCCGCCGGCGCGGACCTGGTGTCGCCCAGCCCTGGGGTTCCGTGGGATGCGCCGGAGCTCGCGTGGGCTCGCGCGCACGACATCGTCGTGCGCAGTGAGATGGACCTCGTGTTCGAGCGCTGCAGCGCGCGTGTCGTCGGCGTCACCGGCACCAACGGCAAGACGACGACGAGCGCTCTGATCGCGGCGATCCTCGAGCGCGGTTCGGGCCGCGTGCTGCTCGGCGGAAACATCGGGGTTCCCGTCCTCGATCGCATCGGCGACCTGGGCTCGTCCGACTGGCTGGTCCTCGAGCTGTCCTCGTTCCAGATCGAGACGGTTGCCGAGCCGCGCTGTACCGTCGCGGCCGTCCTCAACGTCACCCCTGACCATCTCGATCGCCATGGCAGCTTCGCCGCCTACGCCGCCATCAAGGAGCGCCTGGTGCGCCACGCGCGCGGATGGTCGGTGCTCGGTTACGACGACCAGACGGCGCGCGCGATGGCGCAGCACTCGAGCGCGCCCGTGCGGTTCTTCGGGTCCGAGCTCGGCGCGCACGATGGCGCCACCGTCGCCGGCGGAGTCGTGTTCGCGGTGGAGGGCGGCCGTACGACGCCGGTGCTCCCTGTCTCTGACATCCCGCTCTTCGGCGCACACAACGTCGCCAACGTGCTCGCCGCGGTGGCGGTGGCTCGAGCGGCGGGAATGCCCGCCGACGCCGTGGCGGCCGGGGTGCGCGCCTTCACTCCGGTGCCCCACCGCATCGAGCCGGTGCGCGATCGCGACGGCGTGCTCTGGGTTAATGACAGCAAGGCCACCAACGCCGAGTCCGCGATCGTCGGGCTCGCGGCGTTCGCC
>JBOHUE010000070.1:0-31011 GCA_050734185.1 Candidatus Dormibacteria bacterium | reverse complement strand
GGGTCGCGCTGCGACCCGCGACTTGCACTCCCCTCGCCCTGTGCTCCGAGGACGACGGGCTCGGGTCCGTGAAGGCCCCGTCGAGACCGCCACCGCCGTCCGCGACAGACCGCAGCGCGGTGCCGGTTGAAATCGGGGCGTCGACGACAGCGTCTGCGGGCGACACGTCGTCGCGCAGCCCAACGAACGCCGGGTGGCGCAGGATGCCGGCGCTCGTCCATTCGTTGAAGCGCACCTCGCAGACGAGCTCCGGACGCACCCACGTCGCCGCCTCCGACGTCTGCGGCGCGGGCTCGACCGGCGACGCGTCGATGCGCCGCTCATCGAGCTTGGTTCGCAGGGTGCGCAACGTCTTCTCGCCGAAGCCGGTGCCCACCTGGCCGCAGTGCGACAGCGCTCCGTTGCGCACCACCGCGAGGATCAACGCGCCGATGTGCTCGCGGCGCCGTCCCTGCCCGCTCGTATACCCGATGATCACGCAGGTCTGCGTCTTCCACGCCTTGACCTTCAGCCAGTCGCGGCTGCGATGTCCCGGCTGATACTCCGAATCACCGCGCTTGCCCACCATGCCCTCGAGGCCGCGCTCCTTCACCACTGCGAAGAAGGCAAGGCCGTCGTTGTCCACGTGGTCGGCGTACTGCACCGTCTGCGATCCCTCGGCGAGCACGTCGCGCAGTGTCTTCTTGCGGATGCGCAGCGCGGTCTGCAGCAACGCACGGCCGTCGAGGCGCAGCAGGTCGAACGCCATGAAGCGGACAGGGTTGTCGCGCGCGCCGCGCTCGATGTCCTGCGGGCGGCTGATGTTGATGCGCGATTGCAGTCGCTCGAACGAGGGACGACCGTCGTCGTCCAACACGACGATCTCGCCGTCGACGATGCCGTCGTGCGCGCGCATCACACCCGGCAGCGCCGCCAGCTCGGGATAGCGGTGCGTCTCGTCGCGGCCGCTGCGGCCCACAACCCGCACACTGGAGCCGGCGAACGACGCGAGCGCTCGCACGCCGTCGAACTTCAGCTCGAAGAGCCAGCCCTCACGCGAGAAGGGCCGGTCGACGGACGTCGCCAGCATTGGTGAGGGTGGGTCGGGCGGCGCCTCCGCGGGGCTCGAGGCAGCGTCACCCTTGGAGCGCGAACCGATGACGCGGGCGGACGAGCCGCCGCGAGCCCGCGCCGCGCGTCGCATCTCGCGCGGATCGCCGCCGGCGTCGCGCGCGATCTCCGCAAGGTTGCGGCCGGTCTTGACTGAAACCTCGTGCTCGGTGGCCTCGTAGCCCTCGACGACGCACTCGTCGCGCTTCTTGATCATCAGCCAATTGCGCTCGCCATCGCCGCCGGCCGGACGTCGTTGACCGCGATCGCTGAGACGGACGAGCGCGAACTCGCCGCAGATCTTGGTGCCCTTCAAGCGGAACTTCACGTCGCCCTTCTGCAGCTGCCGGTCCGGGTCCTCGGCCGATTCCCGCACCCACTCGAACGTGCCGATGTCCCAGAGCAGGACGGTGCCCTCGCCGTAGCCCGATGGGATCACGCCCTCGAAGTCGCCGTAGTCGATCGGGTGATCCTCGGTCTGCACGGCAAGGCGCTTGACCTTGGGATCGAGGGTCGGTCCGCGGGGGATCGGCCAGGAGAGCAGGACGCCGTTGTGCTCCAACCGGAGGTCGAAGTGCAGCCGGGTGGCACGGTGCTCCTGCACGCAAAACCTATGGCCCTGCGGCAGGCGACGCCACTCGGTGTCTGGAGCGGCCGCCGGGCTGTCGCCGCTCGGCTCCGGGGTCTGGCTGAAGTCGCGTTTGCGGCGGTAATCCTCGAGCGGCATCGTGGCTGCCTACCCGGCCGCCGAGCGCGCTTCCTGCATGCGGCGAGTGTACGCACGGACCGTCCGCCGGATGCCTGTCCGAAGGCCGGTTTCGAGGTGTAACTCGGGCCTGAAAATGGTAAAATTGCAAGCAGTTGGAGTGATCGTGCGAGCACACGTTCCCTGGCTGTTCCGGCCTCTGGAACTCCGACTTCCACGCAACCACCGCTTCTCACCCGGAGACATCACATAGCCGAACCCGCGCGCGCCGACGAACTCGCCATCGAGGGCGAGGCGGCAGCCTCCCAACATCACGATACGCAGCGCTCCCGCTCCTCCGACAGCGGTGCCGAGGCGTACTCCGCGGACCAGATCCAGATCCTCGAGGGCCTCGAGCCCGTGCGGCGCCGCCCGGGCATGTACATCGGTTCCACCGATAGTCGCGGCCTGCACCACCTGGTCATCGAGCTCGTCGACAACGGCATCGATGAGGCGCTCGCCGGCTGGGCCGACACGATCGTCGTCACGCTCCACGCCGACAACTCCGTCTCGGTGCTCGACAACGGTCGGGGGATCCCTACGGAGATGCACCCCACGGCGAAGAAGTCAGCGCTCGAGGTGGTGCTCACCAAGCTGCACTCCGGCGGCAAGTTCGGCGGTGGTGGCTACAAGGTGTCGGGCGGTCTGCACGGCGTCGGCCTGTCCGTCGTCAACGCGCTGAGCGAACGGCTCTCGGTCGAGGTGTACCGCGACGGAAAGGTGTACGAGCAGCACTACATGCGTGGCGTCCCGCAGGGACCCGTCGAGGTGGTCGGCGAGACCGGCAAGCGCGGCACGATGGTGCGCTTCTGGCCGGACCCGGAGATGTTTCCCGAGATCCAGTTCTCTTGGGACACGGTGGCAAACACGTTGCGCAGCTACGCGTTTCTCAACAAGGGCATCACGATCATGCTCGTTGATGAGGCGCGCGAGCTCACCTACACCTTCCACTTCGAGGGCGGTCTCGAGGCGTTCGTCAAGTACCTCAACGCCAACCGCAACGCGGTCAACCAGCGCCCCATGTACGTGGAGCGTGAGATCGACGGCAACGTGGTCGAGATCGCGTTGCAGTACCAGAACACCGCGTTCACCGAGCATGTGCTCGCGTTCGCCAACAACGTGCACACCGAGGAGGGTGGGTCGCACGTCACCGGTTTCCGCAGCGCGCTCACCGCGACGCTGAACAAGTACGCGCGCAAGGCCAACATCCTCAAGGAGCAGGATCCGAACCTCACCGGCGAGGACGTGCGTGACGGCCTCACCGCGGTCATCTCGGTGAAGCTGCGCGAGCCGCAGTTCGAAGGGCAGACCAAGACCAAGCTGGGCAACAGTGAGGTCGCCGGCCAGGTCTCCACGGTGCTCAGCGACGCGCTGATGCAGTACTTGGAGGAGAACCCCGGCGACGCACGGCGGATCATCGAGCAGTCGCTCACCGCGGCGCGCGCTCGCCAGGCCGCTGCGAAGGCGCGTGACATGGTGCAGCGCAAGGGGCTGCTCGAGTCGGCCACGCTGCCGGGCAAGCTCTCCGACTGCAGCGAGCGCGACCCCTCGCAGTGCGAGATCTTCAT
Source organism: Candidatus Dormibacteria bacterium (assembly GCA_050734185.1). Lineage (GTDB taxonomy): Bacteria > Chloroflexota > Dormibacteria > Aeolococcales > Aeolococcaceae > JAFALX01. Next base: position 27,609 of record JBOHUE010000070.1, on the reverse strand, counting down.
CGTCGAGGGTGCGTCGGCAGGCGGTTCTGCCAAGGGCGCGCGCGACCGGCGCAACCAGGCGATCCTCCCGCTGCGCGGCAAGATCCTCAACGTGGAGAAGGCGCGCGCCGACAAGATCCTGAGCAACGAGGAGATAAAGACGCTCATCACCGCGCTCGGGACCGGCTTCGGCGAAACGCTGAGCATCGAGAAGCTCCGCTACCACCGCATCGTGCTGATGGCCGACGCCGACGTCGACGGTTCGCACATCCGCACGCTGCTGCTCACCTTCTTCTGGCGCCACCTCAAGCCGGTGATCGACGGCGGCTACCTCTACCTCGCGCAGCCGCCGCTCTACAAGGTCGAGAAGGGCAAGCAGGTGGAGTACGTGTACAGCGACGACGAGCGCGACGCGAAGGTGAAGACCATGGGCTCGAAGTCGGTCGTGTCCCGCTACAAGGGACTCGGCGAGATGAACCCCGATGAGCTCTGGGCCACGACCATGGATCCGGAACACCGCGTGCTGCTGCGCGTTGACGTCGAGGACGCGCTCAAGGCGGACGACATCTTCGACCGGTTGATGGGCAGCGACGTCGAGCCCCGCAAGCGGTTCATCCAGACGCACGCCAAGAGCGTGCGCAACCTCGACATCTGATGTCCGGCCGCGAGGTTCGCATCGCCGTCGACGCTATGGGCGGCGATCACGCGCCAGCGGAGATCGTCCGCGGTGCGCTGCGGGCCACACGCGAGGTCGGCATCCCGATCACACTGGTCGGCCGGCGTGACGTCATCGAGACGGCGCTTCGTACGGCGCCGCCCGGCTCGAGCCCGGTGGAGATCGTCGATGCTCAGGACGTTGTCGAGATGAGCGAGCATCCCGCCAACGCGGTGCGCAACAAGCCGGACTCGTCGATCGCGCGGGCATGCGAGCTGGTCGCCGGTGGCCAGGCCGCGGCCGTCGTGAGCGCGGGCAACAGCGGCGCCACACTGGCGGCGGCGCTGCTGCGCGTGAAGCGGATCAAGGGCATTGCGCGGCCGGCGATCGGCACCGCGTTTCCGACGGAGTCGGGGCGCGCCTTCATGCTCGACGTCGGCGCCAACAGCGAGTGCAAGCCGGAGTGGCTGGCGCAGTTCGCGCAGATGGGTGACATCTACGCGCGCCTGATGCTGGGAATCGCCCGGCCGCGAGTCGGGTTGCTCAGCAACGGCGAGGAGGCCGAGAAGGGATCGGACCTGGTGCGCGCCGCGCGCCCGCTCATCGAGGTGCTGCCATTGCGCTTCGTCGGCAACGTGGAGGGCAAGGACATCTTCCGCGGCCGCGTCGATGTCGTCGTCACCGACGGGTTCACCGGCAACATCGCGCTGAAGATGGCCGAAGGCGTCGGCGAGTTCATGTTCGCGTCGCTGAGCCGGGCGGCGCGCTCGAGCCGCCTGTCCAGCATCGGCGGCGCGCTGCTCAAGCCAAGGCTGCGCCCACTGCGGGACACCATGGACTACCGCAAGACGGGCGGCGCGCTGATGCTCGGCGTGAGCGGCGAGGTGGTGATCGCCCACGGACGATCCGACGCTGAGGCGATCGTGAACGCGATTCGCATCGCCGCCGAAGCCGTGGCTCGCGACGTGAGCGGCAGCATCGACAAGGCGATCAACGCGCCTGAGGGTGCGGTCGGGCCTCTGGAACAGGTGGGTGCGGTGAAGGCAAACAGCCCGCGCGCAGACGAGATGGGCAGCTGATGGCGATCTTCGAGCCCGGCGCGATCCAGCCGATCGACCTCGAGCAGGAGATGCGCGCGTCCTACATGGACTACGCGATGAGCGTGATCATCAGCCGCGCGCTCCCGGAGGTTCGCGACGGGTTGAAGCCGGTGCAGCGCCGCATCCTGTGGGCGATGCTCGACCAGGGCATGGTCGCGGGGTCGCGCTACAAGAAGTCCGCGGCCATCGTCGGCGAGGTGATCAAGAACTATCACCCCCACGGTGACGCGCCCGTGTACGACACCCTGGTTCGGCTCGCGCAGGACTGGGTCATGCGCTACCCGCTGGTCGACGGCCAGGGCAACTTCGGCTCGGTGGACGGCGACCCGCCGGCGCATCAGCGCTACACCGAGGCGCGGATGACCGCGATCGCGATGAGCCTCGTCGAGGACCTCGAGAAGGATACGGTCGATTTTGGCCCCAACTACTCGAACGACCCCGACGTCAGCGAACCGCTCGTGCTGCCCGCGCTGCTGCCGAACCTGCTGGTCAACGGCGCCAGCGGCATCGCCGTGGGCATGGCGACGAACATTCCGCCGCACAACCTCGGTGAGGTGTGCGACGCGGCGCTGCGCCTGATCGACGACCCCGAGGCCACCACCGAGGACCTGATCCATATCGTTCGCGGCCCCGATTTCCCAACTGGGGGGATCATTTTCGCCCGCGATATCGCCACGGTGTACGGCACCGGCCACGGACGCATCGTCATGCGCGCGCAGGTCGAGTTCGAGGAGTCGAAGGCAGGCCGCGAGCAGATCATCGTGCGCGAGCTGCCGTACCAGGTGAACAAGGCCCGGTTGGTGCAGAACATCGCGGAGCTCGTCAACGACCGGAAGCTCGAGGGCATCCACGACCTGCGCGACGAGTCAGGGCGCAGCGAGAAGACGCGCATCGTCATCGAGCTCAAGCCCAACGCGCGGCCGCACACGGTGCTGAACAACCTGTACAAGCACACGCAGCTGCAGAACACGTTCGGCGCGCTGATGCTGGCGATCGTCGAAGGGCGCCCGCAGGTGCTCGGGCTGAAAGCGCTGCTGCAGCACTACGTCGACCACCGCCGCTCGGTGGTGACGCGGCGCACACGCTATGAGCTCCAGCGCGCCAAGGACCGCGCGCACATTCTCGAAGGGCTGATCAAGTGCCTCGACCACCTCGACGAGGTGATCGCGATCATCCGCGGCGCGAGCGACGAACGCACCGCTCAGTCGCAGCTGGAGCAGCGCTTCGAGCTCGACGAGCGGCAGTCGAAGGCGATCGTCGACCTCCGCCTCGGACGCTTGACGCGGCTCGAGAGCTCCAAGGTGCGCGAGGAATACGAGGCGCTGATCAAGGAGATCGCCCGCCTCGAGGACCTGCTCTCGAATCCGCGACTCATCGACGGCGTGGTCAAAGCCGAGATCGCCGGCCTGCGCAAGAAGTTCGCCGATCCGCGCCGTACCGAGATCCGCCACGACGAGCTGGAGATGAACGAGGAGGACCTGATCCCGCGCGAGCAGGTCTTCGTCACGCTCACCCATCGCGGGTACGCCAAGCGGCTGCCCCTGGACGCGTATCGCATGCAGCGCCGCGGCGGCAAGGGGGTGGTGGGCGCGCGCCGCTCGACGGACGAGGACTACATCGAGCACTCGACCACTGCGAACACACACAGCGACATGCTGTTCTTCACCAACAAGGGTCGCGTGTTCCGCTTGCGGACGCATGAGATTCCCGACGTGAAGCGTCAGGCGAAGGGCCTCCCGATCATCAACCTCATCGAGATCACACAGGGTGAGAAGGTGACGGCGCTGATCTCCATGGAGGCGTTCAGCGACGAGCAGTACCTGGTGATGGCCACCAAGCTCGGTCAGATCAAGAAGACGCCCGCAGCCGCGTACGCCGCGGTGCGGCGCAACGGCCTCATCGCCATGAAGCTCGAGGACGGCGACGAGCTCAACTGGGTGCGCCGCTCCTCCGGCGGGGACGATCTGGTCGTCGTCACCCGCCAGGGTAAGGGCTCACGCTTCAACGAGAAGGAGGTGCGGCCGATGGGGCGCGACACCATGGGTGTCGGCGCGATGAGGCTGCGCAAGGGCGATGAGATTGCCGGTTTCGACATCGTCAACCCCAATGGGTGGGTGCTGGTCGTGACCGAGAACGGCTTCGGCAAGCTGACCCCGATGGAGGACTACCCGGTGAAGAGCCGCAACATCCAGGGCGTCTACACCATGGATCAGACGGCGATTCCCAAGATCGGCGAGATCGTCGGCATGCGCGTGATCGACGATCGCTCCGAAGAGATGATGGTGATCTCGACCAACGGCCAGGTGATCCGCATCCCTCTCGAGGAAGTGCGCGTCTCGGGCCGTCAGACGCGCGGCGTCATCATCATGCGGCTCGACGACTCCGATCGCGTGGCGTCGATCGCCGGCGTGGGCACCCCCGGCGAGCTCGACGCCTGACGCGCACTAGTGCAGCGCTGCACTAGCTGTAGCGCAGCAGATCGGACCGCCCGGCGGCCGGAAACCCGCTGACGTGGAAGGGAATCGTCGATTCATATGCGTCCGCCTCACGCTGGAACGCAAGGTCGCCAGACGTCACGGTCACGACCAGCGACTCCTCGCAGAAGGAGCAGACGAGCGCGAACTCGCAGGGCTCCGAGATGTTGCGGCTGCAGTCGTTGCGCTCTCCGCAGCGCGCGCACAGCACGGCAGGCTGCCACATGTTGCACCTCCTGAAAGGCTTATGGCCGGTTCACAGAGAGGTACGCGTCGCGGGCGCGCGCAGATGACTCGGCGTTACGCGTTGGCGAAGTACGAAACGAGCTTGGGCGCCAGCCACGGCTTGCGCCCGTACGAGAGGAGACGGCCGCTCGCGATAAGCGGCCACTGACTCCGGCGGCCGTAGCCCAGGAGCAGGAAGGCGACCGGCTCCGCGGACAACGTGACGTCACGACGCTCCCCCCAGGTGCCCCATGGCGCGACCTCGAACGTTCCGTTCTGGAAGCGCCAGCCGTAGTCGTTGCCGCCGCGGATCCGGACACGGACCACCGCGCTGAAGCCGCGGGCGAGCTCAGGCCTGAAAGCGTGAGGAACCACCCCGAGGAAGCCCGGGATGATCTGGAGCGCCGTCGGCCCGTCCAGGGGCCACGGGCGGTTGAGACCGCGGGCGACGTCGTAGCCGTGAATCCACATCTCGCCCGTGAGCAGCCGCGTGGCCTGGTCGACGCTGAGGCTCGCGTCCGGGGCGTACCACGGCGTCGGCACGCGCTCGTCAGGCGCACGGGCCTCGGATTCGCGCAGGAAATCGCTGAGCAGCTCGCGCAGCAGGGCGGCCAGCGTCGCCGGATCGCGGCGCGGCTCCGCTTGGAGCGTGCTCGACGTCATCGCACCCATGCGCTGGGCGTATCCGTCGACATCGGGGATGTGCGCTGCCATCGACAGCGCCCGGCCCGTGAGCGAATCGGTGAACCCGCGCACCGCGATGACCATGTGCGACGCCACGTCGAGCGTGGTCCACGTCAGCCCTGGGACGACGCGGGTCGTGTCGTGCATGCTCTCGATGAGGTCGGCCGCGCGGTTGCCCACATCGGCCAGCGCCTGCCGCGCCGTCGCCCTGTCGGTTACTTCGATCACGGCGGCAAAGCATAGTGCGTGAGCACTCACTACCGCGACCGTGGCCCGGCGTCAGCGCAGCAGCAGGCAGGAATCCCCGAACTCGTGCCAGCGGTACCCCTGGTCGAGCGCGGACGCGTACGCCGCGGCCACCGCGTAGTGACTCGCAACCGACTCCAGCAGCAGCAGATGCGTCGATCGCGGCTCGTGCCAGCCGGTGATCAGCCCGTCGAAGGCCCGAGCTGGTCGCTCCGGCGACAGCACGAGGTCGGTCCAGCCGCTTCCGGCGTCGACCCATCCGTCCGGCGCGACCAGCGTCTCGACAGCGCGCGCGACCGTCGTGCCGACGGCGATGACCCGGTCCCCGGCCTCCCGCGCGGCGTTGATGAGCTGCGCCGATCCCGCGGTGACCTCGAACCGCTCCGGGGGCGGCAGCTCACCGATCTCCAAAGAGGAGACGCCGGCATGGAGCACGACGGGGGCGATGTTCACGCCGCGGCGAAGCAGGTCGATGACGAGCTCCAGGCTGAACGGCCTCGCTGCGCTCGGCATCTCTGCGCTGCCCGGGTTGCGGGCAAAGACCGTCTGGTAGTCGTGCAGCGGCCGCGGCGCGGCGTGCGCGTACGTGATCGGGCGAGCGTGGGTGCCCAGCCACTCGCTGACGCGCCGGCCGCCGGCCAGCGAGGCCTCCCATAGCCGCAGGCTTCCCGGCGTCGCGGGCGCGAGCACCTGCAACCGTGACCCGTCGCGCAGCGCCAGAGTCTCGCCGGGGTCGACGTCGAGGACCGGACCGCTCTGGTCCGGCTTGCGGAGCTCGACCAGCCATGCCCCTTCCTCGGAGGGCCCGCTGAAGTGCACGACCACCGGGCTCCCATCGGCGCGGCGGGCGTCGGCGGCCGCGGCAACGGTGGCCGAGGTGTTGACCACGAGCAGGTCGCCACGGCGGAGGAGCACGCCCAGGCTGCTGAACACCGTGTGCGAGATGCGCCCGCGGTCGACGACCATCAGGCGCACACCGTCGCGCGGCGTGCCATGCGCCTCCGGCGGCTCGGTCGCGATGAGTCCGTCGGGCAGCTCGAACTCGACGCCCGCGGATGCGAGGGGGCTCACGACGCGGGCGAAACCAGCGCCGGCGCGTCGACGGCGAGCAGATCCGACGCGCGGTACCGGCCGGACGCGGGGCGCTCGTGGAGCAGGCGCAGCACCGCGGGCACCGACTCCTCCGGTTCGGGCCGGTCGGAGATGTCGTCACCGGGGAACGCGCGCTGGTGCAGAGCGGTGCGCATATCGCCGGGGTCGAGCGCGTACACGCGGATGGCGGGCACCTCGGTGCCGAGCACCGCGCTCAGCTGGTCGAGCGCAGCCTTGGACGAGCCGTACCCGCCCCAGCCCTCGTACGCCTCGACGGCCGCATCGGAGCTCATGTTGATGACGGCGCCATGCGCCGCCTCCAGCGCCGGCAGCAGCCGCTGCACGAGCGCGAGCGGCGCGACGACGTTGACGCGGTAGACGGTCTCGAGCTCGTCCAGCGCGTGGCGGCTCAGCGGCGGCAGCGGGCTCGGGCCCAGCTCGCTGGCGTTGTTGAGCAGGAGGTCGAGACCACCTGCCGATTCCACCGCCTCGGCGAGCCGCTCGCGATGGGCCGGGTCGGTGACGTCGCCGGGGATGGCGACCGCGTTGGCGGGGTACGGCAGCGCAGTGCGTGCGCGCTCGAGGTCGTAGCCGCCGCGAGCGTCGAGGACGAGCCGCCAGCCTCGCCGTGAGAGCTCAGCAGCGACGGCGCGGCCGAAGCCGCGGGAGCCACCGGTGATCAGCGCAACATTCATGACGCCATACTAGAAGTTCAAGTAAACTTCAAGTCAAGCGCTGATGCCTGCCGACCTCCTGACCATTACCCAGATCGCCTCGCGCAGCGGCTTCGCCGCGTCAGCGTTGCGCTTCTACGAGCAGGCCGGGCTCATCCACGCCGACCGGAGCCCTGGCGGGCGCCGCCGGTACCCGCGCAGCGCGCTGCGCCGGCTCGCCTTCATCCGCGCGGCGCGCCACGTCGGGCTCACACTCGACGAGATCCGCGCGCAGCTGGCCGGGCTCCCTGAGAACCGCACGCCGACGCGCGAGGACTGGGCCGCGATCTCGGCGCAGTGGCGTGAGCGCCTGGACTCCGAGATCGACGCGCTCACAGCGCTGCGCGACGGCCTCACCTCGTGCATCGGATGTGGGTGCCTCTCGCTCGAGCGCTGCAAGGCGTCCAACCCGGACGACATGGCGCGCAGGTTCGGCCCTGGCGCCGTCTACCTGCCGCGGCGGCTCCGCGAGCCGCTGCCGCGACCCTAGGTGGCCTTGCCGATCTTGAAGATCTTGGTGCCGCAGTTCGGGCAGGTGCCGGTCGTCGCGGGCTTGCCGTTCTTCATGGTGATCGCCGTCGCGCCCTGGATCTCAACCTGCTTCTTGCATTTCAAACAGTAGCCGGTGGCCATAGCCTCTCCTCTGCGTGGTGAACTGGGTGCCGGGCAGGGCCCTAGCCAGCTTTCGGCGCATTCTAACCGCGCTTCGGGCGAATTGGGCCCGAATTCGGCGCGAACCGGTCAGACGGACTGAACCTGTCTTTGCGCGCTCTCTGTCGGGGAGACCCTCGACAGGAGCTCCTCGGTCAGCCTGGCCGCCTCCTCACCGAGCCCGAGCTCGCGGCTTCGGGCGGCCATCTCGCCGGCGGCCGTGCGATACCTCGGATCCTCGAGGACCACCGTCAACGTCTCCGCGACGGCGGTGGCAGGAGCGTCGCCGGGGACGTGAATCCCCGCCCCGGCGGCCGCCAAGCGCTCCGCGTTCAGCGGTTGCTCGCGTCCCTGCGGGATGCAGACCAGCGGCACGCCGTGCGCCAGCGCGGCGGTGATCGAGGTGAGCCCCGCGTGAGAGACGACGACTGACGCGTGCGGGAGGATGGCTGCGTGTGGGACGTACTCGCGCACGGTGAAGTTCGGGGGTGCCGTGATTTCGTCGACGGGGAGCGCGCCGCCAAGCGTCAGGACCCCCTCGATCGGCAGCGCGGCGAGCGCGTCAAGGATCGGCTGGAGGGACTCGCGCTGGTGCATCAGCGTGGTGCTGAAGCTCACGAGCACGAGGGGTGCGTCGGTGCGTGGTGACCACGGGGTGCCCGGCGGTTCGGGAGGCAGCACCGGGCCGACATAGAACGTGTCCTGTGGCAGCTCGCCACGGGATGCGTCCAGGCCGGGAGGCGTCGCGCACAGCACCCGCCCGAGTGCTGCGAGCTGGTCGCCGAGCGGCGCCGGCGGCAGCGCGTCGAGGCCCAGCGCGCGTCGCGAGGTGTCGAAGTCCATCATGCCGGCGCCCCAGTCGAACGCGAACGGCGTGTACAGCATGTGCACCAGGATTGCCATCGGCGTGCCGGTTGCGGCGCCCGCCGCCATCGTCGCCCCGCTCATGCAATCGGCGACGAGCACGTCGACGGGATGCGCGCGCAGCTCATCGGCGATGTCGAGGGCGGCATCACGCCCAAAGAGGAGCCGGTTGAGCCGCGGCCAATCGTCGTCCAGCGGTAGTCCATCCGGCCACTCGGGCACGCGCCGCAAGGGTGTGAAGTCGAGTCCGGCTCCGGCGGCGACACCGGCGAGCGACCGGGAGCTGATCACCCGCACCTCGTGCCCGCGGCGGCGAAGGCGCGCGCCCAGCGCCATCGCGGGCGGCACGTTGCCGCCGCCGTCCCACGTGCTGATCAGGAAGCGTCCACGCGTCGTGTCGCTCACGCCGAATCCGCCGCAGGAGGGATGTTCTGGTTGCGCGAGAACACGTTCTCCGGGTCGAACGCACGCTTGAGCCGCGACAGCCGCGCGAACTTCTCCGCGCCGTACGAGTCGCGGACCCGCGCGGACCCCTCGTTGTCCATGAAGTTCACGTAGGCGCCACCGCTCGAGAACGGTTCCAGCGCTCGGCCGAGCTCGCGGTTGTCGCCAATGTTGGCCTCATCATCGGCCGGATCTGTCCAAGTGGCAAGCAGGTTGTACGTGTATCCCGCGCGACGGTTGCTGAATGCGGTGTCGTTCTCGCCGACGCGCGCCACGGCGCCGCCCATCTGGTGGAGGTGGATCTGCGACAGCGGCGAGCGCAGCTGAGCACCGCGGTCGAGGACGATGTCGATGAACCCGTCGCTCAGGTCCGCGACGTACCCGGACTTGAAGTGGTTGCGCAACCCGGGCGGGGCCCCCTCGTCGGCCAGCGACTGCAGTGCCGCGTACGGCATGGGTCCGAACAGGTCGACCGGTGGATGCAGCGCGCGCATGGCCGAGAGCGCACGCTGGGCGTCGTCCGCATCGCCGCAGTGGCAGCCGATGAGCTGCAGCGTGGGGTGCCCCTGCAGCTCCTCGGGAACGAATGGTGCCGGTGGCGCCATGGCGATCGCCGCCAGCGTCGTGAACTCATCGGGCAACCCCGCCGCCCACTCGCGGTACGCGCGCAGGACGCGGGCGCCGTCTTCGAGGGGAAAGATCATCAGCCCGCCGACGATGTCGCTGACCGGGTGCAGCCTCAGGTCGAACCGCGTGACGATGCCGAAGTTGCCGCCGCCGCCGCGCAGCCCCCAGAGCAGCTCGGGCTCCCGCGCGCTGCTGGTCTCGATGACGTCACCGGCGGCGGTCACCAGCTCGGCGCCGACGAGGTTGTCGCAGCTGAGGCCGTGCTTTCGTTGGAGCCACCCGATGCCACCGCCGAGCGTGAGGCCGGCGACCCCGGTGTGCGAGATGAGCCCGCCCGTTGTCGCAAGCCCTTGCTCCGCAGTCGCCGCGTCGAAGTCGTGCCATGTCGCGCCGGGATCAGCGTGCGCGACCTGAGCTTCCGGATCGACCGTGACACGCCGCATCGGCGACAGGTCGATGACTACGCCCCCGTCGACGCTGCTGAGCCCCGGGATGCTGTGCCCCCCGCCGCGCACTGCGACGCGCAGTCCCGTTTCGCGCGCCAGCCGCGCGGCGGCGACGACATCCGCCGTGCTGGTGCAGCGTGCAATGACAGCGGGATGCAAGTCGATCGCGCCGTTCCACACATGCCGTGCCGTCTCGTACTCCGCGTCGCCCTCCGCCAGCGCCACACCGGGGAACCCCGCGGCGAAGCGTTCTGTCATCACCATGCCCTCCGTCTGCCGAACATGCTCGCGCATGATCGGCGTCGCCAGAACCGCATGGTGTGTCGCCGCGTCACAGGCGACGCGAGCGCTCGTCGGGCTGCGCCACACCGCCGCGGTTCGGCCTGCCGACCTCGGGCCCGCCGCCCGTCACCTCCCGCCACGCACGCACGCGGTCGCTGACGACGTAGGCGCCCGACTCGGCGCGCACGACACCCTCGGCGATCAGCGTCGCGAGCGCACGGTTCACGTTCTCGCGGGTCACGCCGGCCATCGTGCTCAGCATCGACTGCGAGACCGGCGGGGTCACCGCGGAACCATCCGCGCGCGGCGGGCCGGCTTCGGCGAGCTCGAGCAGATGCAGGAGCACCCGCTCGCGCAGTGGGCGCATCGACCGCGCGACCAGCTGCACCCTGAGCGCCCGCGCGTGTGAGGCCACCACCTCGAGCGCTCGCTGCATCGCGATCGGATGTCGCAGAAGGAACGGCATGAGATCGGCGCGAGGCAGCGCGAGCAGCACCGTCGGCTGCACCGCGATGAACGCCATGAGCCGGGTGTGGTCGGGCGCGAACACGCCCACCTCACCGACGATCATGCCCGGTTCCCACATGGCGTACATGAACTCATCACCGTCGGCCGTGAGAAGCGAATCGCGGCCCTGGCCGCTGACGACGACGAGCATCGAATCGGCGGTATCGCCGACGTCGAAGATGTGCTCGCCCCTGCCGTAGCGGCGCACCACCGCTGCGCGCGCCAGCGGCTCGACCTCCGCCGCGGTGAGGTCACTGAACATGTGGGTGCTGAGAAGAACGGCAGCCGGATCGACGTCGAGTGCCGCACGCTGTTCGCTCGCGCTCACGGTGCGGCAATCATGACCGCGACGGGTGCGCGGCGCGAGGGTCAGACGGGAGCGGGGGTCGCTGCCAGGTGTTTGCGGAAGAACGCGAGCGTGCGGTCCCATGCGCGTCGCGAGTTCGCCGGGTCGTACACCTCGGGCCGATCGTCGTTGAAGAACGCGTGATCGGCGCCCGCGTACCAGTGGCTCTCGACGTCGACTCCGGCCCCGCGCATGCGGTCCTCGAGGGCCGCCGCGCTGTCGCGGTCGTACGCATGGTCATGCTCGGCCCAGTGGAGCAGCGCCGCGCCGCCACGCATTGCGGTGAAGTCCGGTTGCGCGCGGTCGATGAAGCCGATGCCCGGGTAGAAGGCCACCGCGACGGCGTACACGTCGGTCAGAGTCGCTGCGTACAGCGCCAGCGCACCACCGGCGCAGAAGCCGACGATGCCGACGCGATCGCCGGCGGTGCGGTCGGCCGCAGCCAGCCAGCGGCCGGCATCGACCATCTCGCTACCGGCGCGGTCGAGCTGCAGCGACATGATCAGCTTGCCCGCCTCGTCGGGCTCGGTCGTCGTCTTGCCGTGGTAGAGGTCGGGTGCGAGCGCGATGAACCCGGCGGCGGCGAAACGGTCGCAGACGTCCTTGATGTGGTGGACGATTCCCCACCACTCCTGGATGACGATCACGCCGGGTCCGCGACCACTCGATGGCGCCGCCAGGTAGCCGTCCGCGGTGCCGCCGTTGCTCGGAAACTCGACCACCTCGCCCATGCGATGACCTCCTCAGACGGCGGCTGGTGTGTGCTCTTTGGAATGCGCGTCGATGATCTTCTGCGCGACGTGCGCCGCAACTTCTTCGTAGTGCGAGAACGTCATCGAGTACCGCCCGCGTCCCTGCGTCATCGCGCGCAGCTCGATGGGAAACGTGTACATCTCCGCCTGCGGAATCTGTGCGGTGACCTCGGCCTTGCCGTCGCCCGTGGGGTTCATGCCGCCGACGCGACCGCGCTTGGAGTTGAGCAGGCCCATGACGTCACCAGTGTTGCGCTCCGGTACCAGCACGCGCACGTCCATCACCGGTTCGAGCAGCACCGGGTTCGCCTTCTGCACCGCCTCGCGCATCGCCATCGACCCCGCGATCTGAAAGGCGATGTCCTTGCCGTCCACCGCATGCGTCGAACCGTCGACGAGACGCACCTTCACGTCGACGATCGGGTTGCCGCTGACCGCACCCTGTTCCATCGTCTGGCGCACGCCCTTCTCCACCGACGGACGGAACTGATGCGGGATCGCACCGCCGAAGATCTTGTCCTCCCACAGGTATCCCTCGCCGCGGGCGAGCGGCTCGATCTCGATGGTCGCGTCGCCGTACAGGCCTGCGCCGCCGGACTGCTTCTTGTACTTGTGCTGCACACGCGCGCTGGCCGTGATGGTCTCGCGGTACGGAATGCGCGGCGCGTGCAGCTCCGCCTCGACGCCGTACTTGCGCTTCATGCGCTCCAGCGCAACGTCGAGGTGCACGTCGCCGAGACCGTGCACGAGCACCTCGTTGGTGACCGGGTCGCGGTCTGACGCGAAGGCGATGTCCTCGTCGGCGAGGCGGGCGAGCGCGTGCATGATCTTGTCCTCGTCGCCCTTGGTCTTGGCGACGATCGCCGCGGAGTACGTCGCCGCCGGCGCCGTGACCGGCGGCAGGACGACCGGTGCGTCCTTCGCGCAGAGCGTGTCGCCCGTCTGCGTCGCGGCCAGTTTGGTGACGACGCCGATGTCGCCCGCCGCCACCTGCGGCACGGTGTTGACCGTCTTGCCCATCGGCTGGCCGAGCTGCGCGAAGCGTTCCTCGTGCTCGAGTCGCACGGTGATCGGATGGCTGTCGCCGGTCAACGTCCCGCGAAGCACCTTGAAGTACGACACCTTGCCGAACGAGTCGACGGTCGTCTTGAACACCTGCGCGCAGAGCTTGCCGTCGGGGTCGCAGGCGACCTCCACCTCCTTTCCCTTGGGGTCCTGACCCATGTGCATGCGCTCCACCGGCGAGGGGAGGAACCGCACGATCGAATCCAGCACCAGCGATGCGCCCTTTTCGGCGAGCGCCCCGGCGCAGACGACGGGCACCAGCGTGCCTCGCGCCGTCGCGGCGTGCAGCGCGGCACGCACCTCTTCGTCGGTCAGCTCGGTGCCCTCGAGGTACTTCTCCAGCAGCGCGTCGTCTGTCTCGGCTGCTGCGTCCACCAGCGCGGAGTGCGCGCGCTCGATCTCGTCGCGGTGGTCCTCGGGAAAGGCCATGTCCTTCGAGCGTCCCGTGCCGTCGAACTCATGGGCGATGTCGTCGACGAGGTCCACGAAGCCGCGGAACCCGTCGGCCACGCCAACCGGGACCGCGACCGCGATCGGCTTGCGCGCGAACGACTCGCGAAGGGCGTCCACGGTCGCCTCGTAGGCGGCGTTCTCCTTGTCCATCTTGTTGACCACGATGAGAGCCGGCAGGCCGCGCGCCTGCACCATCTCCCAGGCCAGCTCCGCGCCCACGGGCACGGTGCCGTTGGCCGACACCACGAGGACCGCACCATCGGCCGCGGCAAGCGCCTCGGCTACCTCGCCGGCGAAGTCCTGGAATCCGGGCGCGTCGATCAGGTTGACCCGGGTGCCATCCCAGTCGCAGTGCGCAACGCCGGCGCCGATGCTGATCGAGCGGCGCTGCTCCTCGGGCTCGGCGTCGAGGATCGAGGTGCCCTGGTCTGTCGACCCCAGCCGCTGCGTCGCGCCGGCGGTGTGCAGGAGCGCCTCGGAGAGGGTTGTCTTCCCGTCGTGACTGTGACCGACGACTGCGACATTGCGGATGCGATCGGGCGTGGCCATATCTGCTGCACTCCCCACAACTGGACCGGGCAAATCATGGTAGCCGCCGTGCGACCACGAGCAAGCTCTCGCAGAGAGCTGAGCCCGGTTCGCCGGTCCAGCCGTCGAACATCCCGGTGATCTCGAACCCACCGTCTCGGAACAGTGCTGGGATGCGCTCGAACGGGCACAGCCAGGCGCTGGTCTGCTGCCCGGTGATGGTGCCGTCGTCGTGGATCGCGATCTCACGCAGCACGTAGGTATGGCGGCGACGGTCGTAGGTGCCGTCGCCGAGCAGCACGTGACGCCGGTCGCTCAGCACGGAGCGATCGAGCACGTCCCACCACGAGATGCGTCCGGGCAGCTGATCCGGCTGCAGGCGCATCTCGACGATGGCGGTGGCGCCGGGACGGAGCGTGCTCGCGACCTGCGCGAGGACGCGTGGCTGCTCCTTCGCGGGGAACGCCTCGAGCACGTAATAGATGAGGACGGCGGCGTCATAGGGCGTGGCCGGTGCCGGGATGGCCCGCAGCTCGGCGCGCCGGTAGCGAAGGGAGCCGCGGCTGTTCGATGGAGCCGTAGCCCGCGCGTGGCGCAGCGCGGCCGCGTTCACGTCGACGCCGGTGACGTCGTAGCCGGCCCCGGCGAGCCGCGATGCATACAGACCGGGGCCGCAGCCGGCGTCGAGCAGCCGTGCCGGCGGGCGCGGCAGCAGCGCTCGCAGACGGCGCACGTGCTGCGCGACCAGCCCGGCGCGCCGGCTGGCCCCGTCGTGCGTCTGATCCAGGTGCTCCTGCAGCAGCCGCCGGGCGTAGTCGGGGCGGCTCCAGTCGAGCTCCCAGCCCGGGTCGAACGGCACGGGCCACTCGTCGATGGTCGAAGGGCGGATCGAGCGCGCCCGCGGCATGCGCGGAATCATCCGCCGGAAGCTGGTGGGGTGGAGCAGGACGTGATCCGGGGCGCGATCGATGTGGGGCCCGCCGCCCGTCCGCCCGAGCCACCCGGTCAGAATCCCGAGCCGTGGGATCGCTGATCAACAGCTGGGTCACCGGCGGCGGGATCGCCGCGGTGTTCCTGCTCATGCTCGTCGAGAGCTGCGGCATCCCGTTCCCGAGCGAGCTGATCATGACCGTGGCCGGTTACTTCGCTGCGACGGGAAAGCTCAACCTGGTGGTGGTGATCATCGCCGGGGCTCTGGGAAACCTGGTGGGGTCGCTGCTCGCGTACTGGCTGGCGCGGCGGTTCGGTCGCGCGCTGCTGCTCGGGCCGGGGCGCAGAGTGGGAATCCGCGAGTCGCATCTCGACAGTGCCGACCACTGGTTCGCACGCTTCGGATTGTGGGCTGTGTTCGTCGGCCGTGTACTGCCGGTGATCCGCACGTACATATCCTTTCCCGCGGGGTTGGCTCGTGTGCAGCCGCTGTGGTTCGCGGTGCTGACGTTCGCCGGCGCGCTGCCATGGTGCGCCGCGCTTGCCGTTGTCGGATACGAGGTCGGCGCGAACTACGAAAAGGTGTCCGGACCGATCGGTAAGGTTGCGATCGGCGTGGCTGTGCTGCTGGTGATCGGTATCGTGATCTGGTACGTCAACGGACGGCGGCAGGCGGCGAAGACCGTCTGACGTCGACGTCGCTGCACGCCGGTTGTGCGATGCGTCCATTGGTTGTTGACGGTGCGTGCTGAATACTCGAGGTGTGCGTGCCACCCGGGCGTTAACCCGACCGCAACGTGGACGTGTCTAGGATGATCGACGAAGTGTTCGACGATGAGAGGTGCGCATGACGAGTGTTGTCGACCACGATTTCGTTGCTGATCCGCAGCGCGCCGGGCGTATGAGCAAGCGAATCGCGCTCATCGCGCACGACCATCGCAAGAGCGAGCTGCTCGAGTGGGCTCGGTTCAACCGCGAGACGCTCGCGGCGCACGAGCTGCACGCGACCGGCACGACCGGATCGCAGCTTGCGGAGCAGCTGGACCTCCCCGTGCACCGGTTCCTCAGCGGACCGCTCGGCGGCGATCAGCAGGTGGGTGCGGCGATTGCCGAGGGCCGTATCGACGCGGTCATCTTCTTCTGGGATCCGCTGACATCGCAGGCACACGATGTCGACGTCAAGGCGTTGCTGCGCATCGCGGTGGTGCACGACGTGCCGATCGCGTGCAACCGCGCGACCGCGGACTTCGTGCTCTCGAGCCCGCTGATGCGTGAGGTGTATCCCAGGGAGCTGGTCGCGTCGCTGCGCTGATCGCCGCACGGTTGCGGCGGGCTGAGAGCCGGGCTCAGGACATGTCGGGCCAGGGGGTGCCGGCGCCGTCGCCGCTCTCCTCCTCGCCCTCGGGCCGCTGCCGGTAGCGGTCGGCGACCATCTTGTACGCCACCGCCTTGGGGAGGCCGAGCTTGACCAGGCTCTTCACCTCGTCAGCCATGACCTTGTCGCGGGCGGTCTCGATCGCGGCGACGATGTCCTCGATAGAGACCGTGTTCGAACGCTTCGCCATTCGAGTTCCAGTGTAACCGCGACCGCCGAGGATCAATCCCACCCGGCGCCGCCGCGCCGCCTGGGCATACTTTGACTGTGGCCTACCTCCCGAACTCGGATGCCGACCGCGACGCGATGCTCCGGGCGGTGGGTGCCGGGTCCACCAACGACCTCTTCGCTCCCATCCCGGATGAGCTTCTCCACCCGGACATCCAGCTGCCGGAGCCGATGGGCGAGCAGGACCTGGTGGCAACCCTGCAGGGGCTCGCGGCTGCCAACCGCCCGCTGACCGCGTTCGACAGCTTCCTCGGCGCCGGCGTGTATCAGCGCTTCATCCCGGCGATCGTCCGCGCCGCCATCTCCCAGCCTGAGTTCTACACGGCATACACGCCGTATCAGGCCGAGGCGTCCCAGGGGACGCTGCAGAGCATCTTCGAGTTCCAGTCGATGATCTGCGCGCTGACCGGCTTGGACGTGGCCAATGCGTCCATGTACGACGGCGCCACCGCCGCCGCTGAAGCGATGGTGATGGCGGTCAACGCCGTGGACCGGGCTCGCTTCGCTGTGGCCGCCACGGTGCATCCGGAGACGCTGCGCGTGATCCGTACGTATGCGGAGGGACGCGGCATCGCGATCGACGTCCTTCCCGAGCACGACGGCCATATCACGCCGCAGGCGATCGCCGAGCACGTGACCAGCGACCACGCGGGCGTGTTGCTTGCGCAGCCGTCGTTTCTCGGCACCGTCGACGACGCGGCCCAGCTCGTCGACCGCATTCACGAGCGCGGTGCGCTGGCGCTCTGCGCCGCCGACCTTGTCGCGTGCGCGGTGCTCGTGTCACCGGGAGACGCCGGGTTCGACATCGCCGCGGGCGACGGTCAGCCACTCGGCATCCCCATGTCCTATGGCGGGCCGCATCTCGGCTACATCGCGGCGCGCGAGGAACTGGTGCGGCGCATGCCGGGGCGGCTCGCGGGGCTGACCGTCGACACCGAGGGCCGGCGCGCATTCACACTGACCCTGCAGGCACGCGAGCAGCACATCCGTCGCGAGCGAGCGACGTCCAACATCTGCACCAACCACGCGCTGATGGCGTTCGCCGCAACCGTGCACATGGCGCACATGGGCGCCGGCGGCCTGCGCCGCATCGCGATCGTCAGTGCGCAGCGCGCGCATCATCTGGCGCAACGCCTCGACGCCGAGTGCGGATTGCGCCGCAGCTATCCGACAGCGCCGTTCCTCTGGGAGTTCGTCGTCGAGTGCGGCGACGCCGCGCATTTCGCACACGCGATGCGCGAGCGCGGCATCATTGCGGGCCTGCCGCTGGCCCGCGTCGACCCGGCGCGGCCGTCGCAGCTGCTCGTGTGCTGCACCGAGATGACGACGCCCGCAGCGATCGCGCGCTACCTCGCGGCGGCCACCGAGCTGCGCGCGGCGCACGCGCCACTTGAGCGGGTGCCGGTGGAGGTGTCCTGATGGCGACCGAGAACCCGGCACAGACGCGCGCGCAGTGGGCGACCGAGACGCCGCTGGTGTTCGAGCTCAGCGACGACTACACCGGTGGGCCGCAGATCCCGACCGCGGGAGTGCCGGCGCACGCTCTCGACGACCTGCTTCCGCGCTCCCTGCTTCGCTCCGCGCCGCCCGCGCTGCCGGCGGTACCGGAGCCGGTGCTTGCGCGCCACGTCGGCCGGCTCGCGCGACGCAACCACAACCTGCACCAGGGGCCGTATCCGCTGGGCTCGTGCACCATGAAGTACAACCCCGTCGTCGACGAGCAACTGGCCTCGCTCGACGGCTTCGCCTCGCTGCATCCGTATCAGGACACCGGCGACGTCCAGGGCGCTCTGCGGCTCATGTGGGAGCTCGAGCGCCTGCTCTGCACCCTCACCGGGATGACACGCATGTCGCTGCAGCCGGCCGCGGGCGCACACGGGGAATGGACGGGGCTGCGCATGATCCAGGCGTACCACGCGGCACAGGGCGACACGGATCGCACCACCGTGCTCATTCCCGATTCAGCGCATGGCACCAACCCCGCGTCAGCGGCGGCGTGCGGGCTCCGCGTGGTCACGGTGAAGAGCAGCGCGCACGGCACGGTGGACGTCGACGACTTCAAGGCACACCTCGACGAGCACGTTGCCGCGGTCATGCTGACCAACCCCAACACGCTCGGCGTGTTCGAGACCGACATCCTCGAGCTCGCGCGCGCAGCGCACGAGGCGGGAGCGCTGCTGTACTACGACGGCGCCAACCTCAACGCGCTGGTGGGCGTGGCGCGGCCGGGTGACATGGGCTTCGACGTGGTGCATCTGAATCTGCACAAGACGTTCTCCACACCGCATGGGGGCGGCGGTCCCGGCGCGGGGCCGGTGGGGGTCGTCGAGCGGTTGGTGCCATTCCTGCCCGTGCCCACCGTCGAACGCGACGGCGACGCGTTCCGCCTCGACGAGTCGCGCCCCCTGAGCATCGGCAAGGTGCGTTCGTACTACGGGAATTTCGGCATGCTGGTGCGCGCCTATGCGTACATCCGCGCGTACGGCTCGAGCATCGACGGCGTGGCTCGCGACGCGGTGCTCAACGCCCGGTACCTGCAATCCCGCATCGCCGACCTGTTCCCGATGGCCGTCGGCGACCCCTGCCTGCACGAGTTCGTGGCCACAACGAAGGGTGGTCGTGTCGCGGGGCTGCGTGCGGTCGATGTGGCCAAGCGCCTCCTCGACTTCGGCATGTACGCGCCGACCGTGTACTTCCCGACAACGGTGCCAGAAGCGCTGATGTTCGAGCCCACCGAGACCGAGACCAAGCTGAGCCTCGATGAGCTGGCGGACGCGTGCGCCATCATCGTCGCCGAGGCGGAGAATGACCTCGCGTTCGTGCAGGGCGCTCCGTACGAGACGCCGGTGCGCCGGGTGGACGAGGTGACAGCCGCGCGACACCCGGTGCTGCGCTGGACTCCGCGGCAGGACGGCTGATGACCCAGGACACGACGGCGCAGCCCGCGGAGCTCGAGGCTATGCGCGCCGAGCTCCACCAGCTCGTCGCGACGCGCGCCGTTCGTTTCGGGGACTTCGTGCTCACCAGCGGGCGCCGCAGCAACTACTACTTCGACGGCAAGCAGGTCACGCTGCACGGCCGCGGTCTGTATCTCGTGTCACGGATGCTCCTGCAGCGCTGCCGTGACCTGCGCATCGACGCCGTCGGCGGATTGACCCTGGGCGCCGACCCGATCGCGTCCGGCGTCGCCACCCTGAGCGGTGCGACCGCAGACCCGATCGCGGCCTTCATCGTGCGCAAGCAGGAGAAGGAACACGGCACCGGTCGCGTGATCGAGGGGCCGCCGCTGGAGCCCGGCATGCGTGTGCTGCTCGTCGACGACACGCTCACCACCGGCGGAACATTCCTGCAGGCACTCGAGCGAGTGCTCGGCACCGGCGCCGAGGTGGTCGAGGCCGTCTGCATCGTCGACCGGGAGGAGGGTGGGCGCGAGGCGCTGGCGGACGCGGGCATTCCCGTGCACGCGTTCTTCACCCGCAGCGAGTTCCCCGCCCCGGATGCCGCTCTTTCGGCGCCGCGCCGCTGAGGCCGAGCCGCTCACCTTCACCGTGGGGGTGAGCGCACACCGCGTCCTGGTCGGAACGAGCGACCCCGGCTGCCGCCTCCTCGAAGACATCACGCAGTACGAGGAGTTCATCACGCAGCGTCAGGCGGCCGAGGGCGCGCGCGACACCGTGGGCGTGCTCAACGCCAAGCTCGACTACAGCGAGCTCGTCGACACCACGGTCTCCGTGCTGGTGCTCGCATTCGAGGAGCTGATCGAGCGCGCCCTGGTTCCACCCGAGGATATCCCGGACAAGCCGGCGTCCTCGATGCTCCGGCGTGATCTTGCCACTTATGACTATATCCAGGACGCCTTCACCCGAGCACGGATCCGCTGCGCCTGGGTGCGCGACGCCGACGCGCAGCTCCGCGACCTCGGCGTCGCCGTCTGCTGGCCGGAGACCTGACGCTTACTGCACCTTCACGGTGCCGGTCATCTGCTCGTGGATCGTGCAGTGGTATGCGTAGGTCCCGGCCGTGTTGAACGTGACGTCCCACGTCGAGCCGCCGTTCAGCTGCGCATCGTCCAGGCACGACATGGCGTTGTCGTTGAACGTCACCGTGTGCATGATCCCGCCGCCGTTCTTCCACTGGAGCACCTGACCCACGCTCACCGTGATGGTCGTCGGGGCGAATGCCAGATTGTCGGTGGCCTGTACCGTGTTCGCCGGCGACCCCTGGTTTACCGCGGCACTGCCCGCGGCGCACGACGCGGTCGTGGGCGTGGCGCTCGACGACCCGCCGCACGCAGCCAGTCCGGCTGCCAGGATGCCCGCCGCCGCGAGCCGCCCGATCACCGGCCGAAGATGCCGCGTGCGATGGCGGCACCCGCCGCGACGCCGGCGCCGGTTTCGGCCGCCTGCTGCGGCCAGTACTCGGAGAGCGCCTGCGCCAGCTTGGCCAGCGGCAGCGACTGCAGCCACACGCGCCCGGGCCCGACCATCTGCGCGAGGAAGATGCCGTCGCCGCCGAAGATCTTGTTCTTGATCCCCGGCACCGTCGTGATGTTGAACTGAACGGTGTCCTGGAACAGCCCGACGTGGCCGGGATGGACACGCAGCACCTCGCCGGGCTGCAGGTCGTAGCTCACGATCTCGCCGGAGAGCTCGACCCACGCGCGACCGGTGCCGGTCATCTTCTGCAGCCGGAAGCCGTCGCCCCCGAAGAAGCCCGCGCCGAGCCGCTGCTGAAACCCGATGGACAGCTCGACGCCGTGGTTGGCGCACACGAACGCGTGCCGGTGTCCAAGAAATGTCATGCCCGGCTGCGGCGCGATGTCGATGGGAAAGATCTGTCCCGGCAGACGTGTGGCGAACGCCACCATCCCCTGCGCGTCCTTCGCCATGTACTCGGTCATGAAGATCGAACTGCCGCCGACCGCGCGCTTGAAGACGCCGCCGATGCCGCCGCCGCCGCCGAACTGCGTCGACGTCGTCATGGCGATGCTCGAGGTCATCCACGACAGCTCGCCCGACTCCGCGAACAGCGCTTCGCCGGGGTCGAGGGTGATCTCGAGCACCGGCATCGTGGTACCGAGAATCTTCTCTTGCATGCGGTGTTCCTCCGGGGTTCGCTGGCGCGCGTACGCCAGTCTAGACTCGCGCCGTGTGGTGGTTCCCACCCTCGCCGCAATCACGGCAGTTGGATCAAACCTCACGCACGGCGCGTTGGGCTAGCTGATCACAACCCCAGGCTGTCCTTGGCGATGATCTCCTTCATCACCTCGTCAGTGCCGGCGCCGATACGTATCAACCGCGAGTCACGGAAGTAGCGCGAGATCTGGGTCTCGGCCATGTAGCCCATGCCGCCGAAGAGTTGCATGCATGTGTCAGCGACCTGCGTCGTCACGCGGCCGACCACGAGCTTCGCCATCGAGATCTCGGACACCGGGTACTCGTTGCGGTTCCACTTCTCCGCGACGGAGTACACAAAGTTCTTCGCCACCGTGATGTCGGTGTACATGTCGACGAGCTTGTGCTTGTTCACCTGGAACTTGCCGATGGGACGACCGAACGCCTGCCGCTCCTTGCACCACGCGAGCGTCTCCTCGAACGCGACCTCGGCGCCGGCGATCGAGCCGGCCGAGCCGATCAACCGCTCACCCTGCAGCTCCCACATCAGGTTGTAAAAACCCTGACCGATCTCACCGAGCACCGCGTCGTCGCCGACCTCGACGTCATGGAACGACAGCTCGGCGGTGTCGCTCGAGTACATCCCCAACTTCTTCAGCTTGCGCGACACCTCGAAGCCCGGCAGATCCTTGTCGACGAGAAAGAGCGTGATTCCGTGCGCGCCGTCCTCGAGCGAGCCGGTGCGACACACGAGCACGATGAAGTCGCAGCGCACGCCGTTTGTGATGTACAGCTTGCTGCCGTTGATGCGCCAGCGCCCGTCGACGCGCTCGGCGCGCGTGCGGATGCTCGCGACGTCGCTGCCGGCGTCGGGTTCGGTGATCCCGAGCGCGGCGATCTTCTCGCCCGTGATGGCCGGCACCAGGTAGCGCTGCTTCTGCGCCTCGGTGCCGAACTTGAGGATCGGCGGGGTCGCCATCTCAGCCTGCACGCTCACCGCCATGCCGACGCCGCCGGAGCCGGCGCGCGCCATCTCCTCGGCGAGCACGATGGCGCTGAAGTAGTCACCGCCCTGCCCGCCGTACCGCTCTGGATATCGCAGGCCCAGCATCCCGAGCTCCCCCATGCGACGGAAGACGGAATCAGGGAAGTACTCGGCGGCCTCCCACTCCTCGGCATGCGGCCGCAGCTCGCGGGCCACGAAGTCTCGGATGGTCTCGCGCAGCGCGTCGTGATCGGCGGTGAATGGCATGGCCGGCAATGGCGCCTCTGGAAAAAAGTTGACGCTGATGTCAATTCTGACACCCGCTCGCGGCCGGGTAGCGAAGCCGCCTACGA
Source organism: Candidatus Dormibacteria bacterium (assembly GCA_050734185.1). GTDB lineage: Bacteria > Chloroflexota > Dormibacteria > Aeolococcales > Aeolococcaceae > JAFALX01. Next base: position 4,491 of record JBOHUE010000070.1, on the reverse strand, counting down.
TTCCCGCGTGCCAAATCTCCGCGCAGCTGCCCTCGTGGTCGTCGCGTGTGCCGCGGTGCTGTCCGCCGCCTGCGGCGCGGCGACAAGCACGCCGAGCGCGCGCGTCACGACGACGACCCATACATCAACGACGCCGGCCGCATCCGCGGCGGCGGACAACCAGACCGTGAGTGTCGTCACCACCGGCGTCGGCGCATGGCAGCTGGTGGCGATCCCCGTCGCGATGCTGAAGAACAACGCGGCGCATCACGGCGCTGCGGCGGTCGTCGTCCACTTCGTCACCCACGGTCCAGGGGGCGGGACGCTCGGCTCGCTCGACTCCGAGGCAGTGAACCTGGCGCCCGGCGAGACGCTCCCAGTCGCCGCCGACTGCACGGACGGATGCAACGGCGCCACCACCACCGACGTCAAGGTCGACGTGGGGAGCTGGACAACCTCCAGCGGCCCGTTCTTCACTGCCGTGGCGGGCACCTTCCAGTGCGGCACCGGATCCTGCAACGGCGGCGGCCACGGGCAGGGGACGGTGTCGGGTCAGCTGACGGTGTCGCGACTGGCGCAGGACGTCTCGATTGTCGAGTTCGCCGTGTGCACGGACGCGGCGGGGACGATCATGGGCGCCGGGACCACTCAGACGATCTGGCCGGGCGGCGGCACCTCTGCGGCGCACGTGCCGGTGATCGTCAACAACGCGCCCGCGGCCTGCCAGTTGAGCGCCTCCGCCGGCTGGTAACACCCAGCGGGCGGGCTCCCAGCGCCTCCGGGAGTAGTTGCGCAGGCCATGTAGGCCTGTGATAGGGTGCCCAGGTCGTAGCGCGGTCCTCATGACGTCGACCACCGGGGGGTAGGTCGGCTCGGACCCGGCGTTGCGGCCCGCCGCCCAATACGCGGTGGAGAAGGGGTGACCCGCAGTCCGTCCCGGCCACGCCGGGGGGAACCGAACTGACTAGGGGAGCAAAGAAAACTGATCGTGCGTATTCCTGGGCGTTGGAGGGCGTTGGCCCTGGGTGTGGTGGCGCTGGTGGCCGGCCCAGTCCTCGCGATCACCCTCACAGCCTGGCCGCAGGCCGAGCACCTGGCTGTCGTCAGCAGCAAGGTGAGTGCCACCACGGCCGACCCTGTGTCGTTGCCTGTGCACGCGAACCTGTTCCAGCTCCGGCTCAAGACCCCGTCGCCGACGCCGGCGCCGAAGCCGGTCCCCACACCGGCTCCGACGCCGGTTCCGACCGCGGCACCAACCCCGCAGCACACGACCCAGCAGGTCGTCGTGCCGGCACCTGCCGGCGGCGACATCGTCGGCATCATCCAGGCGGCCGCGGCCCAATACGGAGTCAGCGGTGACTGGATGGTGCGGATCGCGCAGTGCGAGTCCGGCCTGCGTCCCAACGCGTACAACCCGAGCGGTCCGTACTACGGGCTGTTCCAGTTCGCCATGTCCACCTTCAGGGCCAACGGTGGCACCAACATCTGGGATCCGACCGACCAGGCCAACATCGCCGCCAAGATGCTGGCGAACGGGCAGGCCCACCAGTGGGGCTGCGCCTGACGCGTCGCAGGCGCGGTGACTGCGGCCGGACCCGGCATACACTCGCGGCGTGAGCGCCGAGGCGATCGACCCACTTCGCGAAACCCGCATCGAACGGCGAGAGATCCACGACGGACGGCTGCTGCACGTGTTCGACGACACCGTTCGGCTCGAGAACGGCCGCGTCGCGCGCCGCGAGCTGGTCGAGCACCCCGGCGCGGTGTGCATCGTACCCGTGGACAGCGAAGGCCGCGTGGGGCTCGTACGGCAGTGGCGCCACCCTATCGAGCGCCCCACCTGGGAGATTCCCGCCGGCACGCGCGACCATCCTGGCGAGCCGCCTGAGGCGACGGCGGCGCGGGAGCTGGCCGAGGAGATGAACGTCGCCGCGATCAGCTGGCGTCACCTCGGCGCGTGGCCACTGGCGCCTGGCTATTCCAGCGAGGTCATGCACTTCTACATGGCCGGCGGCATCAGCGCCGCGGCGGGTTCCACCGATGAGGACGAGCAGGTGGAACGCGCCTGGTGCACCCCGGAGGACGTACGCCGGCACATCGTCAGCGGAGACGTCGACATCAAGACGATCGCCGCCCTGGCCATGGCCGGGTTCACTGTGGCGCTCGAACCCGGCCGCGCTGTCATGGCTGCGGATGGCTGACGCCGACGCCCAGGCGCACGAGGCGGACCGGCTCATCGCGCGAGCGATCGAGAGTGTTCTGGAGTCGGTGCCTGACGTCGCGGGCGGTGACAGCCCGGACGCCGAGCGGAGCGCCCGGGCGCAGCCGTGGGCCGAGACGGCAGCGCCAGGCGGAAACAAGCAATCTCTCGATGAGCTCCTGGCGGACTACGCCGCACGCGTGGCGGCGGCGCCGGACGCACGGGCGGCGCTGCCCAGCGAGCCGAGTCCGGGTGAGGCGTACCTGCAGCGGCTCTCGCCCAAGGGAGGAGGCGCCTCGCGGCGCGGCGGGAAGCGACGCTATCGGGGCGGTCGCCGCCGCGGCGGCGGTCGGAAGGGCGGCGCCGCAGACAAGAAGTGACCGCCGCCCTCGGGGGCGAGCCGGTGACGGGCGTGCTCTTCGACTACGGGGAGACGTTGGTCACGTTCAAGCGGCCGGACGTCGCGCTCGACGGGGCATACGCGCGGATCGCGGACCTTCTGCGCAGGCGGGGGTACGCGTCGCCGCCGGGCGAGGTGCTCCTGCACAGCGTTCACGACCGCACCGAAGACGCCTTCGCCGAGCACCAGCGATCGGGCCGAATGGAGGAGATCAACCTCGTCGCCCTCGCAGCGCAGGCCTACGCCGATCTCGGCCTTCCCCTGGATGCCGAAACGCTCGACGAGACCCTGCGCATCGAGCAGGAGGCCTGGTGGCAAGGGGTCACCGTCGATCCTGAGGCCGTATCGACCCTCGACACCCTGCGCAGCCGGGGTCTCCGTGTCGGCCTCTGCTCCAATGCGCCGTACAGGGTTCGCTCCATGCTCGACCAGCTGGCGCACGTCGGGCTCGATCGCCACCTCGACGCCATCACCTTCTCCGGTCAGGTGGGGTGGCGCAAGCCGTCCCCGCGGATCTTCGAGGCGGCGACCGCAGCCCTGGGCGTCACCGCGGCAGCGACGGTCATGGTCGGCGACAGCGCCAGGGATGACATCGCCGGCGCCGCAGCGGCGGGCATCCGTGCCATCTGGTTGCGTCGCGGACCAGCCGCGACCGCACAGGACGAGCCGCCCGGCGCAGCCGCCGCGATCGCGCACCTTTCCGCCATTAGCGTATTGCTTTTCGGTACACCCGCCCTATAATGTCGAGGTCGACGTTTCGCGCTGGTTTCACGTCGACGGGAAGGCACGATGGACTTCAAGGACTACTTGAAACAACGGTGCCAGGATCGTGGGCTCTCCCTCCACCGCCTGGCGTTGCTCTGTGACCTGAACCAGATCTACTTCTACCAGAGCATCAACAAGAACAAGGAGAACCCGCCGCCGTGGGTGCTCCGCCGGGTGGCACCGCATCTGGGAGTGACATACGTCGATCTGCTGATGCAGGCGGGGTACCTGCAGCAGCACGATATCGACGAGTGGCAGGCGCGCCGCAGCTTCCAGATGGAGGAGATGGCCCCACGCCGCGGCGAGGCGAACGTCTGAGCGCTTAGGCGTGCGACGATCGCCGCGTGGAGCCGCGCGGCATCATCCACATGGACCTCGACGCGTTCTACGCGTCGGTGGAGCAGCTGCGCCGTCCTGAGTTGCGGGGGCGGCCTGTGATCGTCGGTGGCGCTGATGCCGGCGATGGCAGGGCCCACCTGCGCCGCGGCGTGGTCAGTGCGGCGTCGTACGAGGCGCGGGTGTTCGGCGTCCACTCGGCGATGCCGCTGATGACCGCGCTCAGGCTCTGCCCGCAAGCGGCCGTCGTGCCCGTGGACTTCCGCGCGTACCGCGCTGCCTCGCGTGCGGTGTTCGCCATCGCGCGCGACTACACGCCGCTCATCGAACCGCTGTCGCTCGACGAGGCGTTTCTCGACGTCACGGGGTCGCGCCGGCGCTTCGGTCCGGCCCATGAGATCGCCGCGACGATTCGTGACCGCGTGTTCGCCGAGTGCTCGCTGCACGCATCGTTCGGCGTCGCCACCTGCAAGACGGTGGCCAAGATCGGCTCCGATCTGGAGAAGCCGCGCGGATTCGTCGTGGTGCCTCAGGGTGAGGAGCCGATGTTCCTGGCGCCGCTGCCGCTTCGGCGGCTCCCCGGTCTGGGTCCGGCGACCGAGAACGCCCTCGGCGGGCTGAGCATCACCACGCTCGGCGAGCTCGCGGCGCTTCCAGTCGACGTGGTGCAGCGGCGCGTGGGCAACGCCCAGGGGCAGTCGATCTGGGAGCGCGCACGCGGCATCGACACCGCGCCGGTGACGCTTCCGGGACGGCCGCGCAGCGTGTCGCGTGAGGAGACCTTCGACCGCGACGTCGCGGCCCGCGCCGC
>JBOHUE010000069.1:0-14182 GCA_050734185.1 Candidatus Dormibacteria bacterium | reverse complement strand
CAGCTCGATGGCGAGGCTGCGCACCAACCCGGCGCGCACCAGCGGTGGCTCGTTCGGCAGGACGCCGGCGTAGAACGCCTTCACCAGCGCAATGAAGGGAGCTCCGGCGCGCATCGCGAGCTCGCGTCCCGCACCGTCGACGCCCAGCACCGCGTCGACAGCCAGCAGAGGCGGACGCCGTCGTGGGCGGCTCACGTCCGGGCCGAGCACGGTCGTCTCGACGCCCGCTCCCTCGAGCGCGCGCCGCAGCCGGACGATCGCGACCGCGGTGCCCGAGCCGCGGGCAACGTCGAGCGCCCCCCGCGTCACGATGGCCAGCCGGGTCATCGCCCCGCTGCTGTGGTGGCGTCGCGTCGCAGCGCTGTCAGCGAGCGGCGGCGGGCGAGCGCACGGAAACGGCCGCAGCGCCGCGCCGCGCTAGGTGCGCGATCACGAACCCCGCCACGAGCGTCCCGATCAACACCACGGGCACCAGCCGGCCTGGCGGCGCAGGTGAGTAATTGCCAATATCGGCACGAGCTGCGAGATCGAGGAGCACCCAGCCGGCGAGCAGCGCGAAGGTGCGTGGACCCGGCGATGCGGCGATCCCGTCGGCTGCGGCCGCCCGCGCCAGACAGACGGCCAGCGGCACGCTGAGCACCGCGAGGTCCTGAGTGAGCATATGCGGCGCGGCCAGGAGCGACAGCACCGCTGCGCACGCGAGCGAGACGTCGAGCGTCATCGGGTCGCGCCGCGTCCATGCGCCGAGCCGCGCTGCGGCAACCACCGCTCCCAACGTCGCGACGCCGGCGAGAGCGTAGGCAACTGGCGCGTCGCCAAGCCACGACGCCGACAGCCCGAGCAATCCCAGGAGCATGCGCACCGGTGTCACGCTCGTCGTGAGAAACGGCGCGTGGACCCAGCTCGCGAGGCCGGCGGGCCCGACAACGGCGATCGTCGCTCCGGTGAGGGCCGCGACACCGGCAGCGGCACCTGCAAGCATCCGGCGGTCGCGACGCCCGAGAAGCCACACCGCCAGCAGCAGCGCCAGGTGCGGTTTCGCCAGCAGCATGCCGGCGGCGAGCGCGACACCACCGGCGGCGCGCCGGTCGTTCTTCCAGCACGCATACGCGACGGCGAGTCCCAGCGCCGAGAAGCCGTCGACCTGGCCCTGCAGGAACAGCACCGCCGTCCCCGCACCGGCGACGCCCACCGCCACCGCGGCAACGCGCACCGCTGCCGGCGTCGCTGCCGGCCACGGCGCCGCCCGCACAGCAACCACGACAGCGGCGATCACCATGGCGAGCTGCAGCAGCGACCACAGCCGAAACGATGCATCGAGCGCCAGCAGACTGAGCGGCGCCGCCAGCGCGGCGACGAGGGGCGGATCGACGAAGGGTTCGCCGCTGAACTGCGCTCCACCCAGACCCAGCGCCGCTGCCTGGCGGCTCTGCGCGTGCGTGTCGTACAGCTCTGCGCCGAGGCCGTGGCGGAACGCCGTGCCCGCGACGTACGTCGCTGTGTAGTCGGCGGTCCGCGTCTGGGCAGGCGTCGCCCGCAGCCAAAGACTGAACCAGGAGGTGATGACCACCGCTGCGACGCCGGTGACTGCGAGCGCGACGAACCGGGAACGCGACATTGCGACGGCTCGACTGTATGTGGGCGTCGATCACCGATCGCGGGCCGCGATCCCTTTGCGACTCGACCTCCACCTCAGCCTGGCCGGTCACCCGCCGGACGCGAGTCCTCCGTCACTCGAGACGGCGCCGCTCCTGCCGGGGTGGCCTGCGGAACGATCGTCATCCTCCCGATGAAATCGCGCGCCCGGTTCCAGCGCGCCTGGTACACGGGACCGAAACGAATCCGGGCGCGCGCCATCTTTGCGGAGCCCTCCGGGTACCGCCGGCGCGCCCACGGGGAGTTCGGCTTCGCCACCCGCACGGCAGCGACCAGCGCGATCATCGGGACCATCACGCCCAGCGCACCGATCACAGGCTTGCCCTTGTAGACCGCGACCAGCACGCAGACGAAGTTGATCACCACGATGACCGACACCTCCCAGTTGAAGCCGGCGCGGAGGTCGCCGATGCCGAGCGGCGTGAGATCCGACAGCAGCAGGCCGGTGACGAGGATGGCGATGATCACGGCGTCGACCGAGCTGCGCCCCTCCTCGCGCCAGTACACGTCGTCGAGGCGAAGGAAGAGTGCGAATTCGTCGAGCGTCAGCGCGGCGCCGACACCGAACAGCGCCGCCAGCGCGTCAGCCAGGTCGCCGGATGCCTGGTAGGCGAACTGCAGACTGCCGGCCGCGAGCATCAACAGAATGCCGAACACCTGGTGATGTACGTGCACGCCGCCGACGCTCCAGTTGCGCAGGCCGCCGCGGCCCTTGCGGATGCGCGCGGTGATGATGCGCGTGACGCTGAAGGTCACGATGAGCGCCAGCCATAGGAACAGCAGCGGAACCCGGTTGGCCGGGAGGAAGTTGCCCATGCGTCGGGTCTACCCTACGCGGAGGACCGCCCTCCCGTGCCACCGGCCGTTGCGGAGGCGTTGCGCCTCCCGGGCTCAGCGCTGCCCAGCGATCACGTCGGCGTAGCGCTGCAGGTACAGCGGCCAGCCGTCGCCGGCGTCGACACCGTCGCGCATCGACTCCCACGCGTCACCGTGGCGATCGAGGTTGCGATGTTCGAGCTCGACGCGCGTGCGATCGCCGTCCTCGGCGATGAACCGCACCTCCACCTCGCTCGTGCGCGCCGGATCGGTCTCGATCTGCCACGCGGTGCTGATGTCCCAGCTGAAGACGACGCGCGTCGGCGGTTCGTAGGCAAGGACGCGCGCCCAGCGGCATACGCTGCCGTCGACGCCGCGGTCGTACAGGTAACCGCCCACTCGCGGCTCGAACACGGTCTCCGCGATGGGCACTGCGAGCATGTTGTGTTCCGGCGGCTTGAACCTGCCGAAGTCCTGCGTGAACACCCGAAATGCACGCTCCACCGGGGCGGCGACGACGATCGATTGACGGATGGCGGTCGGGGCGAGATTGCTCATGTCCTCTCCTTGCGTGGTTGCTCCACGGCCGCCTTGTAGGCGACCAGCGTCTTTGCCCAGTACTTGTCAAGGTCGGCACGAAGTGCCGCTAGGCCGTCGCGGTCGACGCCGTAGATGCGCCGGGTTCCGGCGGGCCGATCCACCACCAGCCGCGCCGCCTTCAGGATGCGCAGATGCTGCGAGACCGCCGGCCGGCTGACCGGCAGCTCGCGAGCGAGCTCGACGACGGCGCACGGGCCCTCCACGATCCGTTCGAAGATAGCCCGCCGTGTGGGATCGCCGAGTGCCGTCCACGCTGCCGCTTGGTTAGCCTTCACTTACGGTAAGTGTAGACGCACCCATGGCAAGTTGTCAACCCGCCCATCCGGCAGTTTGGGAACACGCGTACCCCCGGCCGAACGGCCTACAATGACCACATCATGAAAAGCACGACGATCGGCATCCGCGAGGCCAAGGCCCAGCTCAGCCGCCTGGTCAGCGAGGCTGAGCGAGGCGCTGAGTGGATCATCACCGACCGCGGTCGCCCGGTGGCGAAGCTGGCGCCGATCCGCGACGCCAAGTCGCCGCTGGTGCAGCGCCTGCAACGGCTGGAGAACTGGGGCTGGATTGAACCTTCGAAGGGTCGCCCTGTTCGAATCCCGCCGCCGACACGCATACAAGCGGATGTGCAACGGGCGCTGCAAGAGGATCGGGGTGCCTGAAGCGGCGAGCCCGGTCGTCTACTGGGATGCGTCGGCCGTGCTGTCGGTGCTGATTCACGATGCGCACAGCGCCCGGGCAAGCGCCGTAGCCCGGCGCGCAGTGACCCATCTGATCTCGACGCTGGCGTATGCCGAGGTCAGCGCCGTGATCGCGCGCGTGGAACGCAACCGAGACCTGCCGACAGCTCTCGCGGATGCCGCGCGTGAGCTCGTCCATAACGGGCCCTGGCGCCGACTTGTGTTGCAGCCCGACTGGGCCAGCATCGACGACCTCGCCTCGAGCTGGCCGCTTCGGGGAGCCGACCTCTGGCACCTGGCGACGGCGATGACGCTGCGTCGCGAGCTACCGGAGGTGCGCATGGCGACCTTCGACAGCCGTCTCGCCGCCGCTGCAGCTGATCTTGGGCTTGCACTCTGACCACGCGACCACGCGAACGTCGTCGTCCGCCCTGCGCGCGCGCAGCAAAGTGGTCGGGCGATGACGCCTCCGCCAGCACCATTGCCTGGCAGCCTAGTCGTCGTACGGCGAGGCAATACCATTAGGGTCTGACTGGAGGTGTCACTGGCCGTACGGAAGGCGAGGCTAGAGGTGAAACCCCATATACTCCAAGCCTTCCCAGGGTAGCCAAGTGGTTAAGGCAGCGGTCTGTAAAACCGTGTACCGATGGTTCGACTCCATCCCCTGGGACCACGCATTTGTACTGATCCGGCCGACGCCTGACAAAACGCGTTCGCCTAATGGTTGACACGGCTTCGGCTGACGCTTGACACCGGCCGAGCACCTGCTGGTTCCATCGCTCGGCGATCGGCATCAACCTGCATCGTCGTGTTCGCGCGACCACGAGCAGTGGCTCGCTTGGCAGGAGCAGCGTCTACGTTGGTTCCGAAGACAGCAACAAGGACGCGCTGGAGCTCATCTTCGGCGGTGTCAAAGTCTGGAAGGGTGCCGCCCACTAGGTTTTCGAGGCTGCCAGTCCACTGGTCTCGATATGCGGCCATGACCTCCGGCGTGCAGAAGTCTTCGGGTCCAGAAAACGCGACACCCCGCGCATTGGCTTTGATGTGCAAGGACTCGAGCAACTCTGCCCATTCCACAAGCTCCTCGTGGTCGTGGTGAATGGCATAGAGGTCGAAAAGGTCGCGAGCGCGGTTGGTCCATGCGCGCGATCGCAAAGCAGCTCGGACCTGCAGGAACGCGCGCAATTTCTCGAGCACAATCTCGTCGAGACTGTACGTCGCAATGCGCGCGTCGAATCCCTCGCCATCAAACGCATGGAGAATGCCGCGGTCGGCAATTGGCCGAACAATCGGCTCGTCCTGGATGACCTCGACCTTGAGCGAGGCCTTGGCATCATTTGGGAAAACGACATCGACTCTGAGGTCCAGCTGATCGTGAGGATGGTCCGCGCGGTGCCGTACGACCCGCGGCGCGAAGGAATACGAGCCAAACACCGCGGTTAGGTCCTCAGCTCTTAGGCATGCGTCAACGAGCAGCGTGAGGAACGCCGCCGGCGACCATCGGTGCAAGTCGCGAGTGCTGAAATCAAGATCTATCGAATAGCGATGCGTGGGGAAGAAACATTTGCGCAGAGCCGTGCCGCCTTTGAAGACGAGATGAGTACGGAGGTCTGGCACGCTGGCGATGCCCGCAAGGAGGTAGCTGAGGGCATGGTCCTTCAGGACGGACTCGTACGGAACTCCCACTTCGCGGACGATCTTGTGGATCCGGGAACCAAATCGTCGCAGGGGCGGCGTTTCGCTCACGCCGCGATCAGCTCCCGTCCGAGAGTTTGCTCGACCAATTCGGTCGCCGATCTGCCGGCACGCTGTGCGTATGCGTGCAGACGCTTGATGTCGAGGTCATCGCGATGCTCAGCAAGAATGTGAGCACCAGTCGAGGGTGACATTAGTAGCTCTTCGAGGACGCTTCGTTCGGGATCGAACATTGGAACGACTGTCTCGCTATCCAGTCGAACATCCCGGATGCCGAACATTTCCCGCTGAGGCACCCGGCGATACTCAAATGCAGGACCGTCCCATACCCAACGAGTGAAGGCGCCGCGGTGCTGAACCCCTGTATGCCAGCTGGGTCGTGTCGGTGTCGCGAGAGTATCGAACTTCAATGGCGCCTGGTCGATTAAGCCCCAGTGCGCCAGAGCCGACTGCCCGCTGACTGCGCTTGGCTCAGCCGCTCGGACGGCGACCGCAATGGGTCGAACCTCATCACGACCTCCGAAAGGCGGATGCATGACGTAAAGACCCCAACGAGCGCGAGTGAGGACCACACCGTCCTCGCTCATCTCGCTGAGGAGCTTGTGCACGTGGGTTGCGGTGAGGCCGAGGCGCTTCCCGGCGTCGATCGCTTCTTCCGATGTGAAGACGCGCCCATACGGAAGCCCCTCCAAGAGTTCCCGAAGGAGGCGAAAGCCGTGGGGCACTCTGAACTTAGCCACGCCACGAGCTTACTCTAAAAGTAAGCTTTTAGCTACACTCCCCTGGACGTGGGCCAGATTCCTTACGATCTAGGTAACAGTAGCAGCTAATGCTCAGTACGATCCCCCTCCAGTGCCATCCAGCGCCGCCACGGCCTGACCAACGGTTCCCGCAGTGCCTTGCGTAGGCTTGGGCCCGACCCAGGCGACCCGCCCGAGAGGCCTCCAAGGAGGCGGGGAGGGTCGCCGATGGAGTCCGGCGACTTCGCAGCTCGTCTAGCCCATGAGGCGACACCTACGGAGTCAGCACCACCTTCATCGCTTCCCTGCTCGCGAACAGTTCGTAGCCTCTGACGCCGTCGTCGAGCTTCATGCGGTGCGAGATGATCTGATCGGGGTGCGCCGCGCCTGCGCTGATCAGCTCGAATGCGCGATCCCAACGGCCGATCACGTTCGCTGTGCCGCAGAACTTCAGATCGACCCCTCGCACGAATGCCATATTCAGCGGCAGGTCGAACTCCGGCTCGCTGTGCACACCCATCACCGCGATGCGCCCGCCGGCGCGCACGATGTCGAGCGCGTCGTGCAGCGCACCCGCAGATCCCACGCACTCGAGCACGCGATCCGCACCGCGACCGTCGGTCTCGTCCTGGATATGGCTGGCAACGTGCACGCTGCCGGCGTCCACCGGCACGGCGCCAAATGTCTGCGCCATCTCGAGTCGGTCAGACACGGTGTCGACGGCGTAGACGATCCCCGGGTCGAACGCCCGCGCCGCCTGCACTGACATCAGTCCGACCGGACCGCAGCCCAGCACCGCGACCGTGTCACCCGGCTGGATCTGTGCTTCGATGGCACAGTCGACCCCCGTTGAGAAGATGTCGCCGACGAACAGTGCCTGCTCGTCGCTCATCGCCGGGTCGACGCTGTGCAGCGCGAGGTTCGCGCTGGGCACGCGCACCCGTTCCGCCTGGCTTCCCTGTACGTCACCGAGAAACGCGCCGTAGCCGAAGACGGCCTGATCGGGGCAGCGGCTGTACAGCCCACGCTGGCAGAACCAGCACGTGCCGTCGGGAATCGTGAACGAGCCGACGACTCGATCGCCGGGCCGGAAGCGGGTGACCTCCGGCCCCACCTCCTCAACGACTCCGATGAACTCATGTCCCATCGTGCTCCCGGGCGTCATCCCGGGGATGCGTCCGTTGAGCACGTGCAGATCGCTGCCGCAGATCGCCGTCGTGGTGACGCGAACCACTGCGTCATCCGGGTACTCGATGGTCGGAGTGGGGACGTCTGCCAACTCGACGCTGCCGAAATCCTTGAACACGATCGCGCGCATGTGTGAGACCCCTAGCCCTTGCCGTCGGTCTCCGTGTCGCGGCGGCTCTTCACACGGTCGCGGAGCTTGTCCTCGAGTGCGAGGTCGCGCTCACTGTCACGCTCGAGCCAGAAGGGCGCCTCAGGCTTCGCCTGCACGGATTCCGGTGCAACGGGTGTCCCTGGCACCGCGACCGCGGGCTGCTCCAGCGCGGCCAGCTGCGCGCGCAACGCGGTGTGCACAGCGTCGTGTAGCGACTCGCCGCGAGCGGTGAGGGTGGCCACGAGCTCGCGGTCGATCATCACCGCGCCTGCGGGCAGCGGCGGCGGCTTGTCACCGAAGAGGCGGTCGAAGAGCGACATGGACCAAGTCTACGCAGCGGACGATACCCACCACTTGCGGTTGGGCGCGCAACGTCCGCGTGGCCCGGAGTACCGTACGTTCCGTGCCCAAGACATCGGCAACGCCGCGAATGGAATGGACGGGCAACCCTGACGCTGATCGCCTGGTGAGCGAGGACCCGACCGCGCTGCTCATCGGCTTCTGCCTCGATCAGCAGGTGCCAGTCGAGTGGGCGTTCATGGGGCCGCTCACGATGCGCGAACGGCTCGGCACGATCGACGCGACACGCGTCGCGCAAATGGATCCCGGCGACGTCGAACGCGCGTTTCGAACACCGCCGGCGCTGCACCGCTACCCCGGGAGCATGGCGCACCGCGTGTACGCATTGTGTTCCGTCATCGCCAGCGAGTTCGGCGGCGACGCGTCACGCATCTGGCGTGAGGCCAAGGACGGCCGCGACCTGCTGAAGCGCTTCGCAGCGCTCCCGGGATTCGGCGACATGAAGGCGAAGATCATGGTCGGAGTCGTCGCCAAGCAGCTCGGCGTTCGTCCCAAAGGATGGGAGCAGGTCGCACCGGACTGGCCGACGCTCGCCGACGTGCACACGGTCGAAGAGCGCGAGGCGTACCAGACGCAGAAGCGCGCGCACAAGGCAGCGCTGCGCGCGGCTGCCGCCGCAGAGAACGGCGGCAGCAAGCCGCAACGGCGCGCGCCGTCGCGTGCACGCGGCTGACGTCACCGTCGTCGACGACGGCGAGGTCCGCATCGTCAAGGTCGGACCGATGGGTCCGGCGAACAACAACGCGTACATCGTTCGCGACCTCGGCGCCGGGGAGTCACTGCTGGTGGACATGCCGCTCGAGGTGCGCCGCCTGGTCGACGCCATCGCTGCGGACGGCAGCGTGAAGCTTGTGGTGGCGACGCACTGGCATCCCGACCACTGGGCGTCGTACGACGCCGTGCGCACTGCAACTCGTGCGCCCGTCCTCGTCGGTGCACGCGAGGTGAACATCCCTGAGGAGCGAATAGACGGCCGGCTCGACGACGGCGCCGAGGTTCGGGTTGGGTCGACGCGCGTGACCGTCATCCACACGCCGGGGCACACGCCGGGCAGCATCTCGCTGCGGGTCGGCCGTGCCCTCATCAGCGGCGACACCCTCTTCGATGGCGGCCCGGGACGCACGTTCGCATCGGGCGACCTCGAGGTCCTGCTGGAGAGTATTGGCAGCCGGCTGCTGCCGCTCGACGATTCCACCCTGGTGCTGCCGGGGCACGGCGGCGACACGACGATAGGCGACAGCCGGCGCGGCTTTGCCGCCTATCAGCAGCATCCCAAGCCCAGCGGCTATCACGGCGATGTCGCGTGGTAATGACTAGCGTCAAGTAACGCTTGACACTCGGTGTCCACCGGCGGATCATCGCCTGCGGTGGCCGAGTTCCCCTACCGCATGCGCGACCTGGTGCGCCTCACCGGCGTGAGCGCCCCGACCATTCATTTCTACGCGCAGCAGGGGCTGCTGCCCGAACCGCAGAAAACGGCCGGCAACCAGGCGAGCTACCCCGAGAGCACCGTGCGCCGCCTGCGCTGGATCCGCACGCTGCAAAGCGAGCTGCGCCTCTCGTTACGCGGCATCGGCACGATCCTCGACCGCTGGGGTGAGCTGCCGTTCGATGAGATGCGCGCGTTGCAGACCCTTGGCGGCTTGCTCGAGGAGCCCGACCCCGCGGCACCGCACGCGGAGCTCGCCGAGATTCGCGACCGGCTCCCGGCCGAGGACGTCGAGGTGCTGGCGCAGCTGGGGCTCATCGGCGCCGGCGGCCTGTACTCCAGCAGCGACCTGCGGTTGCTTGCGCTCGTCGCCGCGATGCGCTCCGCCGGCTTCACGGATGAGTCCGGCTTTGCCATCGAGAGCGTCGGCCTGTATCGCGACGCTGTCGAGCGGCTCGTCACCGAGGAGCTGACCCGCATCATCGAGCCGGTCCTGCATCGCCACGACGCAGCGACGCTGCGCGACCTGGTGCACCGCGGGCTGCCGCTCGCCGACGAGCTCCTCTCACTCTTGCATCACCGGGCCGTCCAGCACGCACTTCAGCAATGGCTCGCGAGCGACACCGGCGATCAGGAGAGCATCGCATGACCACTCGCGTCTACACCCTGCCCGTGGAGCAGACACGCTGGCACGTGCCCGGCGGCGCCGAGACGACGTTCTCATGGGAGTACGACGAGGGCCGCGACAAGCTGCTCAGCCTGTACGAGAAGGGCAAGTCACGGCAGTGGAACAGCCGCGAGCGCATCGACTGGTCGCTGCCCGTCGACCTCGATGACCCGCTGCAGGCGCCCGAGGTGTTCATCCCGCTGTACGGCTCCGAGATCTGGGACAGGATGGGCGAGCCGGACCGCGCGGTCGTGCGCCGCCACGCGACGGCCTGGCAGTTCTCGCAGTTCCTGCACGGCGAGCAGGGTGCGCTCATCTGCGCGGCGAGCCTCGTGCAGACAGTTCCTGACATCGACAGCAAGTTCTACGCCGCCACACAGGTGATCGACGAGGCACGTCACGTGGAGACGTACTCGCGGTATCTGCACGAGAAGATCGAGCTCGCGTATCCCATCAACCCGCATCTCAAGTCGCTGCTCAACGACGTCGTTACCGACTCACGGTGGGACTTCACGTACCTGGGGATGCAGGTGATCATCGAGGGGCTCGCGCTGGCGGCGTTCGGCCTACTCCGCGACATCGTTGGCGACCCGCTGGCACGCGCGATCAACGCGTACGTGATGGAGGACGAGTCGCGCCACGTCGCGTTCGGCCGTCTTGCGCTGCGTTCGCTGTACCCGGAGCTCACCGAAGCGGAGCGCGCCGAGCGGGAGGAGTTCTGCGTGGAGGCGTGCTACCTCATGCGTGACCGATTCCTCGCCGAGGAGGTGTGGGCGAATCTCGACCTGCCGGTCGAGGAGTGCCTCGACTATGTGCGCAAATCAGAGGCGATGACGCAGTTCCGCAGCCTGCTGTTCACGCGCATCGCGCCGACGCTCAAGGACATCGGGCTCATGGGCGACCGCGTGCAACGCGCGTTCGCCGAGATCGGCGTGCTCGGCTACGCGGACGTCGACCTCGACGCGCTCCTCGCGGACGACGCGGCGGTGGCCGCCGAGATCGACGCCGGGCGCGTCGCTCATGTGGAGGCGACCATCGCCGCCGCGACGGGTGCAGAGGACGTCGCGTAGTGCAACACCAGGCGCTGCACTAGCAGTCAGCGGTCGCGCAGTCCGAGTCGGCGGCGCGGATCACTCGCAGCCGGACCGCAGGACGCGCGGTGGCCGGTGGGGCCGGCCGTGCGGGCGACACCGGGGCCGCGAAGACGCGCATCCGGACCGCCTGCAGCCAGGTGATGCCTGCCTCGCGACGCGCGGCTCGCGCCGCCGCCCGCCGCAGCGCGACACGCATGTGCTCTTGCTCGGCGACCTGTGCCATCTCAGTCAGGTTCATCGAATACATGCAGCACCTCCCTTGCGGTCCCGGCTTGCCCATTCAACATCACCACCGTAGACCGTTTGATGGTGATTACCATAGCATCTGCTCCGTCACCTGTCAAATACGTTTGCCGGTTACGGCGCGCGGTACGATGAAGCCGCCATGACCGTCGACGAGAGCGCCAGCTCCGCGATCGCGAACGGCGACACCGGTGAGCTCGGCGAGGCGCCCGGCAGCCTCCGGCTGATCGAGGAGTTCGTCAATTCGGTGGATCTGCCCGACGGCGAGGACCACCTCGGCACCGCCGACTCCGCGCGGCGCTGGCTCGCGTCCAAGGGGGTCGACGCGACTCTCGACGAGTCGGCGCGTGCCGCCCTGGTCGCGCTCCGCGAGGCGTTTCGCGACCTGCTCGAAGGCAATGGCGGCCACGAGGTGTCGCCGGAAGCGGTGGCTCTGGTCATGCACCAGTTGAACGACACGCGGCTCGCCGTTGTGATAACCGAAGAGGGCGCGCACGCTCACCCGGCCCCAGAGGAGACCGGCGTCGACGACTTCTACGGGCGCCTCGCAGCAGCCATGATTACTGCCAGCGTGTATGGCACGTGGCAGCGGCTCAAGGTGTGTCGCAACGACGAGTGCCGTTTCGCGTTCTACGACAAGTCGAAGAACGCGCGGCGGCAGTGGTGCAGCATGGCCACGTGCGGCTGCCGTGAGAAGGCCCGCAACTATCGCGCGCGCAAGAAGTCCCCGGTCGATGCCACCGGCTGAGCCGGCGTCGCAGCCCAACCTGCGCCTGGCGACGAGGCGCGGCCGCCTCGTCCTCAGCGCAACCATCCTCGGCAGTTCGATGGCGTTCATCGACTCCACCGTCGTCGGCATCGCCCAACCGACGATCGGGCGCGAGCTGCACGCCGACATCGCGGGGCTGCAGTGGGTGTCGATCGGCTACATGCTGACTCTGTCCGGGCTCATCCTCCTCTGCGGCGTTCTCGGCGACCGCATCGGTCGCCGCCGGGTGTTCCTCACCGGCGTCGTGTGGTTCGCGGTTGCGTCACTGCTGTGTGGGGTGGCGCCGAACATCACGCTGCTCATCCTGTTCCGCGCGCTGCAGGGAGTCGGCGGCGCGCTGCTGACGCCCGGGAGCCTTGCCATTCTCGAGGCGTCGTTCCGGCGCGAGGACCGCGCCCCGGCGATCGGAGCGTGGTCCGGGTTCGGTGGCATCTCGTCCGCCTTCGCACCCTTCCTGGGCGGCTGGCTCATCGCCGCCGTGAGCTGGCGGTTCATATTTCTGATCAACCTCCCGATCGCGGTGCTGGTGGTGTGGCTGTCGCTCACCACCGTGCCCGAGACGCGCGACGAGTCGGCGACGGGCAGGCTCGACGTCGGCGGTGCCGCGCTCGGCGTGCTCGCGCTGGTCGGTGTCAGCTACGGGCTCGTGGAAGGCCCGTCACTGGGCTTCGGCGCTCCCGTGGTTCTCGTGGCACTGCTCGGTGGTGTCGCCGCCGCGGTGGCGTTCCTCGTCCAGGAGAGACGGTCTCCGAACCCGATGCTCCCCCTCTCGCTGTTCCAGTCCAAGCAGTTCAGCGCCACCAACGCGGTGACCCTCCTGATCTACGCGGTGCTCGGCGGCGTGCTGTTCCTGCTGCCCATCGAGCTGATCCAGGTCGCGCACTACTCGCCCATCCTGGCAGGCGCGTCGTTCCTGCCGGTGACCGCGATCATGCTGGTGCTGTCGGCACGCTCCGGACGCCTCGCGTCGCAGATCGGGCCACGGCTGCAGATGTCGGTGGGGCCGATTGTCGTCGCGGCCGGAGTTCTGCTGCTGGCGCGCATCGACTCCAACGGCAACTACCTCACCGAGGTGCTGCCGGCGGTGCTCATGTTCGGGCTGGGTTTGGCAATAACTGTTGCGCCGCTGACATCGACGGCGATGAGCTCGGCGCCCGCGCGCAACGCCGGCCTGGCGTCCGCGGTCAACAACACGGTGGCACGGACCGGCAGTCTGTTCTTCGTCGCCATTCTGCCGCCGCTGGCGGGGATCACGGGTTCGAGCTACCTGCACCCGACGGCGTTCCAGGGCGGCTTTCACACAGCGGTCATCATCGCGGCGGTCGTGTGCGCCGCTGGTGGGGTGCTCGCCGCGGCGACGATTCGCAACCCGCGGCCGGATCAGCCCGCCGAGGCGCCCCGCGTGGCTGCGCTGAGCTCGCAGGAGCCGGCCTGATCGGTGTGGTCCGCGGCGCTCACCACCAGGCGCAGCGGACCACGTGCATCGCCGCCGGGTTCGGCGGTGGGGGCGGGGCCGGGGTCGGCGACAGTGCGCGCGCAATCAGCGAGGCGAGCACCGGCGACCCGGCCGCGTTGGGGTGCACACCGTCGTCAAAGAAGTACTCCGGGTGTCCGGCGCTGGCGCTGTGCCAGTCGACCACCACGGCGTGCGGCACCTGCTGAGCGACATCGGCGATCGTCTGATTCACGTCTGATTCCCACGGCCGCGGCTCGCGCGCGTTGACGAGGACGATCCTGTCCATGGATCCGAGCCCGCGGAGCGTGTCGGCCAGCTGCGACCCGTCGAACGGTCCGTTGGTGCCCAGCTCGATCACCAAGCGCTTCGGGAGCCGGCCCTGCGAACGCATGGTGGCGAGCATATCGGGCAGCTGATTCTCCTGGCGCGACACCTGGCCGTCGACGGTGATGCCGGGCAACTGGTCGGTGAGGAACGGGCTCAGGTCCACCATGATCGAGTCCCCCACCGCGGTGACATCCGTTCCCGTGGGAGCCGGCGGCGGCTGCGCTGGAGGCGGTGGAACCCACAGCGGCGCGGGCTCGATGCAGGTGATGCCCAGGTCGGCGACGGCGGGCCCCAGCGTCGCGCTCGCCGCGAGC
>JBOHUE010000068.1:0-13989 GCA_050734185.1 Candidatus Dormibacteria bacterium | reverse complement strand
CCATCAACCCGTGCACCGCGGTGTCGGCGGCCTGGTTCTCCGCCGGCGGCCCCGCGACGGGCAGGCCCGAGGGGGCGATGCCGTCGAGCTTGTCGCGCAGTTCCAGGATCACGCGCTCGGCCGTCTTGCGGCCGATCCCGGGGACCGTCGCGACCAGCGCGACGTCGCCGGCGCGGATCGCACGCAGCATCACCGGCAGCTCGGCGCGCCCGAGAATGCCAAGCGCCGCCTTCGGCCCGATGCGCTCCACGCCGATGAGCAGCTTGAAGAGGCGCAGCTCGTCGGTGGAGGAAAAACCGTACAGGCGGATCGCGTCATCGCTGACGCTGGTGTGCACGTGCAGGCTCACCTCGCTGCCGATGCGGCCGTGCAGGGCCGCAAGCGTTCGCAGGTGGCAGAACACCTCGTAGCCGGTGCCGCCGCTGGTCTCCAGCACCACCGCGTCGCCGGCGAGCTCGACGAGCGTGCCGCGCAGCAGCGCGATCACAGACGGGCCGCCTGCAACGCCGCGCCCAGTCGAGCGCGATGGTGATGGCACACGGCGACGGCGCAGGCGTCGGCAACGTCGTCGCGGCTCTCCTCGAGTGACAGCAGCGCGTGCACCATGCGCGCCACCTGCTGTTTGCCCGCACCGCCGTGGCCGCACACCGCCTGCTTCACCTGCGTCGGTGTGTACTCGGCGACGCGCAGGCCCGCTCGCGCTGCAACGAGGATGATCACGCCGCGCGCTTCAGCGACGCGCATCGCGGTGCGCTTGTTGGTCGAGAAGAAGAGCTGCTCGAGTGCTGTCACCTCAGGTGCATGCACGTTGATGAGGGACGCGAGCACGTCGGACAGCTGCAGCAGCCGCAGTCCGATGTCGGTGTTCGCCTCGGTGTCGATGCGGCCCGCGTCGATGAGGCGGAGCTTTCCCGCGCCACCATCGACCACGGCATACCCGGTGCGACCCAGACCGGGGTCGATGCCGAGCACGCGCATCAGCGAACCGCCGCGTGCGGCGTCGAGAGCTGCGAGCGCCCTATCCGGTCACGTGACCGCGGCAAGCACTTCGTCCGGTATTTCGACGTTTGCATAGACCTGTTGGACGTCGTCCTGTTCCTCGAGGGCGTCGAGCAGACGCAACACCGCGGGCGCCTGCTTGGCGTCGAGCTGCACGTTGTTGCTGGGATTCATCGTGACCTCGGCATCGTCGATTGTGAGGCCGCGCTCCTCGAGAGTCCGCCTCGTGTCCTCGAACTTCGCCGGCTCCATCGTCACCTGGATCTCTTCGCCGTCGACGCTGACGTCGCCGTCGTCACCGAGGTCGAGGACGTCGAGCAGCTCCAGCGCCAGCTCCTCGGGGTCGCGATCCCTGGCATTGAACCGGATGACGCCCTGCTGGGTGAACATCCAGCCGACGCTGTTGGTCTCGCCGAGCGAGCCGCCGGTGCGCGTGAAGATGTTGCGGATGGCGGCAACCGTGCGGTTGCGATTGTCCGTCAGCGCGTCGGCCATGATCGCGACGCCGTGGGGCCCGTAGCCCTCGTAGCGGACCTCCTCGAGCTGGACGCCGTCCTTGCCGCCCGCGCCGCGCTGGATCGCCGCCTCGATCTTGTCCGCGGGCATGTTGACCTCGCGCGCCTTCTGGACCGCGAGGCGGAGGCGAAAGTTGCTGGTCGGATCCGGCCCACCCTCGCGTGCGGCCACCTGCAACTCCCGGCTGACCTTCGTGAACGCCTGGCCTTTTCGGGCGTCAACGATCGCCTTCTTGTGCTTGATCCCCGCCCACTTGCTATGCCCGGACATGGGGCCAGTCTACCCGCGAGCCCTCGGCACGATCACCGCCACGGACCGGTGCGCGAGCGCCTTGAAGGCTTCGGCGCCGACCGCTATGGTTAAGGGGCTGCTATCCAACAGTTTCAGACGGAGGTAGCTTCACGACCATGCGTACCGTCTGGCAGCGACTGCGTCACGGCACCGCGGAGGGATACGGCCCGGCCCGCTGAACTGCGGGTTGGGCGAGCAAACCGCCCACCGGCACGGGTGGTGCCGGGATCCTAAGTCCGGGAATTTCCACCGGGCTGCCGATTCAACGGCGAAACAGCAGGGGCCCGCTCAGGCGGGCCCTTTTTCTTGCCTCCAGGGCAGGGGGCGCGACACCGCCGGGTCGCCTCGCCACGCAAATCGGAGCGGCGCGTCGGCCGCGGCCGTGATGCCCACCCTGCGGGTGACGCAGACCGGAGCCCGCGCCGCCGGCGGCAACACCGTGACACGCCCCGTGGCACCGCCCACATCGGTGCCGTTGTCCCGCAGTGAGAGGCCGAGACCGCGACACAGGTTGCCGGGCCCGCGCAGCAATGTGTCCGCAGGGAGCGCCGGACCGCGGCGGCGCCGCACCGTCGCCTCGCCGTCCATCACCGACGCTGCTCGCAGCAGCACCGCGCCGGCGGTCCCGTCGGCCTCGGTCACGAGGTTGGCGCAGTGATGCACCCCGTACGAGAGGTAGACGTACAGGTGCCCTGCGGGACCGAACATGATGGCCGCCCGCCGCGTGGGGCCGCGGTACGCGTGCGACGCCGGGTCCGACGTGCCGAGGTACGCCTCGGTCTCGACGACGCGCGCGCACACCTCGTGTGCGGTGCCGCCGTCAACCACGAGGATGCATCCCAGCAGCTCGCGCGCGACCAGCAACGTCGGCCGCGCGAACCACTCCCGGCCGAGCGGAGCGTCCAGGTTCCCCGGTTCGACTAGCGTCGCAGCTCCGCGTCGAGCTCGTCGCGCAGCGCGGCAGCGATTGCGTCCTGCACCTGCTGCGCCTCCTCGCCGGTGAGCGTGCGGTCGGGCGCGCGATACGTCAGCGCGAACGTCCAGCCCTTGCTTCCCTCTGCAACGCGCTCGCCGTGGTACTCGTCGTACAAGTCCACCGCCTCGAGCAGCGTGCCCCCCGCGCGCCGGATGGCGGCCACGGCGGCGCCGGCGGTGCGTGCCGCGGGCACGATGACGGCGAGGTCCTGCGTCACCGCGGGGAAGCGCGGCGGCGAACGGAAGCGAAGCTGTCGTGGTGGGTCGGGCACGATCGAGTCGAGCCGCAGCTCGGCGACGAGCGCGCGTCCGCGCAGGCCGAGCAGCGCCACCGTGGCGGGGGCGAGCTCGCCGATCACGCCGACGCGTTCGCCATTCGCGGACAGGTCGCCGGATCGTCCGGCCTGCATCCCCGCCACCGCGGCGGGCACCGTCTCCAGCGACAGACCGGCGGCGTCGCGAACGATCCACCCGAGCACGGACTGCAGTGAGCGCAGGCCGGTCGCGGCGTCGGCGTCGTCGCCCACGCTGTGGCTCACCAGCGTCAGCAGCAGCGGCTCCAGTGGCAGCGGCTTCAGCGCCGCATCGGCACCGTCCGGCGTCGCGCCCACCGGCGCGTCGGTGCGCTCGCCCTCCCAGAAGACGCGGCCGAGCTCGAACAGCCGCACACCGTTGACGCCGCGGCTCTGGTTCAGCGCGAGCGCCGCGCACAACCCCGGGAGCTGGCTGGTCCGCATCACCCGCCAGTCGTCGGTGAGCGGATTGCGAAGCCCGATCGGCGTCCGGTCGCCACCGAGCCCCGGCAGCCGGCCCGGCTGAGCCGCGGCGACGAACGAGAAGGTGATCGCCTCGTCGAACCCCGCGCCGAGGCAGACCTCGCGCACGCGCTCCTCGATCGCCGGCACCGGGGCAGTGCCGACGGATTCGGCCCGACGCCCGGGGACCGTGCTGGGCACGCGGCCGTACCCGATCATCCGCCCCACCTCTTCGACGACGTCGATGGGCAGGCTCACGTCGCGTCGGAAGGCGGGCGGGACGACGCTCAGCGCGGCGCCATCCTGCTCGACGGTGAACCCGAGCCGCGCCAGCACGGTGGCCGCGTCGCTGGCGTCGACAGCAGTCCCGAGCACGCGGCTCAGGTACTGCGAGGTCACATCGATGACCTCCGGCGCCGGCAACGGCCGCTGCCAGTCGTCGAGCACACCGCGCAACACCCGGCCCTGCGCTGCGCGTGCCATCAGGGTCGCGGCGCGTCCCAGGGCCACCGGCGGCAGCGTGTCGCTCAGGCCCTTCTCGAAGAGCGTCGACGCGTCGGTGCGAATGCCGAGCCGGCGCGACGTTGCGCGGATGCTCGGGCCGTCCCAGCTCGCGGCCTCCAGCAGCACATTTCTCGTCGTGTCTGTGACCGCTGTGGCGAGCCCGCCCATCACCCCGGCGAGGCTGGCCGGCGTGTCGCCCGCGCACACGACGAGGTCGCTCTCGTCCAGATAGCGCTCGACGCCGTCAAGCGCCGTGAGCCGCTCGCCGGCACGTGCGCGGCGGATGCGCACGTCCGCTCGGCGGTCGCCGCCGGCCGCTGCCAGGCGGTCGAGGTCGAACGCGTGCAATGGCTGGCCCAGCTCGTGGGTGATGTAGTTGGTCACGTCGACCACGTTGTTGATGGGTCGAAGCCCGACGGCGCGCAACCGCGCCTGAATCCATGCCGGCGACGGTCCGACCACAACCCCTTCGATCACCGCGGCCATGAATCGCGGACACCCCTCAGGATCCTCGACATGCACCGATGCACGCGGTTCCGAGGACGCGGCGGAGAGCACCTCGTCGGGGATGGTCGCGTCCGGTTCGGTCAGGCGCTCGCCCAGGCCGGCGGCAAGCTCGCGCGCGATGCCCACATGACACAGGCAGTCGGGACGGTTGGTCGTGACCTCGACGTCGAGCACAACGTCGAGATCGAGCACGTCACGCATGCTCTCGCCGGGTTGTCCGCGCTGCAGCATGAGCAGCCCCGACTCATCGTCGCCGACGCCGATCTCCGCCGGTGACAGCAGGACGCCCGGCGAGCGCACCTTGCGAACGGTGCGCACCGTGACGGGCTCGTCCATGCCCGGCGGGTGCGTGCCCGGCGGCGCGTACGCCACCAGGTCACCGGTGCGCACGTTGGGAGCGCCGGTGACGACCTGCAGCGACTCGGCATCGATACCGAGCTCTGCGAGCGATCGCGGGCGTGCCGCGCCGAGGTCGAGTGTGGCCAGCTGCAACCCGTGCGTGGAGCCGGGAACAGGCTCGAGCTCGCGCACCCGCGCAACGACGATTCCCGCCGCGACGTCGTCGACCGCACCCACCTCGGTGCCCGTCTCCACGAGTGTCTCAACCAGATGATCGACGGGCGCATCGAGCGGTGCGTAGTCGCGCAGCCAGCGCAGCGACGTCTTCATGTCGCGGGCTCGAGAAAGCGCACGTCGTTCTCGTACATCAGCCGGATGTCGGGAATGCCGTAGGCGAGCATCGCCGCGCGCTCGGGCCCCATGCCGAAGGCGAACCCTGAGTATTTGTCAGCGTCGATGCCGCCGTTGCGCAGCACCGTCGGATGCACCATGCCGCATCCGAGCAGCTCGAGCCAGCCGGTGCGCCCGCACACGGTGCACCCGCTGCCGCCGCACACCACGCAGGCGAGCTCCATCTCCAGCGAGGGCTCGGTGAACGGGAAGTGATGCGGGCGCCAGCGTACTCGCGCATCGGGACCGAAGAACGAGCGCGCGAAGAACTCGAGCGTGCCCTTGAGGTCCGACACCGCGATGCCCTCGTCGATGCACAGACCCTCCACCTGATGAAACATCGGCAGGTGCGTCGCGTCGTAATCGCGCCGGAACACCTTGCCCGGCACGATGACGCGCTGCGGCGCGCCGCGCTGCACCATGCTGCGGATCTGCACCGGGGAGGTGTGCGTGCGCAGCAGCCGCGAATCGTCGATGTAGAACGTGTCGTGTGAGTCGCGCGCCGGATGACCGGGCGGCTGGTTGACGAGCGTGAAGTTGTAGCGGTCGTACTCCACCTCCGGGCCGCTGATCGACTCATAGCCGAGGTACGCGAAGATGCGGCGAATCTCTGCAATGGCGATCGTCACCGGGTGGGCGCGGCCGCGCCGCAGCGCCGGCGCCGGCCGGGTCAGGTCGAGCGGCGCGATGACGACGCCTGTCGATTCCAGCTGGAGCCGGCGCTCCTCCGCCGCGTCGCGGACACGCTCGACGAGCGCCTGCACCGTCTGGCCCATCTGACGCTTCGCCTCGGGATCGGTGAGCGCGCCGATGCCGCGCATGAACGCGTTCAGCTCGCCGTTGCGTCCCAGGTAGCGGACGCGCACGTCGTCCAGCTGCGCCACAGTTTCGCTGGTGCGCACTCCGTCGAGCGCAGCCGCCGCCACGGAGTGGACGTCCGCCTTCCCCTCCCCGGTCGTATCGCTCACGCGCCCGGCAGCGCCCCTCGGGCCACCTCCACCAACCGGCCGAACGATGCCCCGTCCGTCACCGCGAGGTCGGCGAGGATCTTGCGATTCACGTCGACGCCTGCGTTCTTGAGGCCGTGCATGAACTGGTTGTACGCAAGCCCGTGCTGCCGCGCCGCGGCATTGATGCGCGCGATCCAGAGCATGCGCATGTCGCCCTTGCGCTTCTTGCGATCACGGTACGCGTAGGCCAGCGAGTGCATCACCGCCTCGTTGGCGTTCTTGTGCAGTCGGCGCCGCGTGCCCTGCATCCCCTCCGCGAGCTCGAGCACCTTCTTGTGGCGTGCCCGCGCGGTCACTCCGCGCTTCACCCTCGCCATGACACCGCCCTCCTACAGGTAGGGGGCCAGCCGGATGACCGTATGACGGTCCGCCGGCGCCACCTCGTGTTGCGTCCGATAGTCGCGCTTGCGCTTGCTGCTCTTGTGCTCGAGCAGGTGCGAGCGCATCGCGTGGCGCCGCATCACCTTCCCCGTCGAGGTGATGCGGAACCGCTTCTTCGTGCCCTTATGCGTTCTGATCTTTGGCATCGCTCTGCTGCTCCGTCGTCGTCGCCGGCGGCACCTCGACCGGTGCGGTCTGCTGCGGCCGTTTGTTGTTGTCCTTCGTCTCGGGTCGGTGCTTCTTGGCCATCGGGCTCAGGATCATCGTCATGTTGCGACCCTCGACCAGCGCGTTGCGCTCGATCATCGCCGTCTCCTGCAGCTCGTCGGCGATGCGATCGAGCAGCCGCCGCCCGTACTCCTGATGAACCATCTCGCGCCCACGGAACATGATCGTCAGCTTGACCTTGTCGCCTTCCTCGAGAAAGTGCCGCACCGAGCCGAACTTCGTCTGGAAGTCATGCTCGGAGATCTTGGGCCGCAGCTTCATCTCCTTGACGGTGATGACGTTGTGCTCGCGGCGGCTCTCCTTTTCCTTCTTGAGTGCCTCGAACTTGTATCGCCCGTAGTCCATGAGACGGGCCACGGGTGGTTGCGCCTGGGGGGCGACCTCGACCAGGTCCAGCTCCCGCTCTCCGGCCAGGGCTCGGGCTCGATCTATGGGAACGATGCCGAACGCCTCGTCGGTGGTGTCATCAAACAGCCGGACTTGTGGGATGCGGATCTGGTCGTTGATACGGAGCTCTCGAAATGCGATGTGGTCGGTCTCCTTACTTAACGAAAAACTGGACAGCCATGCGCTATCCAGTAGCCGGTCGCTGGACCCTCAAGGCGATGCCCGGAAGGTGAGGCCCGGACCGCACCGGTACCTGCTTTGCGTCGATTTCGGAGCATAACACGGCCTTCGGAGCGTCAAACGGCGGGAGTCGCCTCGTCACGCCGCGCGTGCAGCAGCACCTCGGGCGCGCCACGTGCACCGCGGACGGGAGACGGCATGCGCTCGAGCACGCGCCAGCCGGCAGCGGCAATTCCTGCGACCGCGAGACCGGCGGCGGCCTCCACCGACGCGTCATCGACCGGGGCCGTCGCGCGGCGGAGCTCGAACATCGGCTTGACCAGGCCGATCAGGTCGGCGCCGGCCGCGACGCGCAGGCGGTGGAGCTGCGCCACCGCGTTTGCCAGTGCGAGATACGACACGTCGATCGTGATCACGTCGATGACATCGGGCACGACGTCAGCGTCCAGCTGCGCGACGTTGGTCGCCTCGAGGTTGACGACGCGCGCATCCTGTCGCAGCGACCCGAGCAGTTGCCCGTGGCCGGCGTCCACCGCGTACACGCGGGCGGCGCCGGCGCGCAGCAGCACCGTCGTGAAGCCTCCCGCAGCCGCGCCCACGTCGAGCGCGATGCGATCGCGCACGTCGATCGCGAACGCGTCGAGTGCCGCTTGCAGCTTCGCCTCACCGCGCAGCGGACCCCGCGGCGGCAGCGACAGCGGCGCGCGCGCCGGGCGCCTCACTCGGGACGGCGTTCGCGTGCCTCGCTGGTGAGCATCCCGATGAGCTCGTCCGTGGCGAGCTGCTGCTGCGCACCGCCGCGACGGATGTCGCGCACGGTCACGACACCGTCGCCGCGCTCGACGTCGCGCTTGCCGATGACCACGGCATACGGCACCTTGCGCAACTCGGCGCTGCGAATGCGCGCCTGCATGCGCTCGCCGGGATGGTCGCCGAGGTGCACGCGCACGCCCGCGTCGCCCATGCGCGTCTGCAGGTCACGAATCGCGGCGAGCACGTCCGGATTGTCGTCCTGCACCGGGATCAGCTCGCACTGCACGGGCGCCAGCCAGAGCGGAAATGCGCCGGCGTAATGCTCGACCAGGATTGCGAAGAAGCGCTCGATGGAGCCGAACAGCGCGCGGTGGATCATCACGGGACGCGCTGCGGCCCCGCTCGCATCGACGAACTCCAGCCCGAAGCGCTGCGGCAGCTGCAGATCGACCTGGATCGTCGAGATCTGCCACGTCCGGCCGATGGCATCGCGGACCTGCACCGAGATCTTCGGTCCATAGAACGTGCCACCACCGGGGTCGAGCACGAGCTCGAGGCCGCGTCCGGACGCCGCGGTGCGCAGCGCGTCGGTGGCCTCCTGCCACTCATCCTCTGTGCCCACGGCCTTGCCCTCCGGCTTGGTGGACAGCTCGAGGTAGAAGTCACTGAGCCCGTAGTCGCGCAGCAGGCCGAGCGTGAAGTCGAGCAGCGAGATGAGCTCGGCGCCCATCTGCTCGCGGCTGCAGAAGATGTGTGCGTCGTCCTGCGTGAATCCGCGCGCCCGCGTGAGCCCGTGCACAACGCCGGACATCTCGTAGCGATACACCGTGCCGAACTCGAACAGCCGCAGCGGCAGCTCGCGATACGAGCGCGTGCGGCTGCGAAAGATGAGGATGTGCATCGGGCAGTTCATCGGCTTCAGGTAGTACCGCGCGCCCTCGTCGAGCTCGAGCGGCGGAAACATGCCCTCGGAGAACCAGTCGAGGTGGCCGGAGATCTTGAACAGATCCTCCTTGGTGATGTGTGGCGTGTTGACGAACTCGTAGCCCGCGGCTGCGTGACGCTCACGCGAGTAGTCCTCCATCAGCTTGCGGATCAGCCCGCCGGTCGGATGAAAGACCGCGAGGCCGGAGCCGAGCTCCTCGGGGAATGAGAAGAGATCGAGCTCCTGTCCGAGACGGCGGTGGTCGCGCCGTCGCGCCTCCTCGATCCGGTGCAGGTACGCAGCGAGGTCCTCGTCGCTGAACCACGCCGTCCCGTACACGCGCTGCAGCTGCTCGTTGCGCTCGTCTCCGCGCCAGTACACGCCGGCGACGCGCTGCAGCTTGAACGCACGCACCTGCGCGCTGTCGGCGACGTGCGGACCGCGACACAGGTCGATGAAGTCGCCGGTCCGATACACGCTGACGCGGTCGACGCCGTCGCCAAGACGGTCGATGATGGCGACCTTGAAGGGCTGCGCCATCTTCTCGAACAGCGCGCGGGCCTCGTCGCGCGCCAGCACATCCGCCCGATACGGCACTGCGCGCGCGGACAGCTCGTGCATGCGCTGTTCGATGACAGCGAGGTCATCCTCGGTGAAGCGCGCGCCGCCGTTGAGCCGGAAGTTGTAGAAGAACCCGTCCTCGATCGACGGGCCGACGTCGTACTGCGCTCCCGGGAACAGCTCCACGACCGCCGCCGCCATCAGATGCGCCGCGCTGTGGCGCAGCACATCGAGCGTCACCTCGCCCGCGACTGGCAGCCCGCCTTCGTGCGCATCCTCGACGACATCGTCCGGCATGAGACCGGAATTCTAAGCGGCAGCTGGGATGGAGGCGATGTCAGGATGCCGCAAGGCGCGACATGCCGGCGGGCGCGTCCTCTCGTCCCTGACACAGCTGCGCCAGCTGCGCTTCGGGGTCGGGAGCGACGTTCAGCTGCAGCTGCCGCGCCATGGTGAGCGGGCGCGCACTGGTTCGGCGGGCCTGTGCGCGCAGCCGCTCATGCCGCTCGGGATCGATCGCACAGCACCGCACGCTGCAGTACTTCGCAGTCGGCTTCTTGACAGCGTTGCCGCAGCCACGCCGTGCGCACACTCGGCGCACGATTTGTCCGCGTCCACTGTCCCCCACGCGTTCCTCCACGGCGGACAGGAGTGTACGCGCATTGCTCCCCGGTATGTCAATCGGTTGCACGTAAATACATGTGTGGACATGGAGAACCGCGCGTTCCAGTCCTACGACTTGTCGCAGTGCGCACTGTGCATGGATGTTTCTGTGCACAGTGTGGACAACTGTCGCCCCTGCGATTGCACTGCGTCACCGCGGGCTGTGCGCAACTCGTGCGCAAACGCACAGCCATGGTCGGAGGCGGGACCCGAGTACCATCCCCCGGGCTGAGAGTCTCCTGAGAGACCTGATGCGGAGGGACGGTCGTGGCGCTGGCAGGCGAGCCCCCGGAGGTGGTCGAGGTACCCACCGGCACGCGCTCGCCGGCGCAGCTGCTCACCGTCATCGGCGGGGTGCAGGCGCAGCAGTTGCGCGACGGGGTCAAGATCGCGCGCGACGTGTTCGCGGATCGCGTGATGTGGAACGTCAACTCGACGGCATCCGGCGGTGGAGTCGCCGAGATGCTGCAGTCGGTCGTTCCCTACGCGCGCGGCTCAGGCGTCGACGCGCGCTGGCTCGTCATCGGTGGCACCGATGAGTTCTTCCGCATCACCAAACGCATTCACAACCGTCTGCACGGAGCGACGGGTGACGGCGGCGAGCTCGGTGAACGCGAGCGCGCGCAGTACACCGCCGTCCTCGACGTCAACGCTCAGCGTCTGCTGCAACGCATCAGCGCGCGCGACCTCGTCGTCCTGCACGACCCTCAGACGGCGGGCCTGATCCCGAGCCTGCACCGCGCGGGGATCCCGGTCGTGTGGCGCTGCCATGTCGGTGTGCTCGACCCCAATGCGCTGGTGCGCCAGGCCTGGGACTTCCTCCGGCCGTTCGTGCTCGACGCGGACGCCGTCGTGTTCTCCACGCACGGCTTCGTGTGGGACGGACTCGATCCGTCGCGACTGACGATCATCCCGCCGTCCATCGATCCGTTCTCGCCGAAGAACGACGAGCTCGACAGCGAGCAGCAGCGCGCCGTCCTGGTTGCGAGCGGGCTAGTGGCCGGCACACCGGATCCCGAGCGCGCGACGTTCACCCGGCTCGACGGCACGCACGCGTCGATCGCGCACCGCTCGCAGGTCAGCGAGATCTCGCCGCTGA
The DNA here is from genome assembly GCA_050734185.1 of Candidatus Dormibacteria bacterium. GTDB lineage: Bacteria > Chloroflexota > Dormibacteria > Aeolococcales > Aeolococcaceae > JAFALX01. The sequence continues at coordinate 2,526 of JBOHUE010000068.1, read as the reverse complement.
CGGACACCATCCCGCTCGTGCTCCAGGTGAGCCGCTGGGACCGGCTCAAGGACCCCTTTGGTGTCCTGCAGGGGTTCGTCGAGCACTGCGCGCCGTTCACGGATGCGCACCTCATGCTCGCCGGCCCGTCGGTGGCGCAGGTCGCCGACGATCCGGAGGGGCTGCAGGTGTCACGAGAGATCGAGGCGCAATGGGCGGCGCTGCCGGTCGCGATGCGCGCGCGGGTGCATCTCGCGACGCTGCAGATGAGCGACGTCGAGGAGAACGCCGCGACCGTGAACGCCCTGCAGCGCCGCGCCAGCGTCGTGGTGCAGAAGAGCCTCGCCGAGGGGTTCGGCCTAACGGTCGCCGAAGCGATGTGGAAGGCGCGCCCTGTGGTCGCCGGCCGCGTCGGCGGGATTCAGGATCAGATAGAGGACGGACGCAGCGGCCGCATGGTCGACCCCCGCGACCTGGTGGGGTTCGGCAATGCGCTCACGCGGTTGCTGCACGACGCCGATGGGGCGCGGCGCATGGGCACAGCGGCGCGCGAGCGTGTCCGCGAGCACTTTCTGATTTCCCGCCATCTTCTGCAGTATCTGGAGCTGGTGGAAGCGCTGTTGCGACGCCGCGCCCGAGCCTAGCTCGCGAGTCCGGCGCGAGCGGCGCTAGCTGATCGCGAGCCAGTCGCTCCCGTTCCAGAGCTTCATCGCCTCGGTGCCGGTGCCGGGATACACCATGATCACGGCGCCCGCCACGAGGTCGTCGGCGAGCGAGATGGAAGGGATCGCGGGCAACACGGTGGTGGCCTGCTGCGCGCGCGTCCAGTTGGTGCCGTCGAACGTCCACGTCGCACCCGTCGCCTTGCCGTTGTCCGTGAACGAGCAGGCCATGACGAGATTGCCGGCGTCCGCGTCCGTCGCCGCGTCGCACGGGCCCGCGGGGTAGGCGGGATCGGGCACGCCGTTATACCCCTGGGATTGGCTGACCACGTGCCACTGCTTCCCGTCCCACCCGTACGTCGACTCGAGCCCGTTCTGGGCCAGTCCGCCGGCGCTGATCAGCTGCTGGCTGTTCGGGTCATACGCGGTGCCGCCCTCCGCGAACTGCGGGGCCGTTCCGGGCGCTGCCATCCAGTGCCCTCCCCCGTACTGGTACGCGCCGGGCTTGTCGAAGGATTGGAGCACCGGGCAGTTGAGACGCCCGCCACAGTTCAGCAGATACCCGTTGTCGAAACCGCTGAGCAACACCTGGCGATGCGCCTGGTCCGAACCAACGGCGGCGAACTGCATCTGCAGCGGGTTGTCGGCGATGCGGCTCCAGTTCTGACCGCCCCACAGCCACACGCCCATCTGCTGCAGCGCGCCGGTCGAGTCCAGTGTGCCGCTCCCGGAGACCAGCAGCAGATGGCCGGTCGCCGGATCATCGACCAGACGCGCGCCGTACAGTGCGGGCGGCGACATCGCCGGGTGCAGCTGCGTCCAGGAGTGCCCGTCCCACGCCCAGGTGTCCGCCAGACGCACCGCGTCGGCCGGGTGTGCCTGATCGCCGGCCGTCGCCCCGCCGAACAGGATCAGCTGCCTGGTCACGACGTCGAACCCGAGCGCCGCGCCGAAGCGCGCCGGCGGCGCCCCCGTGTTGTGCAGCGAGGCCTGGGGCAGATGCGGAATTGGAGTGGGCGTCGCCGACGCCAGCGGGAGACGGCCGCCGGGAGCGCTGGTCCCGCCGCATGCGCCCAGCATCACCGCGCTGAGCGCCGCGAGCGCCGCCCCCTGAACCAGCCATTTCGCCTTCCCGGATCCGATGCGCCGCGACGCTACCAGATGACGGGGCTCACTCAGCGGTCGCCAGCGTGAATTGGTCGAGCACGTAATAGACGGCCACCGCCCCGTCGATCACCAGCACCGCCAGCGGGCTGACGAACGCGACCGGGATGCAGAGGACGTAGAAGAAGACGCCGGCCGCGGTGCGAAGGCGTTGCAGAGGGGTTGCGACCGGCGAGCCCGGGCGCCTCAGCTCCGGGTGCGCGTGCACCCACGAGCCGCACAGCTGAAATGCCATGCCCATCACCAGCTGCGAGCCGTTGAACAGCGCCGCGGCGACGCTCGCCTGCTCTCCCGGGACGCTCACGTACTGGGCGAACAGCGACGTGGCGAACGGGATCAGCACCACGGTCATCAGCAGGGCGAGGTTGAAGAACAGGAGCGGCCGGTCGACGAACTGCAGCTGGTGGAACAGCGTGTGGTGGTTGACCCACACGATGCCGATCACCATGAAGCTGAGGAGGAAGGCGACGAAGACAGGCCATTCGTCGGCCAGCGCTGTGATGAGCGACCCGCGCGTGATCGGTATGCGCAGGTCGAGGACGAGCAGCGTGATGGCGACGGCGAAGACACCGTCACTAAACGCCTCTACCCGGCCCGTGCTCATCGCGCGCCGTTCGCCGCCGAGGCGGCGTCGGGGATGGTGGGCGCAATAGGGATCGAACCTATGACCTCTGCCATGTCAAGGCAGCGCTCGTACCAACTGAGCTATGCGCCCACCACC
>JBOHUE010000067.1:0-4149 GCA_050734185.1 Candidatus Dormibacteria bacterium | reverse complement strand
GCCTATGACGCCGGTGGGCGGGTGCAGACGCAGACCGACCCGAGCGGCCTGCGTCTCACCTCGAACTACAGCGCGGACGGCAGTGTGGGCTCGGAGACGTACGGCAGTACCGGCACGGTGACCGGCGGCTGGTGCTACGGGTACAACGCGGCCTTCCAGATCACCGCGATGACCTTCGGCACCGGGAGCACACCCTGCAGCAGCAGCAACACCACCTACAGCTACGGCTACGACAACGCGGGGCGGCTGAGCTCGTTCACCCCGGGGTCGGGGGCGGCGGCGATCGGCATCGCCCACGACCCGACGGGCAACCGGCTCTCATATACCGACCCGGCGAGCGGCAGTGCTTCGGTTTACTGCTACCGCGCCGATGATTCCATTGCGCAGCAGCTGCCGGGCGCCGGCTCGAACTGCACATCGCCACCGACAGGAACGTCAACGTACAGCTACACGAGCGGCTTCGACCAGCTCAGCTCGGTGGCCACATCGTCGAGCACGGTGGCGTCGTACTGTTACGACGTCTTCGGCCGCATGTCGGCGGCGCTGCAGTCCGCGGCGGTGAACTGCGCGAGTCCGTCGGGCGCCACCTCGCTGTACGCGTACGACGGGCTGAACCGGCAGATCAGCCACCGCGATCCCAATGCGAGCGGGGCAACCGGACTGCACTACGACGGCTTGTCGAAGACGGGAGTGCTCGAAGACATGACGGGACAGAGTGAGGTCGCCTACGCCCTCACACCGAGCGGCACCCATGCCGGGCTGATGTCGGCGGGCACTGGGTCATCGACGCAGTACCTCGTGCCCGACGGCTCCGGCAACGTCAGCGCCGTCTTCGGCAGCGCGACGTCGCCGGCGTGTGCGCAGCTGTATGACCCCTTTGGCACGCAGGAGAGCGCGCCGGGAGTCGCGGCCTGCACCCAGACGACGGCGACCAACAGCAGCGGCAATACGCCCGACTCGTTCTGGTACCGCGGTGGGCGCAGGGATCCCGGCACCGGCACCTATCAGCTGGGCTCGCGCACGTACGACCCAGCGAAGGGCAGCTTTCTCTCCCCCGACGAGTACAGCGCCGCCCCCAGCAGCGCGAATGCCCGGCTGACGATGGATCCGCTGACGCTGGCCCGCTACAACTACGTCAACGGCGACCCGGTCAACCTGAGTGATCCGTCCGGGCATGACCCGTGCGGCGACTGCAACGGGCAGGTGTGTCAGCCGGGTGACGAATGTGGTGGCGGCGGAGGCTCGTGCGCGGATCTGTGCACGAACAGCGGCACCGAGGCGCCGCCGCCGCCAGCGGCGACCCCGGGGGGCGGACCCGTGGACAGCGGCTGCCACAGCGACTCGTGCATGGAAACAAGGGATCAGATAGCCCAGATGCAAGGGCTGATCGCGCAGTTGAACCTCTATTTCGCATGCGACTCCGGGAGGCGCAGCGCATGCCACGCGTTGAACGAAGTATCTGACAACTATGAGCAGTACCTCTCCGACCTTGGGTCGAGGTTCAACGCTGAGATGCGAGCGGTCGCTGAAAAGAACGCTGCGGCAGCTACAGAGAAGGCCAAGGAGGCCCGCAAGTGCGACGGCTTTTTCTGTGGCGTCACGCAGGCAGCCTGGGGCGCCTTCATGGGCCTCGGAAGCCTGGTGACGCCAGCGTCCGCGCACATCGTCAATGACTGGGTGAAACCGCAGGACAACCCGTGGCTCGCCGGAAGCTGCGAGGGGCTCTGTTGGGGAGGTCAGATCACCACGATCGCCGCGACGTCCCTACTGGGAGGTGCTGGTGTCGCCGGCAAAGCGGGCGAGGGCGCCGCGGGCCTTGAGACACTTCTCGAGGGCGCAACCGATGCCACAGCGGGGGTTGCTTCAGAGGCGCGGGGCGGCGTTTATGCGCTTCGCGATGTGGAAGGCAGCGTTGTGCGCACGGGCAGGACGAACGATCTTGCTCGGAGACAGGCTGAGCACGCACTTGACCCAACGACTCGGGACTTGGAGCTCGATCCCCTATATCGTACCGACAGCTACGCTGAGCAACGCGGTCTCGAACAGGTTGCCTATGATGCGTATCAAGGGGCGCCGCTTAATCGGATCCGGCCGATCAGTTTGCGAAACCCGAATCTCGACACGTATATGCAGGCAGCTCAGGACTTCTTGGCGGCATCGCCATGAAACGCGAGAAGGTGAAGTACCAAGAGGGAGACTGGTTTGCGGTACCGCTGAGAGACGGTGCCGGTTTCGGTGTGGGTGTGATCGCGCGCATGGCGCCGGACAGAGATGTGCTACTCGGTTACTTCTTCGGTCCGCGACTACCTGTCATTCCGGACATGAACGAGGTGGAGGGTCTTCGCGCTTCGCAGGCGGTCATGGTCAGGCGCTTTGGAGCGCTCTCGCTAGCTCGCGGTGAGTGGCCTATCCTCGGCTCCAGCAGGAATTGGGAGCGCCAGAACTGGCCGATGCCTCAGTTTGCTCGCCACGTCGAGATTGACAATCGTGCGTGGCGGGTGGACTACCCTGACGACGATCCGAACGCGATTCCGCGCGAGTCGCCCATCACAGTGGAGGGGTACAAGCTCCTACCCAGGGACGGCATGCTGGGAGCCGGCGCGGTGGAGGTTCTGCTCACGAAGGCGCTCGCGCAGCCGGCCGCCCACTGATGCGCGTTTGGCATTACCTGTACTTCCGATCCGAGTCGGTGGGACGGCGGGTTGCCCGCGACCTGAATGCTGACGGCTACGGCGTGGAGTGCAGGGTGTCTCCGCCGATTTGCCTCGTCCGGGCGAACCACCTCGTTGCGGACCAAGAAGCACTTGAAGCGGTGGCAGCCGACCTCCAGCGGGTATCTTCGCGCGAAGGCGGCGAGTACGACGGCTGGGAGCGTGAGGCGTCCAGCCTCTCGGCATGGGTACCGGAAGACGCTAAGCCGAGGTAGAGCCACGCCTTCGCGGCCTAGAGCACTTCACGTCGCCACAGATGAAACGGGATCGCTCCGTGAGTCCGACTGGGTCTGATGGAGACTCAGGGCAGTCCTGAGTAGTACTCACGGGGTTGGTTTTCACGCCCGACTCGATAAGGCCCTTGACGAGCTGACGTTCCTCGGGGTCGTGGCGAGCTAGCGCCTCGAAGTGGACTCGGAAGTCGTCGCAGGGACCGTGGTAGTCCTGGTCGAAGAGCAGCAGGACGGTGGGCACCGACCGGGCCACGAGAGTTTCTGATCGCCTCGATGCCGGTGACACCTTATCTGACACCTTACGACGCGCTCACGCCCGGTCCGGGGCGGTCGGTGGAGCTCTCTAAGACCACACTTTTGAATACGAAATGGCCGCCCGCGGTTGAGCCCGGACACGCGAAGGGCCACCTTAAAAACCGCTGGAGGGCAACCTCCGTCCGGGTTCGACCCCCGGGCTCGGCATTGATACACACCGCCGTTGAACCGGGGGAGCTAGCCGACATATCATCGTCGGGTGCCTACCGGGTCCCCGAAGGGATTGGTAATGGCAAGTACTTCTATCCGACACAGGAGCAGGCCGCGAATTTTGCCCGGCTCAATCCTGGCCGATCCTACACACTGACCTCAGGCGAGTTTTCGAATGACGTTCTCGCACAGAGTTGGAATGAGACGATCGCTCGCGAAGGCAGCGCGTATTTCATCCCGAGCCAGTATTTCCCGTACGGCCCCATCTCTATCGGAGGGTCGCTGCCGTGAGTGGCTTTCGTGTGAGGACATTGATCACGCTGGATAGCTCAGTGTCCGCACGTCGTAACGGCTGGCGTGGTGTCTGCGAGTTCGGCGGCATCGTCAGCGAGAGCGGTGACAGATTGTTCGGCTTCGAAGCTATCGCCGAGGGCACTGATCAGCTGTTGCCAGGGAAGGAAACGGATGTAACGCTTAGGTTGTGGGCACCGATGCCTGCAGGCCTCACAGCTCCTCGCTCCATTCGCCTTTTCGACGGAGGAACGCAGGTCGCGATGGGCCACGTGTCAGCGGTCTTGCCCACCGATCGTGATGGCAAAGCATGATCGCGTCGCTCAGCCACATGTCAGCGACCAGATGATGGGTCCACCCACGACCAGGTGATAGGTCCACTGGCGACCACCTAATAGGTCCACTCGCGACCACCTAATAGGTCCACCCCGACGGCCACGCGGCGGGAC
>JBOHUE010000066.1:0-20321 GCA_050734185.1 Candidatus Dormibacteria bacterium | reverse complement strand
TCGCGGTGCCGGGGGCGGCGCCATCTGCGGCTGCCGCGCTACGGGTGCCTGGCGCGGGCGGGCGTGCGACTGCGCCGCCGGCTGCGGGGGCGGCGACTGGTGCACGGGTTGCCGCTGCTCGGCGTAGGGGAGCGCCGGCTGCGGGACCGGTGGCGCGGGTTTGCTGCCGTTCCCCGGCCTTGGTTGTCCAGGATTCGCCGGCCCGAGGACCGATTCCAGCGTGCGCGGTGTCCCGCGCCGTCTGACGGGCGCACGCGGCGGCGGCGTGGTCGCCAGCTCCGCCTCCTCGAGCGGCCGCGCGACGAGTCCGAGGAGCACCTTGCGCGGGCGCGCCATCGCGCAGAGCGTTGCGGCGATGAGGCCGAAGAAGCCGGCCGCAGCGGTGATCAAGAGGCCCTCGTCGATCACCGTGTTCGGCGCGGCCGCCGGCGGCGCAATGAGCGAATGCACCTGCGGCAGGAGCGAGAAGTACAGGAGTCCTGCCCAGACCGCGGCGCCGAGACCGGCGAGCGTGCCCAGCCCGCGCGCCAGTAGCAGCGGGATCATGGTGAGCACGAGCCCGAACAGCACCAGGGCCGCCGCGATGGAAAGGCTGACGATCGCATCGCGGTAGTTGGGCACGATGGTGAACGCGCTGTAGGTGCGCGCGGTGCCGTCGACGTGGAGCGTAACCCAGTTGGGGAGCGTGCCGGCCGCCATGAAGGCGCCTGCCAGCACCAGGAAGAAGCCCGCGACTCTGCCGATCAAACGTCGAAGCCTCCGGGACTCAATTTTTACGTGGAGGGGAGGGCTCCACGGCACGTGCCACCGACCTGAGGGCCCGTTATAGCACCGCGGTCCCGCTGGTCGCAGCCAACACCGCCGAGACCCCGCGCGTCAGCGGCCGAGGGGCAAGGGGACCGGTGCCGCCACCGCCGCGCTCCCGTCCTCGAACACGACGGCGCGGCCGTCGGAGTACGTGCGCCGCCAGGTCGCGCTGTGCGAGTCGAAGACGTCGCGCGATGTCAGGCGCGCCGATTCGATGGTGAACGTGCAGCGGTCGATGAGCGGCGCCGCTCGCTGCGATTCGGGCGCGCAGGCGCCGGCGGTGCGGTGGCCCGACACCGAGGCGGTGCCTGCGGAGCGCGCTCGCGGCCCCAGCCCCGAAACCAGGATGGCTGCAGCGCCGCGATAGAGCGTGTATCCGGGACTCGGTGACTCCGTCGCGCGATCAAGCACCAGCGATCCGATCTGCATATGCGCGCCGTGGAACGTCACGGGGATTGCGCGCGGGAGCGTTGCCACAAGCATCGCAGCCGCGGCTGCAATCAAGCCGGCTGACGTCAGGAGGGCCGAGTCATAGCGCCGCCACAGCCGCGCGCGCAGCGCGACACGACGATGCGTTGGAGCAAGCCCGCCAAGTGGAATGGCCAGATACTGCGTGGCCCGGCGCCACGCGCTCGATGATGGTGTCCCCTCTTCGCCCAGCGGCGTCACACCGCGTCGGCGACGGACGCGGCCATGTCCGTCACCTGACAGGGTTGCAGCGACAGGAGCAGGCGGAGGCGCACGCGCCGGCGCGGTGACGCGATTCGCCGGCCCCCGACCTGGCGCATCGATCGGTCCTCGAACTCCACCCACGCGGTCACCGGTCGCCCGACATCGAGCAGATCGCCGTCGACACGAAGCTCACCATGTGACCCGAAGTCGGGCCGTACCATCGCATCGCTGCTCAACAGCGGGACCAGTGCCACGCGAACGCGAGCGATCAGACCGCGCGTTGCGCAGTGAGCGAGCTCGGGTTCGTGGCCCGACATGAGCAGCGCGAGGCCGACCACGAACTCCTCCACGGCGCGACGGCACTCGATCAGCCGGCGCTCGCGAAGCTCGTCGGCGAGGCGAGCTCGCGTGGATCGGGATCGCGCCAGCGACCTCACTGCTCGGCGTCGACGGCGAGGATGACCGCCTCGGTGAGGGAGCGGTATCCCGCCCGCAGCCGGCGCGAGACAGAGTCGAGAGGGACGCCGGCCATGCCGGCGTAGCGCACGGCGTCGGCCTCGTCCGGCAGCTGCACGACCGAGCGAGCCTGCTGCGCGATCGCGTCGAGATAACGCTGCGTGAGCGGGTGCTCGCGATGGCGACGCGTCCGGGGCGTGATGTACGCGACGACCGCGGGCGGCAGGTCGGGCAGCTCGAGGTAGTCGAGTACGCCGTTGAAGTCCTGCTTCGACCACGCCGTCGGCAACACCACGACGTCGGCAATCTCCAACCAGTACGCCGCGGCTGCCGCCTCGGGCCCGCCGGTCGGGTCGGGAAGGCGGTTGGAGAGGTCGACGACCACCAGCGTGAATCCGCGGCGAAGGTGGGCGGCCAGGAGGCGAATCTCGTGCCGCGAGTACTCGGATGACTCTCGCGCTTCCGGGTAGCAGGCCAGCGCGGGCGTCGTGGCAAACACGGGTCTCGGGGGGTCGAGGTTCGCACCGAGAGCCGCGACGGTGTCCCGCACGGTGGCGGCCCCCGGCGGCAGGTTCAAGACCCCCCAAGCATCCGGGTTCGCGACGTTGGCATCGACGATGACCGCGCGATGACCGATCGCGTCGAGCATGGACCCGCTCACGATCGCCATTCCGGCCGCATGGCTCGTCTTGCCGACGCCGCCTTTGCGCGAGCCGATTGCGACGATGGTCGAGCCCCGCTGGGCCAGCTCCTGCGCCAGTTCGAGATCGTCCGACCGCTCGCCGCGCGAACGCAACGTGCGCAGCGACGGGAGCCGGAGCAACTCCCCAAGACTGCGGCGCGTGCCGTTGGTGGCCGGCGTGTCCTGCACGGGCGCGAGGGAGTCGAACCGACCGTGGATGCCGCCCGCAATCGGTGCGTCGAAAGGCGCAGGCGGCGGCGGCGGAGGCGGCGGCGGCGGCATCGAGGCGAGAAGCTCGAAGGGGTCGGGGGCATGCCCGTTCGTTGGGATGGCGGCCGGCCGCGTGGCCTGCGCGAAGGCGAGGAGCCCCTCGGCCTCCTCCGCGTCGCAGCCGCCGGCCGTCGCGAGGTGACGCAGGACGTGTGCTGCGAACTCGAGTGGGGTCGCGGCGCTGATCGCATCCACCGCCATGTCCCGATCGTCCGCGAGCTCGGGCGGGCAGCCACGGACGATGAAGCTGCCGTCGAGGCCGCTCAGCCACGGCACGATCGCTGGATTGAAGTCGAGCACGTACAGCGGCACGGCGCCCGGGGGAATCGCGGCATTCCACCAGCGGTCCAGATCGGCGGCCGCCTGAGCGTCAGCGAAGAACGCAGGGCTCGCGACGGGCGGGATGCGCGTCACGGTGGACTCGGCATCGACCACATCCTCGATCACGCCCGCAAGCGTCGCGGCTTCGGCTCGATCCTCGACCAGCACGACGACGGCGTGCTGTACCCGGTCAGCGGCCGCCAAGTGCTTGAGCCTCGTGGGCGGCGGTGAGCTCATCGCCGCAGCAGACGTCGACCGATACCGGCAGGCTGCGCTGTATCAGCGCGACCCCCAGCAGGAGCACTCCGGCCGCGCAGAAGAGCGCGGCACGTCGCGACCGCCGCGTGATGAGATCCGAATGTGTCAAGGCGCGCAGTGATATTGCCAGGCACGCGATCGCCGTCGCTGAGATGACGACCCAGGTGATCAGCGACACGACCGCCTCAGCATCTGCGATCGTCGGCTCCCCGCCCGCGAAGAACCTCGCGGCGGCAGCCGGATCGGGTTGCCCGAGCACCACCAACGCGGCAGCCGTGAGCGCGATGGCAAACGCCGGAGCGGGCAGCGTGCGACGGATCAGAGTGGTCATCCGCCCCCAAGACCGCTGCTGATCGACTGGAACGTCGGAGCGGCGACAAGGAGAAGCAGCGGGATCAACATGGCCGCGACCGGCAGAGTGACGAGGACCTTGGCGCGCGCTGCGCGGGAGCGCGCGACGCTGAGCCGATTCGCGTACACCGCAAGCGCCAGGTGCGTGAAAGCCTCGCGCTCGGGCACACCGATGTTCGTGGAGGCAGCCGCGTCCGCCACTTGGGCGAGCAGCTCGATGCGATAGGCGGTCGCAACCGCTCGGTACAGCTCGACCGTGCTGCGATGGGGGCCTGCCGCGAGGCGGCGATACGCCTCCTGGTCAATCAGCCCGGCGAGCGACGGGTCGCGCGCGCAGCGGGACAACGTACGTATCGCATCGTGCACCTGCAGGCCGCGAGTATCAGTGATCACCGCGACCTGCATGAGCATGTCGCCAAGCGTCCGCGCCGTCGCGTCGCGAGCCCTGCGTGCACTCATATGCAGATCGGCGACGCTCAGCGGCAGCACTGCAGCGCCGAACGCAAGCGCGATCCATGGAGGTGCGGGCCAGCTGCCGCCGGCAGCGCGGAACGCCGCGTCCGACAGCAGACACAGCCCGAACACCAGCAGCGAAAGGGCGACGGTCTTTCCCACAAACGCGAGGGGCGAGTCGGCGCGATTCGCCTGTGCCAAGAGGCGATCGAGGTCGAGCTCATCCTGCACGCGCTGCAGCCACGACGATCGCCGCACAGTGCGCTCGAGGCGTGATTCAGGGAGCGGATGGCCGCGGAGTGACGCCAGCCTGCGCCATGCGCGCACCTCCTCGGGGAGAAGCAAGCCGAGCCGGGTTATGCCCAACCACCACAGCGCCAGCGCGGCCGCGGCCGCAGCGAGGTACGGCAGAGCCTCAAGCATGCGGGCCGCCGTCGTGTCGCAGCATCGCCTGGAGATTCCAGCGCGTCCAGCGAGCAACGCTCACGACTCGCCCGACCGCGAGCGTGAGACCGGCGAACAGCGCGAGCGCGATGAGAAGTACGAGCGTCCCGACCGGCGTCGCGTAGTACGCGCGGAACGAGTCGACGCGGAGCAGCGTCGCGAGCATCACCGCCATCAGAGCCGCCATCGCAAAGATCACCGCACGCTGCTGCGTCAAGGTGACCAGCGACTCCTCCTCGACAGCGAGCTGCGCCTCGCCAACGGGCAGCAGCACCGAATCGATGGCGTCGATCAACGCGTCGAGGCTTCGCGTGCGCGCCCACAGAAGAACGGCACACCCGCCCTCGATGAGTGGTGACCGCGACTGGTCGCCACAAGCCGCGATGTTCTCTGCCATGGTCCCGCCCCCGCGAAGAGGAGCCAGCACGACGGCGAGCTCTCGCGGTGGTTCGGCGGCAAGTTCGAGCAGCGCGGTGTCGAGGGACTGGTGCGCCAGCGCCATACGCTCGCGCAGGACACGGAGCTGCGCAAGAAACGCTCGCTCCATGCGCAGCCGGCGGCGCGCGGCCGGACCGGCGGCGATGAAACGACCGCCGGCGAAGGCAGCGGCCGCGAGCCCCGGGACGAGCAGCCAGACGCCGGAGATTAGACCGAGCACCGCGGCCAGGCCGATGCTCGCGACCCGCGCGACGAGCCACGCGCGCCAGGAGACTCCGAGCTCAGCCGCCAGGTCCCGCTCGCGATCGAGCAACGGAGCGACCCTCCAACGCCGTGCGGGCAGCGTCGCACCGAGGACGAGGGCTGACAGGGCGAGACCGCACGCGAGCGCAACGGCAACCCCGGCAACGAGAACGATCGGGTCAGGCAGCATGCCCGCGCTCACGGAAGTGGCAGGACATCACTCTGCAGATGCGTCCGGACTCGTGGTGCGAGTCGGCCGAGGTTGCCGACGAGATCGGTCATGCGCTGAATGCCGCCGCCCTCGCCCTGCCGGTACACCCACTTGTGATTGCCGCCGCGCTCGACAGCGAGAACGCCGGTGATGCGACGTCGGCCGTCCTGGTTCGCGATGTGCACGACCACGTGCACCGCCTGCTCGACGATGCGTCGCGCCAGGCGATCGTTCCCCGCGAATCGCGGGTTCTCCATCACGTACTGCACCGCCTGGTCGAGGGCCATTTCGGCGTCCTCCGCGTGAATGGTGGTCATGCTTCCGTCATGGCCCGTCATCAGGGCCTTGCAAACCGCCGCCATCTCCTCGCCACGCGACTCACCGAGCACCAGCCGGTCGGGTTGGAAGCGCAGCGCATGTCGCACCAGGTCGAACATGCTCAGGTGTTGCGCATCGGATTCCGCTCGCACCGAGGGGATCGTGGAGATCGCGGAGGCAAGAACGTGCCACGGTTCCCCATCGCCGCGATCTTGATCGAGGTGCAGCTCGGCACCGTCCTCGACCACGACGATGTGCTCGGTGGAGGGCACCATGCCGCACAGCACCCGCAGCAGCGTTGTCTTTCCACTCGAGGTGCCGCCGGCGATCATCATATTCGCGCGTCCGAGCACGCACGCCTCGATGAACTCGGCCACAGCAACGGGCATGACCATCTGCGACACGTAGTCAGAGAGATCGCGCACCTTGGAGCGCGCCGGCACGCGGATCGCGGCTTTCACTGCGGCGCGACCGGATACCGCGGGCCGCTTGGCGACGCAAATGCGAACGATGCTTCCGATGTTCGCCTCGGCAATCGGTGATGCGTCGGTGATGGTCTGATCACCGGTGACGCCGCGCAACCGGATGAGGCGCCGGAAGAACTCGAGCACGTCATCGTCGGATGCGAACGGCCCATCCGTGAGCATGAGCTTGCGGCCGACTGTGCTCACCATCCACAGGTCGTGACTGAAGCAGGTGATGTTCTCCAGGTCTGCGCCGTACACCAGCAGCGAGAGCGGGTACAGATGCGACGCCAGAATCGCCGCACTGCGCACCACGGCGGCGCGGTATGCCCGGTTGCTCGATAGTTCGGAGAGCGCTGCGAGCGGCAGACCGCTTGTCTGCGGCGACGCAACCGATCGTGCGATGACGGCTTCGACGTCGGCGAACAGTCGCTCCTCGTGGGCAACGGAGGCTGGCTCGTGCTCTCGCAGGCGCCGAACCGCGCCGGCGACGGCCATGGCGACGTCACGCTCGTCTGCGGGAACGTCCGGCCAGCCTGCGGAGGGCACGGCGTGCATCCCGCTGAGCCGATCGGGTTCGTGATCAACCGCGAGCGTGACCGGAACCGTCGTCACAGCCCGAGATCCCGCTGGACGCTTGGGAGTGTGAGAGGCCTGCCGGTGTCAGCAATTCGAAGGGCGCGTCGCTCATCCCACGACCACCCGTTGCGCACCGCCAGATCAGGGAGCTCACGCTTGAGTGACTCGTTGAGGACGCGATGCAGAGCGCGACCTCGCTGCTGACAGATCACAATCTCGCCTCGGGGGAGGCGCGCGTTGCGGAGTACGTCGAGGCTGCGTGCCATCAGCGCGGGTTCGTCGCGCATGACGAAGAACACGCGCTGAAACGTGCCGCAAATGGCGTCGGCGGCGGCTCGTGGGGAGCGCAAACCGGGATGCGATAGCGGATGGCCGAGGTCGGCGATCACCGTGTCGTAGCCCAGACCACGGAGCGCAGGTCCGAGTCGTCGCAGACATTCGGCGACGTCAAATCCAAACGTGCCGCGAAGACCGGGAATGACGCGGAGGTTGGGCCGGTCAGGGACTGGCACGCTCTGTGCATCGAGTTCTGCCGGAGTGGATTGGCGCTCGCCAAGGCAATTCGCGATACCGCGATCGCCGGTCGGCAGGTAGAGGATGTCTGCGATCGTCCCACCCTCCATGTCGCAGTCCAGCAGCACGACCGAGCGGTTCGCTGCAAGCGTCCAGGCGACGCTCACCGCCCACGAGGTCGACGTCTGCCCCGCGCGTGTGGTCGCAACGGCTATCGCGGTCCTCACGGAACCCCTGCGGGGGACATTCCCGCCCCGGTACACGAGCTACCGCAGAGCAGGCGAATTGCATCGCCTGCACTCACCGGTGGACCGTCGACCTGCGCGCCTGGCGCCGCGCGCGCAACGTGGAGCGCAACGTTCGACGACCCCACGGCGACCCATGCCTGCTCGTCACTCGCCGGCACGAGCAGCGTGAGAGCGCTCGCGTTGACCGTCTCCACCAGCACGCCACGACCGATGAGCGCCTGCTGCTGCCCGGCGTACGCGGCAAAGACATCGACGTGGTCGCCGGCGTTCAGCGGCGGAGGAGCCTGCACCGTCACGGCAACCTCGGCCTGGGTGACCGCGGGCACGAGGTCGTCCTCGCGGAGGATGTCACCCGCGTTCAAATCCCGCGCGTACCGGCTCGTCTGCGCACCGGGCGCGCGCGTCTGATAGTTGAATGCGTCGCCGCCGCCGTGCAGCTCGAGCCGCTGCACATCGCCGGTGGCGTATGTGGAGCCGGCCCGAACGTCGTGCGCGAGCACGAGCACGCTGATCGTCTGCGTGGCGTTGGCGTGCTCCGTGTACACGATGACCGCCAGTACTGCCGCGATGACAAGCGTGAGCACCGTGGCTGCGGCGACGCGTCGATGACTCATCTCTCGAGGTCACCGCCGGGCGACGACGTCACGGCGGAGCCGGACCCCAGCAGCGGTCGCCCGCCGCATCGTGCACCGATGGATATCCCAGAGGAAGGAACGGACATGGATTGGTTGCCCTCCCCGCGACCCGGACCTCGAAATGTAGGTGGAACCCCGTCGAGCAGCCGCTCGTTCCCTCGTAGCCAATGATGGTCCCCGGTACCACCTGAGTGCCGTCGGCGAGCGCGAACCGATCAAGGTGCCCATAGATATAGGCGACGTCGCCGGAGTCAACCTCGGCGTACCTGCCGAGCCCTCCACTCGCTCCCGAGGGGAAGAGGCACGCGACGCCGGGGCCACGCCGCTGGTGAACAACACCGGTGGAGATGGCCGCAATCGGTGTGTCCGCCGGACATATGAGATCAATGCCCGTGTGGGGATGCTCATATGGGGTGTTGCCGTAGCCCTGGCTCGGAGCGAGGTCTGGGCAAGCGATCGGCACCGTCGCGCTCGCCATCCCCCGCGGCGCGAGATCGACCGTTGCGAACTCGAGTGGCGACGCGGTCGCCACGAATCCCGCAAGCAGCGCAATCGCTGCGACAGAAAGGACGGCGGCGGCGGCGGCGCAGCCGCATCCGATCCGGCGCATGCCGTGTTCGGAATTGCTCGTGACGCGGTTGATCAGCGCTCGCTTCGCGAGCGCCTTTGCGGCCGCGGCAGCGGCGGGGGCGGCCACCTCCTATGGTCCAGTTGCGACCGGCGTGGGGTGCTGATCCCGCGGGTTGGTCTCGGCCACTGCCAGGATCGCGCTGCCGGCGAGCACGCGGACGAGGGTTCGGTCGTGGCCGGAGATGAGGACGGCGCGGCCCGTGACGGGCGGATTGATCGCTGCCACCTCCTCATCGCTCAAGGCAAACGCCTCGCGAACGCCCCGCACCGCCGCCTCCTCGACGCCGAGCACGACCTTGGTGGCCGCCGTCGCCGCAAGCGTTCGGCCGAGCTCGGTGCCGACGAAATCCTCAACCCGCTGCGAACACATCCACACGCCGGCGCCGTACTTCCTCGCCTGTCTCACAAGACGCCCGAGGACATCGCCGGCATCGGGGTCGCAGGTGATCCGGTGCGCCTCGTCGACGGCGACAATCAGGCGCCGTTCCGCGCGGTGAAGCGCCGCGAGCACCGCGGTCAGGATCACCGCGAGGGCCGGAGTGAGGTCAGACGCATACGCGAGCGAGAGCTCACGAAGTCCGATCGCGACGGGTGCGCGTCCTACTTCGAAGGTCGACCGTCGATCGAACACCGCGGCGTGGTCACCCTGCGTGAAGCGCCGCAGGCGAGCCGTGATCAGCCACGCGCGCTCCACCTCGCGCACGGTGAGCGCTCGGTTCGCCGACGTGGTGTCGAGGAAGCCGACAAGATCGCTGAGCACCGGCTCGTTGGCGCCGGACTCGGCTGCGCCGCGAAAAAACGCTGAAACCTCGGTGTGGAGCCAACCCAGGTCCTCGTCCGGTAGTCGGCGGATCGGCCGTCCGTCGCGCACGCCCTTCTCGTCGCCGGCCATCACGCTCAACACGGGCAGCACGAGGCTCGCCGCCGAGTCCGGCGCGATCGCAGCTGCCACCGCGAGTGGGTTAAGAGCATCCTCGCCAAGCTCGAGATGCGTGCCACCGACGGCATTCATCGCGCGGCGGTACTCGGAGTCGGGATCGATCACCACGGCCGTCGCGCCCCGGAGCAGATGGCGGATGAGCAGTGTCTTCGCGGTGACGCTCTTCCCCGATCCGGAGCTCCCCACGACGATCGCGTTGTGGTTCGCGCGCGTCCACACAGACGCGTGCACAGGTGCCCCGGTGAGCTCGCTGATGCCGACGAGTGGCTCGCTCATCTCCAGAAACGGCGTTCCCAACGCGGGGACGAGGCACGCTGCGACGCCGTCCGACGTCAGCTGCAGACTCCGACGCAGCGGCGACGAGCCCGGCGAAGCGGCAATGGACGGTAGCAGGCCCGGGAGCGTTGCAACGCTGGCCTCGAACCCCTGGCCGGTAAGCAGCCCGAGGACGCGCTCGGCGCTGTCGATGACCTGCGCTCGTTCGTCTCCAACAAGAGTCAGCGTGAGCGCGACGCGGCAGGGTTGCAGGTCGCGTCGCGCCAGCGCCGCGAGCGTCTCGGCGGTGTCGGTCGCGGCAACCTCGTTGTCAACACTCGTGTTGCCTTCGCGAGCGGTGTATCGACGCAGTGCCAGACGCCGGTCGAGTGCCTTGCGAGCGACGTGGGCTGCGACGGGAAATATGTGGAGTGACGCAACGCCCCGAGCCCGGGACCGCATCAGTGACTCGACCACCATTCCCGAATGCACCATCGGTGGCAGCTTCGTCGCCGTCAGCGCGACCTGATAGTGATCGCCGATGTGAACGACTCCGCCGGTGTCGGCAGCGAGATCGGACGCCCCGAGGATGGTCTGACGAAGCAGCGCGCCAAGGTCGTCACGATCGGGGACGCTGACGTCCAACCCCGAGCCGACCGCCAACCGCTGTGCCAGCTGCAGCACGCGGACGGCGGCGGCGTCGGAGGCTGCCCCGGTAGGGCCTGCCGCTCGTGGTACCCCGTCAGTTCCAGCCAGTCCTGGCGAAAAGACAACATGATGACGGAAGCCAATGCTCTGGTCCGCGACGGCGCCGCTGAGCTCGCGCTCCAACTCCAGTAGCGGCGTCCGCGGCGCGTGCTCGGTCGACCGATCGAAGGCAACCTGAGCACGATGTCCGTCGTGATGACTGACGACGGTCACAAGCTGCGCCGGGCACTCGACTCCCAGGAGCCAGTCCACCATCCGACTCGACCACGTCGCATACGCGTCGCCGGCCGGCGAACCCTGCGGCCCCTCGAGCAGGAGAACGGCGCGAGCGCCGCCGGGTTGCAGCCGGATGATCCCGGGCTCAACAGCGGTGAGAGTCGGTATGCACGTCACGTGTGCGAGGCGGGGGATCCGCCGCAGAATGCCGAACGGCGCTCGCACTCGCATCACCTGGGTCCCCTCGCCGACCGCGTGAACGATGGCGCGCCGGGGCGTGCCGCCCACCACTGCCGTCGGGAGCAGCGGACGGACCCGCCGGTACGCGCACCACGTCCCGATCCACACACCCTCCCGCTCAGGCAGGGCGATGGCAAACGCGAACATCAGAGCCGTGATCGCGATGCCGATGCGATAGCTCACGTTCACGCTTCCGAGCTGCAGCGAAAGGAACGCCACTGGGCTCACCGCGGCAAGAAGCACGACCGCCCGAAGCGGCAGCAGGGCCGGACCGACCGGGATGCGAAGTTGCGCGTCGACGGCGAGCGGCACGCGAATGCGAGTCATGCGGGCACCCCCGCGAAGGTTGTGAACGCGCCGGTCCCGGCATCACCGGCGGCGCCGCTCGCACGGCCCAGCCAGTGCGCCAGATGGTCCTCGGCGAACTCATGCTGCTCAGAAGAGGTCGTCCGATCCCAGGCCACCGTCGCGCGAGCACCGGCGGAGATGCTGTCCGCTGGAATGTCGCGCGTCAGGGCATCAACGCGGCCCGAGCGCTCCCCGGCAAACGAGCTGAACGCGTGCTGGGAGAACTGCGCTTCCAGCCCCGCGACTGCAGCGCGACCCGACGCCCCGAGCGCCCCAGCGATGTTCGGCGTTCCGCCGGAGTTGGTAGCCGCAACGGTGGCGCCCAGCGATGACGAGAGCCGAGCGCCGACGCCTGGGGCAGCGAGCCCTCCTGACGCCGCGAGCCTGCTCGCTGCGCCGGCGGACCCACCGCCGCCCCGTCCGCTGAACGTCGACGCGAGGTTTCCCACCTCCGCGACCTTGTGAAGTGGAGCGAGCATCGTCGTGACGCCGGCGGTGAACCCAGCGATCGCGCCGCCGTGGCCGAAGTGACGCCACGTGAGTGCGTGCACCATCTTCGCCGCCATCCAGAGGCCGCCGCACGTGACGATCACCGCCAGGAGAGCGCCGATGGGCGGCTGAACGGTGACCAGGTTCGCCGCCAGCGTAAGGCTCAGCGCAACGGCAACACCAAGTACGGACGGCGCCGTGAGCACGCCGATGAAGAGATCGAGCCACCAGCGGAAGAAGCGATTGTTGGCGTCGAACGCCACCGTCGCGAGGCAGAGCGGTGCAGTGGCGATGCAGAAGCCGAGCATCACGGTGCGCAGCACCATCAGCACGAGGGCATAGAGCACGAGGATGACGAGCGGTATCAACGCCGCCGCCACAAGGACGCTCCCTCCCGAGCTGTCAAGAATCAACGAGATGAGCCGGTCGAGCCAGTTCTCCGAAGCGGCCGGCCCCTGGAGCATCGGCGCCTGCATGAGCAGCGAGAACAGCTCGTGGCCAAAAACCATGGACGCGTCAACGGCGAACGCGATCACCACGTAGCCGACACTGATGCGCGTGCCAGGAACTCCGATCAGAGCAAGCGCCAACAGCAGCCGCGGCAGCGTGTCTAGCACGACATTGCCACCGGCAAGTCGATGATCCAGTGAGCCGCGAAGCACTCGCCCCGCTCCCGCCACGCCGGCGATGAGCAGGGCGGGCCCCTGAACAACGCGATACACGTCCTGATAGATGGCGCTGCCGTCCCACGACTGCGTGGGAGCGCCGAGCGTCCCCAGGAACCACGTCTGCAGCTGCGGCGGCATCGTGTAGCCCGCGGTCCAGTGTGCCGCCGAACTCAGAAAGGATGCCGGGTCGGTGAAGAAGCTCCAAATTGCGCCCAGGAGCGAGAGGGCGATACTCACGGTCGCGCCGGCAGCCGCTGAAACCACCCTGGTGCGTCTGCGCTTTCCGCCACCCGCACCGGCTCGTCGCCGGGGCCGGAGGAGAGCGCCGGCACACCGTGACTTCCTTCGATGACCGCGGCCCGCGTCGCGCGCATGACCGGTTCAATGGCGCGAATGCGCGAGAGCGAGACGGACAACAGGTACGTGTGCATCACGCGATGCCTGTGATCGACTTGATGAGCTGCAGCACCAGCACCGCGCCGCCACCCTTGGTCACCATGTCCACAAGAAACGAGCCGCCACTCTCTCGGTGCTCCATCATTTTGTGGATTCCCGAAATGGCGACCGCAGACGGGATCAGAAACTGGGCGCTGGTGAGCAGTGGGCCTGCAACGTTGTCGAGCACAGGCTTGGACAGCACATCCGAGGATGGCGCGGGCGCCACCGCGGCCAGCGTCATGACGTGCACGATCAACAGAACAGCGTGGGACAGCATGCGTCGCCCTCCTCGGAGACCTACCAGGCCGTCACCGGCCTACCCGCGGGCTGAACTCTAGGAGTGCTGCCCGGACGCCTTGCGGACAGTCGCCGACGACGTCGTGTCAGGGGATCCCACGTGCATGCCGTTGGTGGTGTTGGACAGCGCGATCCACTTGTAGCGCGGGCCCACCGCCGCCTCTCTGAGTGCCGCTGTCTCAGGCAGCGGCGGCCTTCTTGGCGCGCTGAGCGCGATACCGGCGAATGCTCTCCAGATCGGGCAGTGCGGTCCGGCTGCGCTTCAGCTCTGCGAAGTTGCTGTTGCGCGTGAGCCACGTGAAGTGACGCCAGAGCTCGACCGCCTCGGTGTCGTCAGGCACGTCGACGATGATCGGTCCGAACATCACCTCGCCCGTCGCGAGCAGGATCGTCGGCACGCCGAACGCACGGTGCTCCTCCACGACAGCGTCGTGCTCGGCGAGCACAGCGTCCCAGCTCAGAGGATCGCGGAGCACGTCGGCTGCGAAGTTTTCGTCGACGCCGGCTGCAAGCAACGCGGCGCCCAGGGCGGCGGGATCGTCGACCTCGGCGCCCTGTTCGTGCACGGCACCGGCGATCGCAGAGTAGAACGTGCCGGCGGCCTCGGAGCCGAAGCCGGCTCGCACGGCGGTGAGCAGGCGCAGCGCGGGCGCCGAACCCGAGTCCGGCGCCCGTCGCCCATCATCGCCTTTGTTGACGACCTCCAGGGAGAAGGGCCTCCAGTCGATGCTCACCTCGCCCAGCGCTTCGAGGCGGCGCGCCCAGCGCGACGTTTGATAGCACCACGGGCATCGGGGGTCGACGTAGAAGCGGATCTCTTCTGGTGTCGCTGCCATACGGTTTCCTCAGTTCGTGCTCGACGCTTGCGAGCCCGCAGGCACCGCTGTTTCCTGAGTCTGAACCAACTGGCCGTCGATCTCGAGCTTGATCTTGTCGCTGACCAGCAGGCCACCGTTGCCCAGCGGGACGTTCCAGCTCAGGCCCCAGTCGGAGCGGTTGATGGTCGTGACAAGGCTGCCGCCCACCCTGTTGTTGCCGTACGGATCGACCGCGGTCCCGCCGTGCTCGTAGGCGAGCGAGACGGGCTTGGTCTGGCCGCGGATGGTCAGGTCGCCGTCCACCCGGTAGTTGTCGTCGCCGACGTGCTCGATCTTGGTCGCGGTGAAGGTGATCACCGGGTAGTTCTCGACATCGAGGAAGTCCGCGTTCCGGAGGTGCCCGTCACGCTGCTCGTTGCCGCTGGTGAGGCTCGCCGCCTCGATGGTGACCGTGCCGCGCGCGGTGGTCGGGTCGTTGGGGTCGTCCAGCTCGATGTCACCGGTGGCGCGCTCAAAGCGACCGCGGACGGTGGCAAGGCCGAGGTGCTTCGCGCTGAAGCTGATCGAAGTGTGGTTTGCGTCGAGGTCCCAAGGCATTTCCTGGTTCTCCTGGGTGCTCGGCTGCCCCCGAGCGGGGGTCCGGTCCCTACCGGACATAGCGCAGTATTCCACGTAGTGCTATATTTAGTCAAGCGATGCGAGAAACACCTGAACCCGCCAGCTGCGGCGTACACTCGGAGCCAGCCATGGAGCCGGCAGGGGGGTATTGCCCGGTCTACGACGCGATCTCAGTGCTGCAGGAGAAATGGACTCTCCATATAGTGCGAGCACTGCTCCCTGGCCCGCTCGGATTCAACGAGCTGGGCCGGGCCGTCGGTGGCTGCAACCCCGCCACGCTGAAGTCCCGGCTGGACCATCTCGAGGGGCTGGAGATCGTGCAGCGGAAGGTCCACTCATACATGCCACCGCGGACCTCGTACGAGCTCACGGCCGCCGGCGAGGCCCTGCAGCGCGTGATCGAGGCCATCGACACCTGGTCGCGAACGCACCTTGCCACGCGGGCCAGGCCGGCCGAACCCGCTCACGCTCCGTAGCCAGCCCGCCGTCCGCGGTCGCCTAGCATCGCCTCGTGACAGCGGTTGAGCAGCAGGGCGCCGTCTCGTCGTCGATAGCGGCGTCGCGACGCTCGCTTCCCGTGGTCGTGTTCGTCGCCGGCGCCGCGTCGCTCGCCATCGAGATCTGCGCGTCCCGCCTGCTCGCCCCGTACTTCGGCAACAGCACGGTGGTCTGGGCCAACGTCATCGGGCTGATCCTCGTCTACCTCTCGGTGGGGTACTGGCTCGGCGGCAGGATCGCCGATCGCCACCCGACACCGCGCGCACTCGGCGCGGTGTTGCTGCTCGCGTCCGCGGCCATTGCGGTGTTGCCGTTCATCGCGCAGCCGTTCCTCAACCTCGCGGTGCGCGGGCTCAATGCGCTGAGCGTCGGCGTCGTCATCGGCTCGTTCTTCTCGACGCTGCTGCTCTTCATCGTGCCGGTGTCGCTGCTGGGAATGGTGTCGCCGTTCGCGCTCCGGCTCTCGCTCCGCGACGTCGCCCGGGCCGGGCGCACGAGCGGGCGGCTCTCGTCGCTGGCGACGGTCGGCGCCATCGTGGGCACGTTCGGTGCGGCGCTGCTCCTCATCCCCGCGATCGGCACGCAGCGGACGATGCTCGCCGCGTCACTGGCGACCGCGCTCGCGGCGCTGCCGCTGCTGGTTCGCCCCGCGATCGTGCTCGCGATCGTCGTCGGCGGCCTGATCGCGGTGCCGCCGTCGGCGCCCAAGCCGGAGTTCGGCACCATCGCCGAACGCGAAGACGCATATCAGTTCGTGCAGGTGCTGCGCGAGGCGGACAACAAGATCGTCATGCGGACCGACGAGGGCGTCGCCGATCAATCGGTGTACCGCGAGGACGCGACGCTCACCGGCGGCGAGTGGGACATGTCGCTCGTGGTGCCACCGATGATGTCGGTGCCGCCGCGGCGGATCCTCGTGATCGGCAACGCCGGTGGCACCACGGCGCGCGGCCTCGCCGCTGAATATCCCGGCGCGTCGATCGACGGCGTGGAGCTCGACCCGGTGGTCACCGAGCTCGCACGCACGTACATGGCGATGGGCTCGATCCCCGGACTGCACGTGTACACGGCCGACGGGCGGGCGTTTCTGCGCGCGAGCACGAGCCAGTACGACCTCATCGTCGTCGACGCGTACCGGCAGACGTACATCCCATTCCAGCTGGCGACCGAGGAGTTCTTCTTACTGGTGCGTGACCACCTCGCGCCGGGAGGTGCTGTGGCACTGAACGTGGAGCGCGTTCCCGACGACGACAACCTGGTGCGCAACATCTCGGACACCGTCGCGTCAGTGTTCCCGCAGGTGTGGAAGTGGCCGGCCCTTCGCTTCAACGAGCTCGTGGTCGGGCTGACGCAGCCGATCAGCCGCTCGACACTGCTCAACCGGATGCAGACGCTGCCATCCGACGTGCAGTCGCTGGGGCCGCTGGTGGCGTCCGATGCTCACGTGGTCGGCGCGAGCGCGTCGCCGATGACCGACGACCACGCACCCGTCGAGTGGTTGACCGACCGCGCGGTGCTCGCCTACATCGCCGCCGGCGGCCGGCTCGACGAGCAGCTGCTGCCGACGGCGCCATAGCCGCATTCACCCGGCACGTGGGGTGACCACGAGCGCGCCCGCCATTCCAGGATGGATGCTGCAGTAGTAGAAGAAGGTGCCCGCCTCGCTGAACTTCACCTCCCAGGTGTCGCCAGGGTCAAGGTTTGACGGATCGGTGAGGTGAGGCTGGGTCTCGAAGGTGACGGTGTGCGGCACCGTCCCGTCGTTGGTCCACTGCACGATGTCCCCGACGTGCACGGTCTGCGTCGTGGGGCTGAACGTGAGCTGATCCGTCGCTGCGACATGCTGCGCCGGTGTGCCGATGTTGACGCCTGCGCTGCCGGCATCACGGCCGGTGCCCGTGCTGGACAGCGAACCAGAGCCGTTGCTGCAGCCGGCAAGCGCGGCGAGGGCGCAGGCTCCCAACCAGAGCTCAACCATCGGTCCAGGCACGGTCCAGACGCCCTGGTTGCTAGGAGATGGCGCCGAACAGATCGCTGGTGATTGCTCGCGCGTCCCTGACCGCGTGGACAGCGCCGACACCCTCACCTGCGTACATCGCCATGTCGCTCGTGTCACCCGGTTCGTAGCTGCTCGGCGGGTTGATGCTGCGATTACCGCTGAGCTCGGCACGAGACAGCGCCGTGCGCAGAACACGATGCGGCGCGGCCGGCCATTCTTCATCGAAGTGTGTCGTGAGCACGGTGTCCTCCGGCCCGGCTGCGGCGACGAGCGCGGCCTTGTACGCCGGATGTGCAGCCGATTCCTCGGACGCGACGTATGCGGTGCCGATCCGCACGGCGTCGGCTCCCAGCGCCAGCACGCTCGCGACCGCGGCGGCGGTCGCGATCCCACCGGCCGCGACCACGGGGATTGTCACCGCCGCGAGCACTCCCACGAGGAGGTCGTCGCGTCGCATCACGCCGCGAACGTGACCACCGGCCTCGGTGCCCTGCGCCACAACGAAGTCGCAGCCGGCCTGCTCCGCCGCCAGCGCCTCGGCAACCGAACCCGTCTGCCACGAACACAGCGCTCCGGCGCCGTGCGCGACGCGTACGTACTCGGCGCTCGGCTCGCCATAGAAGAACTCCACAACGCGCACGTGCTGCGCGACCTCCGCGACGACATCGAGCGCAGGAGCAAAGGGCATGAGGAATCCGACGCCGATTGCTCCATGTGCGGTGGCGGAGAACTCAACGCCGGCGGGCGCCATCCCGAGACCTCCTGCCGCGGCGACCGCTTCGGCGAGCTCCGCGGTGCCGGCGCCACCGAGCACCGCAAGCTGCAGTGGGAGCGTGCACCCGACGAGCTCCGTGAATCGCGTCTTCATGCCGCGCTGTGCATCCACTCGGTCAGCAGTGCGCGCAATTGCTCTCGCGTGATCGTTGCGCCGCCGTGCGACGGGTGCCGCACCACTGGCACGCCGGGCCCCAGCGCGCGCGCCGCGACCAGCCCGATCGCTCCGAGGTGGCGCGGTTGCAGCACGTCGATGAGCTCACGTGTGAACGGCTCGCCCTCTCGCATCTCAGCGCGCGTCGGCGTGCGGTTGGTGTGCGGATCGCCGTCACGGCGTGGATGCGTCGGCACGAGGTTCCAGAGTACGACGTCGAACCGCCACGGGGCGATCGCGCGCTGCGTCACGGTGGCGGACGGCTCGCTCCAGCCGCCTGGCTGATGCGACGAGTACCGCAGGCCGGGCTCGAGTGAGTCGAACTGGCGCTCGCTGTACAGCGAGAGCCCGGAGTAGCGAGCGCCGCGCCAACCACCTGCCTCAGCGATGAACACCACCGGCGCGTGCAACCGAGCATTCAGGTACGCGCGCAGGTTGTCGCGACGGATCGACGGCGCGTCAGCGCCGCAGTCGTCGCCGTCGCTGCAGCGGAATTGATTGAACGTCGAACCGATGGCGACCTGGGACACCGCATCAATCAGCGCGTCGATGCGCGCCACGCGCGGATCGGCTCGCTCAGCCGGCGAGGCGCACACTGAACACGTCCACCGGGCGCTTGATGCCCTTGAGTGACACGCGTCGCACCGGCTTCAGCTCGAGCCCCGCGGCGCGCCACACCGCGGGGTCGGCTGCGCCCTCCGGAAGATGCAGCAGCACGTCGCCTGCCGCAGCGGTATCGCAAAGCCGCGATGCGATGTTGACCGTGCGCCCGAAGTAGTCGGCGTACGCGCGCAGCACCGGACCGCACGCGAGCCCGGCGCGCACCGGAAGGAGATCCGCAGCGTTCGCGGCATCAATCAGCTCGAGTGCGGCACGGCATGCATCGGTGGGCGCCCTCGCAGTGAACATGACGGCATCGCCGATGCTCTTCACCGTGCGCGTCGAGTTCGCTGCGAACAGCGGCTCAGCCGTGTGCAGCAGGCGCGTCGCCATGGCGCCGAGCTCGAGAGGGTCGAGCCGCTCCGACAGCGTGGTGAACCCGACGAGATCGGCGAAGCCGACGGTCACGGCCTGCACATCGCCCGCCGTTGTCTCGGCCTCCTCGATGCTGAGGGCGGCCTCGGCCTGCACCGCGGCCTGCAGATGCCGGCGGAACGCCACCTCGAGCACCGGTTCCAGGGGTGGGATCAACACCTCGCTCATCGCCGCGAGGCGAAGGGACGCATCCAGCTCGCCGATCCCTGCCTCGATGTACGGCTGAGTCACCCGGCGGCGGAACAGCTCGACCGACGCCGCACTCACCTCCGCCATCGCCCGGCCGACCACCGATGCCGCCTCGATGACGTCGTCATCGGTGAACACGCTGCGGAGCGCGCCGATGACGCGGAGTGCGTAGACGTCCTGCCGCGTGAAGCGCCGCTCGGTGAGGTCAGCAGCGGGGAATCCGAACGCCTGCCACACGCGTTCGGCAAGCTCGACCGGAACGCCGGCTCGCTTCGCGACCTCCTCGCCGGTGAGCACCGGTTCACCACCGACAACGCGCTCGAGCACCAGCAGCGGCAGCCGCCCGGCGCGCCCCGCTTCCTCGACGTCGCGCGCAGGGACGCCGCGCCGCAGCAGGTAGTCGATCAGCGCCGCTCGTTCCAGCGCTCGAGGTGGCCACACGCCGGCCTCGATCGGCTCGCCGAGCAGCCCTGCGCCCGCCCACTCGCGCACCACTTCCTCGTCGCGCCCGACCTCGGCGGCGATTGCATCGAGCGACATCGACTCCGCCTGGCCGCGGCGCGCGCGCGGCGGCCGGGTCAGCACCGTGAGCGCGGACGCCAGTGCCCCGGCGCGCCCCGCTTCCTCGACGTCGCGCGCAGGGA
>JBOHUE010000065.1:0-13102 GCA_050734185.1 Candidatus Dormibacteria bacterium | reverse complement strand
CACACAAGGGCGGCACCAACACGGACAGCATGGTGCTCCTGTGTTATCGCCATCACTGGCTGGTACACGAGGGGAGCTGGCAGATCGCGCGCACCGAGGAGGGCGTGATCACCGTCCCGCCGCTGGGCGGCCTGGCATCATTCGGCACGCCGCGCAACGGCACGCCCGAGCGCGTGTTCCTGAACGACTGGGCTGCTGCGCGCCATGAGTATCAGACCGCGTGCGAGGCTCAGCAGCAGGACGAGGAGCTCGCCGCGCAGGCCGAGCAGCAGACGAACCCGTCGGGCTCATGGGCGCACGCGCCCTAGACCTGCCGGAGCGGCTGACTCGGGTCCAGCCTGGCCTCGCCTTAAGGCGTTAGCCGCCCATGTTGGGCGGCCACCACTGGAGCATCCAGAGGTTGCCGTCGGGGTCGGCGAAGCCCGCGTAGAGCACGCCGCCCATGTCGTCGATGGGGCCGACATCGACGCCTCGAGCGATCAGGGCATCGCGGGACGCGTTCATGTCATTGACGACCAGATGCAGGCCCTTCACCGAACCCGGCTCCATGTCGGTGATCGGCCCCATCCCTGTACCGAACACGATCGCGCATCCCGAGCCCGGCGGCGTGAGTTGGACGACGCGCATCTCGGGCGTCACCTGGATGTCGCGGAGGTCGCCGAAGCCGGCGCGCTGATAAAACGCAATGGCCCGGTCCACGTCGGAGACCGGGACGGGCACCAGCTGGAGGTCCATTTCCGGCACCGGAGTCACGCTCACGGAGCCGGACTCTACGCCGCGGACGTGGCTGCGTTCCAGGCGTCGAGCAGGCGGTCGGGGCCGAACTCCGACTTGGGGATGAACGCCGCTGCGCCGGCCTCGGTGGCCTGGCCGCCGTACTCGCCGGCCTCGTACGTGGAGAGCACGAGCACGATCACCGGGCGATGCGAGCCGTTGGCCGTGCCCGCCACGATGCGGCGCGTGGCCTCGAGGCCGTTGATGCCCGGCAGGTTGACGTCCATCAGCACCAGGTCCGGCTCGAGTCGCTCCACGGCCTCGACCGACGCCTCGCCGGTCTCGACCTCGGCCACGACCTCGAACCCATCGGTCAGCTCCACAACCGTCCGGGCCACCGCCCGAAACGGCTCCTGGTCGTCGACGATGAGAACCTTCACAGCTGTCGCTCCCATTTCTCCATGCCAACCATAAGTTCTGTGGACGCATAGCGCCAGGGTGGCAGCCACACCGTGTGGGGGGTGTGCGGCCCGCCATACTCATCGCTCGTGATTCGCGTTGTGGTCGCAGAAGACAACTACCTGCTTCGCGAAGGGATCCGGCAGCTTCTCGAGAGCGTCGACGAGGTCGACCTGGTCGCCACCGCAGCCGACCTCCCGTCGCTCGAGCGGGCCATCGCGGAGAACAACCCGGACGTGGTGATCACCGACATCCGCATGCCTCCGACGGGCACCGACGAGGGGTTGCGCGCTGCCGAGAAGCTACGCGACGAGCGGCCGGAAGTGGGCGTGGTGGTGCTCAGCCAGTACATCGAGCCCGAGTACGCGCTTGCGCTGCTGGAGAAGGGCGCGGCCGGTCGCGGCTACCTGCTGAAGGAGCGCGTGTCCGACATCGAGCAGCTGGTCATCGCGGTGCAGGAGGTCGCCCGTGGCGGCTCGGTCATCGACCCCAAGGTGGTCGAGGTGCTCGTACAGGCGCGCACGCGCGCCCCGGCGTCAGCGCTCGCGGAGCTGACGCCGCGCGAGATGGAGGTGCTCGACCTCCTGGCTCAGGGACGCAACAACGCAGGCATCGCCGCGCGGCTGTTCCTCAGCGAGCGGGCTGTGGAGAAGCACATCAACGCGATCTTCTCCAAGCTCGGCGTGTCCGAAGAGCTGGACGTCAACCGCCGCGTGAAGGCGGTGCTGCTCTACCTCGCGGAGAAGCGCGGCTGAGCGATCGCGGCGCCGCCGATGGGCTCAAGCCGCAGCACCTGGAGTGAGCGCGCGACGACGCCGGCGTGGTCGCCGCTGCGCACCGCGCGCGGTGCCGCACTGTCGGTTGCCGCTGTGTCGATGAGCACCGACCAGCGATCGCCCCAACCCCGCGGGATGAGCCACTGGACATCCTCCTCTCCCGCATGAAGCAGCACCATCAGCGTGTCGCCGCTGATGCGCTGCCCGCGCGCGTCGCGGTCGGGGATCTCCGCGCCGCTGAGGATCATGCCGAGCGAGCGCTGCTGTGAGTCGTTCCAGTCGCGGTCGGTGACCTCGTTGCCGGTGGGCAGAAACCACGAGAGGTCCTTGAGCCCGGTGCCGAACGCGGACGTCCCCGTGAAGAAATGACGCCGGCGCAGCACGGGCTCGTCCCGACGGAGTGCGATCACCTGCTGCACGAACGCGAGCATCGCCGAGTCCGTGTGCGCCCAGTCGAGCCAGGAGATCTCGTTGTCCTGGCAGTACGCGTTGTTGTTGCCCCGCTGGGTGCGGCCGATCTCGTCGCCGCTGAGGAACATGGGCGAGCCCTGCGAGACCAGAACCGTGGTGAACAGGTTGCGCATCTGCCGCGCGCGCAGCGCCTTCACTCCGGGATCGTCGGTGTCACCCTCGGCGCCGCAGTTCCAGGAGCGATTGTCGTCGCTGCCGTCATGGTTGTCCTCGAGGTTCGCCTCGTTGTGCTTGCCGTCGTACGAGACGAGATCGCGCAGCGTGAAGCCGTCGTGCGCGGTGACGAAGTTGATGCTCGCCGACGGCTGCCGCCCCTCGCCCTGATACAGATCGGCAGAGCCGGCGAGGCGGTACGCGAGCGCGCGAATCGTGCCGGTCCCCTTCCAGAAATCGCGCACGGCATCGCGAAACGCGCCGTTCCATTCGGCCCACCGGACCGGGAAGTTGCCAACCTGATAGCCACCGGGACCGACGTCCCAGGGCTCCGCCACGAGCTTGACTCGCGAGAGCACCGGATCCTGATGGATGATGTCGAAGAACGCGGACAGGCGGTCGACATCGTAGAACTGGCGCGCCAGCGCCGCGGCGAGGTCGAACCGGAAGCCATCGACGTGCATCTCGGTCACCCAGTACCGCAGGCTGTCCATGATCACCTGCAGCGTGTGCGGGTTGCGGACATTGAGGCTGTTGCCGGTGCCCGTGACGTCGAGGTAGTAGCGCGGGTTGTCGTCGCTCAGCCGGTAGTAGGCGCGGTTGTCGAGCCCGCGATAGCTGAGAGTGGGGCCGAGGTGGTTGCCCTCGCTGGTGTGGTTGTAGACGACGTCGAGGATCACCTCGAGCCCGGCGGCATGGAGCGCGCGCACCATCGCCTTGAACTCGCGGACCTGCTCGCCGGTGGACCCCGAGGACGAGTAGCGCGACTCCGGAGCGAAGTAACCGATCGAGTCGTAGCCCCAGTAGTTGACGAGGTCGTGGTCGACGAGGCGGTCGTTGTCGTACCACTGGTGCACCGGCATCAGCTCCACCGCCGTCACGCCGAGCCGTTGCAGGTGCTCGATCGCCGCGGGATGCGCCAGGCCGGCATAGGTGCCGCGCAGCTCCTCGGGGACGTCCTGGTTGCGCTTGGTGAAGCCCTTGACGTGCATCTCGTAGATGACGGTGTCGGACCACGCGGTGTTGGGCTTGCGGTCGTCGCCCCAGGGAAACGACGTGTCGACGACGACGCTGCGCGGCATCGACGGTGCGGAGTCGATAACGCTCATCGTCGTGTCGTCGCCACCGGCGCGGTACCCGAACAGGGCTGGGCCGTGGCGGAACTCACCGGTGATGGCGAGGGCGTAGGGATCGATCAGCAGTTTGTGCGGGTTGTGGCGAAAACCGTGGCTGGGGTCGTAGGGCCCGCGCACGCGATACCCGTAGCGCTGTCCCGGCGACACCTTGGCGACGTACCCGTGCCAGACCAGGTCGGTGCGGTCGAGCAGGTCGTAGGTGGTGGTCTCGAACCCGTCCGCGTCGTAGAGGACCAGTTCAACCGCCTCCGCGCTCTCGCTGAACAGCGCGAAGTTGGCGCCCTGGCCGTCCCAGGTTGCGCCCATCGGGCTCTCGCTGCCCGGCCACGCGGACTCGTGATGGGCCTCCGGGCTGACCGGGGTGTCCGGGACCGCGCTCACCGCCGGGGGTGGCGGGCGCGACGCTTGATAGCATCGCGCGAATAAAACGTGATAATCAAATACTCCCCAGGCGGTCCGTCCCGCCGCGTGCGGTGAGCGCGCGGCGGGGACAACCCCAGCAATGGCGCTGGGGGGTCGAGACAGAGTACGTGGACGCGACCGGCATTCGTCGGCGCGTCAGCCGCGAAGCCGTGGAGCGAGCGCTTGACGCGATGGGCGCGGATTCACCGTCGCCGGAGCGATCCGCAGGGCCGCCGTCCAGGCGCCCGGGGGATCCGCTCGCGCGCTGCTACCTGCCGCCGCTGAAGCCGTGGGGCTGGGCGGCCCAGCTGTACGCGCTGCGCTCAGAGACGAGCTGGGGCATGGGCGACCTCGCCGACCTTCGCGCGCTGAGCGATTGGTCGCGCGGCCTCGGCGCCCGGGCGCTTCTGATCAACCCGCTGCACGCGCCGCGGCCGGTCCTGCCCCAGGAGGCCAGCCCGTACTTCCCGTCGAGCCGGCGCTTTCGCAACCCTTTGTATCTCGCCGTCGA
Source organism: Candidatus Dormibacteria bacterium (assembly GCA_050734185.1). Taxonomy (GTDB): domain Bacteria; phylum Chloroflexota; class Dormibacteria; order Aeolococcales; family Aeolococcaceae; genus JAFALX01. The sequence goes on along the minus strand of JBOHUE010000065.1, from coordinate 8,480 downwards.
GGACGTCCCGGGGTCGCGCGACGCGCCCGACGTGGCGCGGATGGCACGCGAGGCACGTGCGCTGAACACCGCGCCGGAGATCAACCGCGACCGCATCTACGCGTTGAAGATGGACGCGCTCGCCCGCCTGTGGGAACGGTTCACGGGCGATGCCGGGTTCACCGCCTACTGTGCGGCACGCGGCGACGAGCTGCTCCGCTATGCGTGCTTCTGCGTGCTGTGTGAGCGCTTCACGGTGCCGTGGCAACGGTGGCCCACGGAGTTTCGCCATCCACAGTCGGCGGCTGTGCGGCGCCTCGCCGAGACCGACCGGGGACGCGTCGACTTCCACCGCTGGCTGCAGTGGCTGCTGGAGCAGCAGCTGCTGGCCGCGGCGCGCGGCGGCATCGCACCCGGCCCCGGAGCCGATCGCGCGTCCACACCGGCCGTCATCCACGACGTCGCCGTCGGCTTCGCACCCGATGGAGCAGACGCCTGGGAGTGGCAGGACCTTCTGGCGCCCGGCATGACCGTCGGCGCCCCGCCGGACGAGTACCTGCTTGACGGCCAGAACTGGGGCGTGCCCGCCTTCGATCCGCACAAGCTGCGCGCCGCCGGCTACGAGCCGCTGCGGCAGACGCTGCGCGGCATCCTCCGGCCCGGCCACGGCATCCGGATCGACCATGTCATGGGCCTGTTCCGCCTCTGGTGGGTGCCGGAGGGCCGATCCGCTGCAGACGGCGTCTACGTGCGCTTCCCGGCGGACGAGTTGCTCGACATCGTCGCGACCGAGAGCACCGACAGCCGTACCTTCGTGATCGGCGAGGACCTGGGCACCGTGGAGGACGGCGTCCGTGCTGAGCTGCGCCGGCGCAACGTGCTCTCGTGCCGGGTCGCGTGGTTCGAATCACGATCCCCGCTGCGCTACCCGGCGCGCGCCGTGGCCGCGATGACGACACACGATCTGCCGACCGTCGCGGGTGTGTGGAGCGGCGACGACATCCGCGAGCTCCAGGAGCTCGGGGTCCACGTGAACATGCCCGCGGAGCAGCGACTGCGCCGCCGCCTGCAACGGCTCGCCGGTGTGAACGGCGATGCACCGCTCGACGACGTCATCACGCGCGCGTACACGGCGCTCGGGACCGCGCCCTCGGACGTCGTGCTCGCCACGCTCGACGACGCTGCGGCCGCGCCACGCCGCCCCAATGTGCCCGGGACGGTGAATCGCCCCAACTGGTCGATCCCGCTGACGCGAACGTTGGAGCAACTGCGCGATGATCGCCTGCCCCGGCGCATCGCCAGGGCATTGGGGATGAAGCGGTGAGAGTGGAACCGCGCGCCACCTATCGCATCCAGCTCGGGCCCGATCTCGATTTCGACGACGCGGCCGCGATCGTGCCGTATCTGGCCGCGCTCGGGATCACGCACCTGTACTGCTCGCCGTACATGGAGTCGGCGCTCGGCAGCCGCCACGGCTATGACGTCGTCGACCCGGCGAGAGTGCGCGCCGAGCTGGGCGGCGAGCCCGGGTTGCGCCGGCTTGACGCGGCGCTGAGCCAGCACGGCTTGGGTCAGCTGCTCGACATCGTGCCCAACCATCTGCACGTCGACGACCCGCACAACGCGCGCTGGTGGGACGTGCTGCGCCGCGGCAGCGACAGCGAGCACGCGTCGTTCTTCGACATCGACTGGGAGACGCCGGGGCTCGAGGGTCGCGTGCTGCTGCCCGTGCTCGGTGACCCGCTCGACACCGTGCTGCAGCGAGGCGAGCTGCACATCGTGGCGGCAGGCGCCGACGCCGGCCTGTCGGTCCGCGAGCCGGTGCTGGCGTATTACGAGCATCGCTTCCCGCTCGCTCCGGACAGCGCCACGAACTTCACCGCCGGAGTGTCCCGCGAGCTGCTGGCGCGCCAGCACTACGTGCTCGAGCACTGGCGCAGGGGGATCACGTGGATCAACTACCGCCGCTTCTTCGACATCACGTCGCTGGCCGCGGTGCGCAGCGAGCGCGAGGAGGTGCACCGCGCGACGCACGCCCGCGCGCTGCAGCTCGTGGCATCGGGCGTCGTCGACGGGGTTCGGGTCGACCACGTCGACGGCCTGTACGATCCCGGCGCCTATACGTCGACGCTGCGGGCGGAGGTGGGCGACGCCTGGGTCGTTGTCGAGAAGATCCTCGGCGACGAGGAGCGGATGCCCCCGTCGTGGCCGGTCGACGGCACCACCGGCTACGACGTGATGGCGCGCCTGACCGCGCTGCACCTCGACGCGCGGGGACGCGACCCGCTGCAGCGCCTGTACACGGACTTCACGGGCGATGATCGCCCCTTCGCCGAGCACGCGCGCGACGGCCGCCTGGTCGCGCTACAGACGCTGCTCAGCTCGGAGCTCGACCGTGTGGCGCGGTCCGCCGCCGCCGCCGGCATCAGCAATGCGCACTCCGAGCTGGTGCAGCTGCTCGCCGCGATGCCGCGGTACCGGCTGTACGGGCGCGAGTGGGAGCCGCTGAGCGCCGCTGACAGCGCCGCGCTCGAGTCGGCGGTGCGCCGGGCGCGGCCGCACTGCCGGCCCGGCACGCTGACGGCGATTCTGCGCGTGCTGCGTGCCGAGGGCGAGCCGAGCGCTCCGCGACTCGACATGCGCGCGCGGTTCCAGCAGCTGAGCAGCGCGGTCACCGCCAAGGGTGTGGAGGACACCGCCTTCTACCGTCACGTGCCGCTGGTCGCGCTCAACGAGGTCGGCAGCGATCCGTCGTGCTTCGGCATCTCGACCGCCGCGTTCCACCAGGCGTGCGCCGTCGCGGCGGATTCGCCACGGTCGCTGGTCGCGACGGCCACGCACGACACCAAGCGCGGCGAGGACGCACGCGTGCGCGTGGCCATGCTCTCGGAGATGCCGCGAGCGTGGGCGGATGCGGTGCGGCGCTGGCACGAGATCGCACAGCGTCACGAGGGGAGGCGGGCGCCGTCGCGCACGGCGGAGTACCTGTTCTTCCAGACGATGATCGCCGCGCATCCGATCAGCGTCGAGCGCTGCTCGGCGTACATGCGCAAGGCGGCGCGCGAGGCCAAGCAGGAGACGAGCTGGCTCCAGGTCGACCCGGAGTACGAGGCCGATCTCGACGCGTTCGTCGTGGCGATGCTCGGTGACGTCGATTTCGTCGCCTCGGTGGCCACCTTCGTGCGGTCGATGACGCCCGCGTGGCAGGTGGCGTCGCTCTCCCAGACGGTGCTCAAGTGCATCGTCCCCGGCGTCGCCGACGTGTACCAGGGCTCGGAGCTCTGGGACCTGAGCCTCGTCGACCCGGACAACCGCCGCGCGGTCGACTACGCGCGACGCCGCACCCTCCTCGCAGAGCTCGACAGGAGCGACGCGGCCACCTCGCTGGTGCGCAGCGCCACGGGGCTGCCCAAGCTGCACGTGCTGCGCCAGGCGCTGCGCCTCCGCGCCGGCCGTCCCGCCAACTTCGGTCCTGGCTCAGGGTATCGCTGGCTCGATGCCTCCGGCGAGAAGGCTGCGCACGCGGTGGCGAGCATGCGCAGCGCGCCGGGCAGCGGGCCCGGCGTGATCGCGGTGACGGTGCGACAGGCATACACCCTGGACGGGCGGTGGGGCGACACCGTCGTCACCCTCCCGGTGGGTGACTGGCACAACGTGCTCACCGATGAAAGGGTCAATGCTGGCGTGAACTCGCTGGCCACGCTGCTGCGCACCTTCCCGGTGGCGCTGCTCGAGCGCGTGCTCTGAGCGGCGCGCAAAACTGACGCGTGCGATTTCGAGTCTGGGCGCCGCACGCCCATGCGGTCGAGGTCGAGCTGGGCGACGGTCGCCACCCGATGACCGCCGGCGCCGGCGGCTGGTTCAGCGCCGAGCTCGAGGCCGCCACCGGCGACGACTACGGGTTCGCGCTCGACGGCGGCAAGCGGCTGCCCGACCCGCGGTCGGCGTCGCAGCCCGGCGGCGTGCACGGCCCGTCGCGTGTCGTCGACCACGGCGCGTTCGCCTGGACGGATTCGGCGTGGCGCGGATTCGAGCATCGCGACGCGATCGTCTACGAGCTGCACGTGGGCACGTTCACGCCGTCGGGAACGTTTGTCGCGGCCATCGAGCGGCTCGACCACCTCGTGGCCCTCGGCGTGAACACGGTGGAGCTGATGCCGGTGGCGGAGTTCGCCGGTGCGCGCGGCTGGGGATACGACGGCGTCGACCTCTACGCGCCGGCTCACGGGTACGGCAGTCCCGATGGGCTCAAGACGCTGGTGGACGCGTGTCACGCCCGCGGCCTGGCTGTGGTCATGGACGCCGTGTACAACCACCTCGGGCCCGAGGGCAACTACCTGGCGGAGTTCGGACCGTACTTCACGACCGTCTACGCCACGCCGTGGGGCCCTGCCGTCAACTACGACGGCGCCGGCAGCGACGAGGTTCGTGAGTTCGTCATCGACAACGCGTTGATGTGGTTGCGCGACTACCACTTCGACGGCCTCCGCCTCGACGCCGTGCAGGCGATCGTCGACACGTCGGCGGTCAACATCCTCGAGGCGATCGCCACGCGAGTGGGCGATCTGTCTCGCGAGCTCGGCCGGCCGCTGTGGGTGGTCGCCGAATCTGACCTGAACGACCCGCGCCTGGTGCGCGAGGTGGCGCTCGGCGGCTACGGCGTCACCGCACAGTGGAGCGACGACTTCCACCACGCGCTGCACGCGCTGCTCACCGGCGAGACGGCCGGTTACTACGAGGACTTTCCGGCGACCGGCTGCGTGTGCACAGCGCTCCGGCAGGCCTTCGTGTACACGGGGCAGTACTCACGCTACCGGCAGCGCGGCTTCGGCCGCCCGATCGGCGACGTCCCGCTATCGCGCTTCGTGGTCTACGCGCAGAACCACGACCAGGTGGGCAACCGCGGTGCGGGCGAGCGCCTGTCGCAGTTGGTGAGCCCGGAGCGCGTTCGCATGGCGTCGGCGCTGACGCTGCTCGCGCCCTTCGTCCCGCTCGTGTTCATGGGGGAGGAGTGGGCGGCGTCGACGCCGTTTCTGTTCTTCTCCGACTTCGGGGATGCGGGACTGCGTCATTCGGTGACTCAGGGGCGTCGTCGTGAGTTCGCCGCGTTCGGCTGGGATCCCGCACTGGTGCCTGATCCCGAGGATCCGCAGACCTTCAGGCGCTGCCGCTTGCTCTGGGACGAGTTGGATGACCCCGAGCACGCAGCGACGTTGCGCTGGTACCGCGAGCTGATCGCGCTGCGCCGCGCGACGCCGGAGCTGTGCACCGCGGACGCGGCCAGGGTGCATGCGCGCTGCGATGCAGCCTCCGGCCTTGTCGTCTACGCGAACGCCGGGCTCGTGGTGGCGTGCAACCTCGGCAGCGAGCGCGCGGCGGTGGAGGAGGCGCGTGACTGTGAGCGCCTGCTGTCGTCGTCCGACAGCACCGGCGCGGAGCTGCCGCCGGAGTCGGTCGCGGTCTGGCGGGCCGGGCTCACGGGTCGTGCAGCGGCAGGGCGAGCTTGACCTCGACCTGTCCGCCGGCCTCACGGACGAGCAGTTGCGGCAGGTCCATGGTCGCCGGCCCGCGGACGGTGTGCCCGTCGCGCATCCGGAATTGCGACGCGTGCCAGGGGCACGTGATCACGCCGTTGTCGAGCGTGCCCTCGTGCAGCGGCGCGCCCACGTGTGTGCACACGTCGGACAGCGCGCAGATCGCGCCCTGGTCGCGGGCCAGCAGGACGGGCATGCCGCCGACGTTCACCATCGTCATTCCCTCGGCGGGAACGGCGTCGATCGCACACGCGGCGGTCCAGTCGTCGGGGCCGCTCTCGATGAGCGCGTTGCGATTGACCGGGTACGCGATGGCGAACACAGCGTGGCCGCCGATCCAGGCTCCGCCCAGGAGCACGACCCACGCGACCGTGGAGACAGCGACTGCCACCGGGTGCAGCCCGCCGCCGCCGAACCAGCGCAGGAACAACGACAGCGCCTCGATGAGGATGACCGTGCTCATCGTCAGGCCATGCGCAGTGCCGATACGCCGCTCGAGACCGAACATGTCGAAGTAGTCGGCGATGCCGGTGAGGAACGCCGCGAGCGCGGCGAGGAGGCCGACGATCAACGCGAGGTCGCCGGCGGACTCCGGGATCGCGTGCGTGAAGTGCGCGGCGTAGTCGGCGATCACGCCCACCGTCCAGGCGCCGATCGGGATGTCGGTCAGCGCCGGGTGCAGCGGGTGCCGCAGCAGCCACGTGCCGTGCAGGAGGTTGCGCACCGGCCGGTCGGCCCGGCCGAGCGCCTTGAATGTGGCGCCGGTGGCCTTCTGGGTGAAGTCGCCGATTGGCTCCAGCCAGGTCTGGTGGCGGATGAATCGTTCGAGTGGGGTTTCGGGCATCAGCCCGCCACGGCGATGGTTCCCGCCTCGGCCCCCTCAGCCGCAGCTCGCGACGCGTCCAGCGCCGCGGTCGGATCCGAGCCGAGCAGCGCGATCCCGGCGCGCAGCGTGCCCTCGAGCGAGAGCCGCCGCATCTGATCGAAGATCCGCTTGGCGACCACTTTGCCGGACTCCGTGCCGCCGTCCCGGATGAGGAGCGCGGCGCTGCCGTCGCTGAAGATGTACACGGGCTCCTCCGCGCGTGCGTAGGCGATCACCAGGGCAGCGTATCCGGAGCGTGCTGATTGCGGAATCGAGGCGTCGATGACAAACGTGCAGCACGCGCCGTCGGGACCCACGTCGAGCGCCTCGGCGACGAACTCCTCGCGGCTCACCTGCCACGGCAGGTGCGAGATGGGCTGCGAGCCCGAAATCATCCGTTCACGGCCCGACGGCGAAGGCATGCTCGAACCTCTCCAGCTCCCGCAGCCGGTCGGACAGTGGACTCTGCGCACCGTCGCGCCACGTGAGCAGCTCCGCGACCATCGCGAGCAGCTGGCCCAGGCGCATCGGCTTGCTGAGCACCGCGAGGCCCGCGACGGGCGACGTCGATTCGCTGATGCCGCCCGTGACGAAGCAGATGGCCGGCGCGTCCTCCCCCGGCAGCTCGAGGATCCTTCGGGCCAGACGCATGCCGTGCATGTCCGGCAGGACGCCGTCGACCAGGGCCACCGCCACGGGCGGGCCCTCCTGAAGGGCGGTCAGGGCCTCCTCGCCGGTCGGGGCCAGAACCGGCTCGTACCCCCCGCTCTCGAGAGCCCTGGCAAGGAAGCTACGAACGGCCCTGTCGTCCTCGACGACGAGGATCCTGGTCGCTTCGACTCCGCTCATCGATCGGCGCAATCATAGCCTGCGGTGCTTTCCGCGCAACCACATCGCTGACGTAGGCGTCGCGCCGTTAGCCGGATGCTAGCTCGTTGCGATGCCGGCGACGGTGCGATGCGGGCAGTCGGCCTCGTTGTGGTGGCAACCGCACGTCGGCGAGGTTTCCGTGAGCTCCAGGCCGCCGTCGGGGAAGGTAACCACGGGGTGACCCGATATGGTGCCGTCGCCTGCACGCCGCGCGGCACTGACGTAGCAGGGGACGCCGTCGACGTCCGCCCAGGCGAGCATGTTGGGGTAGCCGGCTCGGACCATCCGCTCGGCCGCCGCTGCGCTCGGAGCGCTCCGCAGGTCGCGGTGCCCGACCGACGGGCGATAGGAGCCCTGTTCGACGTCCAGCGGTGTGCCGGGTTGGTCCGCGAGCATGGCGCGGACTGCGTCGCCGAGGAGCGGGACGCCGGCGGTGACGATGCGCCTGGTCAACGTGCCCGCGTTGTCGCGGGGATCGATGACGACGGCCGCCTGGGCCATGACCGGACCCGTGTCCACCTTGGGCACCGCCCGATGCATGGTCATGCCGGTCTGCGCGGCGCCGTCGGCGATGGCCCAGTACACGGGCTCGGGGCCGCGGTACTGCGGCAGCAGGCTCGGATGCACGTTGAGCCAGCCGTGCCCTGGGATGACAAGGGCGCGGGCGCCGATGATCTGGTCAAAGCTAGCCATGACGACGAGCTCCGGTTGCATGTCGGCGAGGGTCATGCGGGAGTGCTCGTCGTTGATGCGCCAGGCACGCAGCAGGGGGACGTCGAGGTGGGCGGCGATGCGGCTCAGCGCGTTGTCGCCAAGAATGGCCGGATGTGCGCCGGGCGACGTGATGATGCCCGCCACGCGCACGTCCAGCTCGAGCAGCGCGAGCAGGAACGCGAGGCTGTAGTCGGACGGAAACCCGGCGAAAACGATGCGAGGACCCGTGCCCGCGTCGACCGTGCCGGCCGGCGGGGGCAGGTCACGGTCGGGGATGAAGGTGAAGAGCTCGCGACTCCAGAGTTCGCGGCGCGCGTGCTCGAGGTATTCGGAAAGGGCCGCCACGAGACTCGATCGTACTCAGCGGCGGGCCTGGCCTGGTGCCACGCGCTCCGGCCGGATCAGGCGGTCGGCACGAAGCGATGTCAGCGCCCGGTGAACCGCGGAGCGATCACGAGCGAGCGGGAGGTCGTGAGCCACCGCGTCCGCGGCGAGCTCGGCCTCGGCCGCGCTGAGGG
>JBOHUE010000064.1:0-4513 GCA_050734185.1 Candidatus Dormibacteria bacterium | reverse complement strand
CGCCGCGGCTGCGCGCAGCGTCGCGGGCGCGGCATGAGCGTCGCGCTGCCGCGCGTGTCCGCCGACGAGCTGCGTGTCGTGCTCGCCGAGCGCGCTCATGCTGCCCCGCCGGCCGAGGAAACCGAGGTGGTGCAGCGCATCGTCGAGGACGTCCGCCGCGACGGCGACGCCGCTGTGCGGCGATGGACGCTCGAGCTCGACGGCGTGGACGTTCGCACCACGCGTGTCCCCGGTTCCGTGTTGCAGGGGCGCTGGGAGGAGACGCCGATCCCGCTTCGGATGGCGCTCGATGCCGCCGCGGAGTGGCTGCGCCGCTTCCACGAACACCAGCGCGACCAGGCGGTGCGTGGCACCACGTCCGCGTGGCTGCGCCCGGAGCCGCTGCATCGCGCCGGCTGCTACGTGCCGGGTGGGCGCGCCGCGTACCCGAGCACGGTGCTGCACACAGTGATTCCGGCGCAGGTCGCCGGCGTACGGTCGATCGCGCTCGCCAGTCCGCCGGGTGCCGATGGCTCCGTGCATCCCCTGGTTGCCGCAGCTGCGTACACGCTGGGAGTCACCGAGGTGCACACGATGGGTGGCGCGCAAGCGGTGGCGGCCTTCGCGTACGGCACCGAGACGATCGCACGGGTGGACAAGGTCGTGGGCCCGGGCAATGTCTACGTGACGCGCGCCAAACAGCTCGTGTTCGGACCCGTGGGCATCGACCAGATCGCCGGGCCGACGGAGATCGTGGTGATCGCGTCGGCGGGCGCGCACCCCGATCTTGTGGCGCATGACCTCATCTCACAGCTCGAGCACGACCCGCTCGCGTGGGCGCTGTGCCTCACCGATGACACGGTGCTCGCCGATCGCATCGCCGAGGCGTTCGCCGCCGCGGCCGGAGCCGCCGCGCGCTCCGGCATCATCGCGGCGGCCGCGGGCGAGCACGCCGCCATCACGGTGTGCCGCGACCTCGGCGAGGCCGCAGCGCTCGCCGAAGAGTTCGCGCCCGAGCACCTGTCGCTGCAGGGCGACGCCGCCGAGCGGCTGCGCGACCACGTCGGCAACGCCGGCGCGATCTTCTGCGGTGCGCTCTCGCCCGTCTCGATCGGCGACTATGTCGCCGGCCCCAACCACACGCTGCCGACGGGCGGGGCGGCGCGCCACCGCGGGCCGCTGTCGGTGATGGACTTCACGCGCTGGCCCAGCGTCGTTCAACTGAGCGCCGCCGACTATGAGGAGCTGGCCCCGATCGCGTTCGCGCTGGCGGAAGCCGAGGGGCTGGCCGGTCATGCCGCGGCCATCCGCGCGCGGATGCCCGTGGCGGAGGGTGCGTCATGACCCGGTCTGGCGTCAATGAGCGCAACACGCGCGAGACGAAGATCAGCGCCGACGTCTGCGTCGACGGCGACGGCCAGGCGACCATCGAGCTGCCGCTTCCGTTCTTCGCGCACATGATCGACGCCTTCATCCGCTACAGCGGCATGGATGCCACCGTGCGGGGCACGGGCGACATCGACGTCGACTCGCACCACCTGGTCGAGGACACCGGACTCGTGCTCGGCGCCGCCGTGAGCGACGCGCTCGGGACCCGCGCCGGTATCCGCCGCTTCGGCGACGCGGTGGCGCCGCTCGACGAATCGCTGGTGCGGTGCGCCGTCGACTACGGCCGGCGTCCCCACGTCGTCTACGCGATGGATGCGCTGCAGGGGCGCATCAACGACTTCGACGTCACCGTGCTCGGCGAGTTCGTGAGGGGCTACGCGCAGGCGGCAGGCGCCACCATCCACATGGACTGCATCCGTGGCGAGAACCTGCACCACATCGCCGAGGCCGCGTTCAAGGCGTTGGGCCTGGCGACGCGCGAGGCGTTCACCATCGTGGGCACACGTATCCCCTCGACCAAGGGAGTGCTGTGAGCCTGGCCGTCTCCCTCGACGCGGTGCGCATCGGTGTTTGTGACTACGGTGTCGGCAACCTGCGCAGCGTCGAGCGCGCGCTGCTGCGCGCCGGCGCGCAGCCCGTGGTCAGCGACAACCCGGCCGAGCTCGACACGTGTGAGGCGCTGGTGCTCCCCGGGGTCGGCGCGTTCGTCGCCGCAGCGCAGCGACTGCACGAGCGTGGCATGGATAGGTGGACGCAGGAGTTCGTGCAGTCCGGGCGCCCGTTGCTCGGTGTCTGTCTCGGGTTCCAGCTGCTGTTCGACGAAAGCGACGAGGGCGCCGGCGCGACCGGGCTCGGGCTGGTCCCCGGCCGCGTCACGCGAATCGACGCAGGGGGCCTGAAGGTGCCGCAGATCGGGTGGAACCGGATCCGCAGCGTTCGCGACACGCCGCTGCTCGAGCGGGTCGCGGACGGATCGTACATGTACTTCGTGCACTCGTACGGCGCCGCCCCGAGCGACGAGGGTGACGTGGTGGCGCTGGCCGACTACGGGGCCCCGCTGGTCGCCGCGGTCCAGCGTGCCAATGTGATGGGCACGCAGTTCCACCCCGAGAAGAGCGGCGCAAGCGGCCTGCGCATCTACGCGAACTTCGTCGCGCTGTGCGCGGCGCGGCGCACGTCCGGCGTCGCAGGATAGGAGCGGTGCTGGTCATCCCGGCGGTCGACGTCCGCGGGGGGCGCACCGTACGGCTGCGCCAGGGCGACTATGAACGCGAGACGGTGTTCGACGGCTCGCCCGCCGATACGGCCCGCCGCTTCATCGACGAAGGTGCGGGGCGGCTCCACATCGTCGACCTCGACTCCGCGCGCGGCCGGCCCGACGAGCTCACCACCGCTGCGGTGCGCGACGCGCTCGACGTGGCGCTCGAGGCCGGCCGCGAGATCGAGATCGGTGGCGGGGTTCGCGACGAGGCTCGCGCGCGCGCCTGGCTCGATGCGGGGGCGACGGCGGTCGTGATCGGAAGTGTCGCCGTGATCGATCCGCCCACCGCGCGCGCCATCTGCGATATGGCGCCGGGACGCGTGCTGCTCGCGCTCGACGTGCACGACGGCCGCGCGCGCACGCAGGGCTGGACCGAGGCGGGCGACGCGGCTGACAAGGTGCTGCGGACGTGGAACGCGTGGCCGGCCGCCGGCGTCATCTACACCGACACGGCGCGTGACGGGATGCTCGGCGGCCCCGACCTGGTCGGGCTCCAGCGCTGCCGCACGATCTACGCCGGGCCCGTCTTCCTGAGTGGGGGGATGCGCAATGTCGATGATGCACTGGCCGCCGCCGCGCACGGTGCCGCCGGCGCCGTCGTGGGTCGCGCGCTGCTCGACGGCGACTTCGACCTGCGCCGGGCGATCGAGTCACTGGCACTCGTCTCCTGATGCTCGCGAAGCGCGTGATCCCGTGCCTCGACGTCGACCGCGGCCGCGTCGTCAAGGGCGTGCACTTCGTCGATCTGCGCGACGCCGGCGATCCTGCGGAGCTCGCAGCGCGCTACGACGCCGACCTCGCCGACGAGGTCGTGTTTCTCGACATCACCGCGTCGAGCGACGCGCGCTCCATCCTGCTCGACGCGGTGCGGCGCACCGCGGACAGGGTGTTCATCCCGCTGACGGTCGGTGGCGGTGTGCGCACGCTCGACGACATCGACGTGCTGCTGCGCGCGGGCGCCGACAAGGTGTCGCTCAACACGGCGGCCCTGCAGCGGCCCGAGCTCATCGCGGAGGCGGCCGGCCGTTTCGGCCAGCAGTGCATCGTGGTCGGGGTGGACGCGCGGCGCCTGAACGGCGGCTTCGCCGTGTACACCCACGGGGGGCGCAACGCCACCGAGCGCAATGCGGTCGAGTGGTCGCGCGAGGCGACCGAGCGCGGCGCCGGTGAGATCCTGCTCACGTCGATGGATCGCGACGGCACGGGCACCGGCTACGACCTCGAGCTGCTGCGTGCCGTCTCCGATGCGGTGAGCACGCCCGTGATCGCGTCCGGCGGCGCCGGCGAGCCCGAGCATCTGCGCCAGGCGCTTGTGGAGGGCCACGCCGACGCGGCGCTGGCGGCGACGATCTTTCACTTCGACGAGTACCCCGTCGCGGTGACCAAGCGGTATCTCGCCGAGCACGGCGTCGAGGTGCGGCTGTGATCGATCCCGTCGCTCCTGACTTCGACGGCGACGGGCTGATCACTGCCGTCGTGCAGGATGCGACGTCCGGCGAGGTGCTCATGGTCGCGCACATGAACCGCGAGGCCTGGGAGGCGACGCTGCGCACGGGTCACGGCACCTTCTACAGCCGCTCGCGGCAGCGACTCTGGGAGAAGGGCGAGACGAGCGGCAACGTGATGCATGTGCGAGCGGTGCACGTGGACTGCGACGGTGACGCGGTGGTGCTCAGCGTCGACGCCGACGGCCCCGCGTGTCACACCGGGGAGCGAACCTGCTTCTACCGGCGAGCGCTGTGACGAGGCTCGCGCGCCGCGGCACGGTGCTCGCGCTTGTTGCGCTTGTGGGATCGCTCGCGGCCGCGGCCTGCGGGCCGGCCGGACCGCCGCCACTGCGCATCGGCGCGGTGTTCCCGCTCTCCGGGCCCGCCGCCGCCGCGG
>JBOHUE010000063.1:0-12110 GCA_050734185.1 Candidatus Dormibacteria bacterium | reverse complement strand
GAGGTGATCGCCGTCGACGCGGTGCCGGCGATGCTGCGCCTGCTCCTCGACGCCGCCCGCCGCGACGGCACCCGGAACATCACCACCTGCCGCGCGCCGTTCCGGGCGCTCCCGCTCGGCGAGGGCGACGTCGACGTCGCCGTGGCGTGCTCGTCGTTCACCAAGCACGGGCCGCACGGCGGTGGCACCGCCCTGCTCGAAGCCGAGCGCGTCGTGCGTCCCGGCGGCCTCATCGCGGTCATCTGGCCGGAGGATCCGGCGTGGTTCCGCCGCCACGGCTTCCGGCATCTGCGGCTCGATGCCGACGCGGTGCACCACTTCCGCGACGTGGGCACGGCGGAGCGGCTGTGCGCCACCTACTACTCAGACGATGCGGCGGCGTGGGTGCGCAAGCGGGGGTCCGCCGACGTCCCGTACGCGGTTCTGGGGAGCGAGCCGCCCCACGACCTGTGTCTGAAGCGAATCGAGTGAGCTACTAGGCCCGACCAAACCCGCTCCGCGGTGTCACGAGTCCGTTGCGCGTTGGGTATGTGCTCCGCACTGCGCCGTCGTGAAGATCGGATGCATGGAGGTCCGGCCGCGTGGCTGAGGCGACGGCGGCGCTCGGCCACCTCGACGCAGCAGGGTTCGCGCTGGTCGGCCTGGTGGCGTTCGTCCACTGGCTCCGCGGCCGCGGCGCCGCCCGCGCGTATCTCGCGCTCGCACTCGGCCTGCTAGCAGTCGTCAGCATCCTTCGCCAGACGGTGCCGATCGGGCACCTGCCGATCCCGCTGGCGATCGTCGACCTGCTCGCCTTCGTGGGCTCCGGCTACGCGCTGCTCCAGGTGCGTCACCAGCTCGTGCCCATCTCTCCGCGGGCGCACTCGCTGGTCCTGACCGGCGCCTGTGCGGTCACGCTCTTCGCCATCCCGGTCGTGGTCTCCGGTGGCGGATCCGCGCCCTCGCCGTACGTGGCGCTGGTCGCAGTGGTGCTGATCGGCGGCTGGGCCGTCTGCATCGCCGAGCCTGCCCTGTGCTTCTGGAACGCGGCGCGGAATCGCCCGGCAGTGCAGCGCGGCCGGCTGCGCGTGCTCGCGGTCGCGTACCTCGGGCTTGCAGCGGCACTCGGGCTCGCGGTGCTCGGCTTCGCCGGTACGGCGGCGGTGGGCAGGTCCTCGCCGCCGCAGGTGGTGTCATTGACCTTCCAATCTCTGGCAACCCTGGTGATCCCGCTGTTCGGCATCGGGTTCATGCCGCCGCAATGGCTGCGGCGGATCTGGCGGAGCCACGAGCAGGACGCGTACAGCGAGGCGATGCAGGGCCTCGTCATGCACGCGAGCGACCGCGCCGCGATGGCCGCGCGCGGCGTTGCCTGGGGGGCTCGCTTCCTCGGCGCGGACGCAGGCGTTTTCGTCACCGCCTACGGCGCGCCGCTTGCCTTTCAAGGAATGAGTGCCCAAGCGGCGCAGCAGCTGGCGATCCAGATCCGGCTAGCAAGCCCCGGGCTTCCCGGGGTGTTCGGCACGTCGACGCTGGTGGCGCCGACGCGACTGAGTGGCGAGCCGGCGTGGCTTGCCGTCACGGGCGGCGTGTTCACCCCGGTGTTCGGCGGCGACGAGCTGCGCACCCTCGCGGTGTTCGCCCATTCGCTCGCGCTTGCCGTGGACCGCACTCGCCTCACCGAGCGCATCCGCGAACAGACGGCTCGCACCGAGACCGTGCTCGCCGCGGTGGCGCAGCTGGGCGCGGGCATCCTCGTCACCGAGCACGGCCGCATCGTCGACGCCAACGACGCCGTGCTGCGCATCACCGGGTTTGAACGCGAGGAGCTGCTCGGGCGACGGCTCCTGGACCTTGTGCCGGAGCCGGAACGCGAGGAGCCGCGCGCGCGGTTCGCGGAGCTGCTCGAGACGCGTGACCCGGTGAGCTTCGAGAGCCGTGTCATGTGCAAGGACGGCGGCATCGTCGATGTCGCGGCAGCGGTTGCGATCGTGGCGCAGGACGGCCAGGAGCGGGTGGTCGCACTGCTGCAGGACATCAGCGCGCGCAAGCGCGGCGAGGCCGCGCTCAGTGAGGCGGCTCGCATTGATCCGCTCACCGGCGTGCCCAACCGGCGCGCGTGGAACGAGCGCCTCGACTACGTCATCACGCACGCGGCACGCTCGGCCGAGCCGCTGTGCGTGGCCATGCTCGACCTGGACGACTTCAAGCAGTTCAACGACGACTGGGGTCATCAGCGCGGCGACCTGCTGCTGGAGAACGCGGTGCACGCGTGGGTCGCGGCATTGCGCGAGACGGATTTCCTGGCGCGATTCGGCGGCGACGAGTTCGCCGTCATCATGCCCGGCTGCACCGCGACGCAGGCGTCGGGAGTGCTCGAACGCTTGATCGCGGCGACGCCGGACGCCGTCTCGGCCGGTGTCGCGCAGTGGGATGCTGCCGAAACCGGTGAGGAGCTGGTAGCGCGCGCCGACTCGGCGCTGCTCCACGCCAAACGGGTGCAGCGCGGAGGTGTCGTCGTCGACACCGGCAACACCGCCATCAGCAGATCTGCCGGCTTGGTGGCGCGACTGGAGGCGATCCTCGACGCTCGCTATCTGCGCTCCGCGTACCAGCCGATCGTCGAGATGCAGAGCGGGGCAGTGATTGGGCATGAGGCGTTGCTGCGGCCCCGCGGAGTGGCGGCGGAGATGTCGGTCGAGGAGTTGTTCGCAGCCGCGCACCGCTTCGGGTACGCGCGCGATCTCGACTGGCTCAGCCGCCGCGCTGCGCTCGAGGGCGCGGCGACGCTGCCACCCGATCAGCCGCTGTTCGTCAACGTCTCGTCGTGGGCGCTGCTCGACCCCGTGCACGGCAGCGACCAGATGCTCATGCTGCTGCGCTGGGTGTCGCGCTCGCCCACCTCGATCGTGCTCGAGATCAGCGAGCGCGAGGTGATCTCCAACCGGCAGCGCTTGCGCGCCGTGCTCGCCGACTACCGCTCGCATGGCTTCCGGTTCGCGCTCGACGACGTCGGCGAGGGGCACTCCACCCTCGAGGTGCTCGCGGCGGCCGAGCCGGAATTCATCAAGGTCGCGCGCAGCCTCACCGAGAACCTCGACGAGAGCGGACCGGCGTCGGCGGTGCGCGCGATCGTGACCTTCGCCGAGTCCAGCGGCGCCGACGTCATCGCGGAGGGCATCTCAGACGACCACATGATCCTGCGTGTGCAGCAGCTCGGCGTGCGCTACGGGCAGGGATTCGCGCTCGGCGTGCCCCGGTTCCTCGAAGAGGTCGCCGCGCCCGTGCTCCATGCCGGCTGACAGCGCCACTCCGTTCGCAGGCCGTGTTGCGGATGCGGCAGCTATGTCACGTCCCGAACACAACAATCGGGGCGTGTCCGCCGACGTAGCACGCCTCACGCGCCGCGACTGGTGGCCGGCGGTGGCCGCCGGCACCGTGCTGTTTGCGCTGGGATGCATCGTCGTCCTGCAGACGCAGGCGGCGGGGCGAGCCACATACACGATCTTCGACAACCTCGCGGAAACGTTCGCCGCTCTCGTCGCCGCCGCGTGCTGCGCCGTCGCTGCGCTCCGCCATCGTGATCGGGTGCGCCTGGCCTGGGCCTTGATCGGCGCGTCAGCGCTCTCTTGGGGCCTCGGCCAGTCGGTGTGGGACTGGTACCAGGTGGTACGCGACATCCAGGTACCGTTCCCGTCGCTCGCGGACGCCGGCTACCTGCTCGCGGTGCCGCTGGCAATCGCGGGTGTGCTGTCGCTGCCCGTCGCCAACGAGCGCGCCCGCACCCACGTCCGCACGGTGCTCGAGGGCCTCATGATCGCGGCGGCACTGCTTGTGATCAGCTGGAACACGACGCTGGGCGCGGTGTACAAGGCGGGCGCCGATTCGCCGCTCGCCATGGTGCTGAGCCTTCTCTATCCGATCAGCGACGTCGTCATCATGACCATGGTCCTGGTGCGCGTCGGCCGGGTGGCGCATCGCGGGCGCGCACCGCTGCTGCTCATCGCCGGCGGCCTCGCCGCCGCAGCCGTTGCGGACAGCTCGTTCGCGTACGGCACCGCGGCGAACACATATGGCGCGGGCAACGTGCTCGACGGCGGCTGGATCGTCGGCTACGCACTGATCGCGCTTGCGGCGCTGCACTCCGTCGCACGTCCGGTGCGCGACGTGGCGACGCCCCGCGTGCTGCCCTCGCACCTGACCGTTCTCCTCCCCTATCCGCCGCTCCTCGCGGCCGTGGGCGTCGTCATCGTGGAGCACATCACGACGGGTACGGTCAGCCGCTTCACGTTCGCGACCCTGCTCGCGCTGGTCAGCCTTGTGCTCGTGCGCCAGTACCTGGTGGTCAAGGACAACACGCGCCTGTTCATCATGCTGCGCGCACGCGAGCGCGAGCTGCGACACCAGGCGAACCACGACGCGCTGACCGGACTCGTGAACCGCGCGTACTTTCGCGAGTCTGTTGCGCAGGCGCTGCTGGTGGCGAAGGAGCTGCGCACGCGAGGCGCCGTGCTGTTCATCGACCTCGACGAGTTCAAGGGCATCAACGACACGCACGGTCATGGGACCGGTGACCGCGTGCTGACGATCGTGGCCGACCGCCTGCGCCGCTCAGTGCGGCCGACCGATCTCGCGGCTCGCCTCGGCGGTGACGAGTTCGCGGTGCTCATCGAGCACGCGCCCGATCAGCGTCAGCTCGCGGCCGTCGCCGGCCGCATCCTGCAGAACCTGCGCGAGCCGATCTCGGTCGACGGTTTGAGGCTGTCCGCGCGCGGCACCATCGGCATCGCGGTGGTCGACAGCGATGCGGACACGTGCGACGAGCTGCTGCGCCGCGCCGACGTTGCGATGTACGCGGCGAAGCGCGAGGGCAAGGATCGCGCCGGGATCTATCGCGAGCTCGTCGCCTGAGCAGTCCCAGCGTGGGCGGAACAGGGCTCGAACCTGTGACCTCCTCGGTGTAAGCGAGGCGCTCTGACCAGCTGAGCTATCCGCCCTCACGCTCAACACTAGCTCGGTGCCGGCGTCGCTTCACCGCTTGGGCGCTCGCTCCTCGATGCTGCCGTCGGCTCTGGCGACGAGCAGCAGGTCGGTCATGCCGAGAAACAACCCGTGCCCGACCACGCCGGGCACCGCGTCGAGCCGCGCCGCGAGCCCTTCGGGGTCCTCCATCGCGTCGAAGCGACAGTCCGCGAGCACGTTGCCGTTGTCGCTGCGCGTGTCGCGCAGCGTCACGGTCGCGCCCAGCGACGCGAGCGTCGCCAGCGTTCGCTCGCAGCCGTACGGCACGAGCTCGATCGGTACCCAGCCCGGCAGCACGTCGCACAGCTTCGTCTCGTCCACCAGCACCACGAAGCGGTCCGCTGCGGCGGCCACGATCTTCTCGCGCACGTGCGCGCCGCCCCCTCCTTTTATGAGTCGCAGGTCGGGGTCGACCGCGTCCGCACCGTCGCCGGCGAGGTCGACGCCGCCGGCGCCGAGCTCGCGGACGTCGAGCCCGTGCGACGCGGCCAGCTGGGCGGTCGCCTCAGACGTGGCGCAGCAGGTGACGCGCAACCCCTCCCGGGCGCGCACGGCGACGCCGAGGATGAACCAGTGTGCGGTGGATCCGGTGCCGAGCCCGACGCGCATGCCGTCCTCGACCATCGCGGCGGCAGCAGCGCCGACCGCCCGCTTGGCGTCCTCCTGGCTCAGGAGGCCAACCGGCGGCGCAGCTCCGCGAGCGCCCCGGCGTCGACGCCGGCGAGCCCGTTGGGCTGGCGCATGAACTGCTCCTGCACGGAGAAAACCGCTTCGATCAATTCGGCCGCGCCGACGCGCGGACCGAACGCGACGCCGCGACGTCGCAGCGCCACGAGCACTCGGGTGGGGATGTGGCCACCGCGCAGGTTCACTTCTTCCAACTGTGTCAGCAGACCGTCGAGCTCGCAGAGCGTCTCGCGCCGCTTGACTCGCGCAGTTTCGAGTTCCTCGGTCCACGTGAGTTGATTGAGGACGCGGTTGCGGACGAACGTGGGCATGGAGCCGTCCCCCTGAGCGGGACATCTATGTCGGGTTGTTGGTGAGATGTATTGGTTGGATTGGACCGAACAGATGAACGCTCGTGGGCGATGGTACCCGCCGATGCAGCATTAATCTACGAAACGTTTGTTCGTCACACCTGAGTAACGGGTAGGGTTGGCAACAACGCCCCTCGCAGGACGGCGGCTAGGAGGGCGACGGGACGGGACGCGGCGCCGCGGGCTTGGGCGCCGGGCGGAGGAACAGCCAGAGTCCGGCAGCGAGGAAACCGAGCCAGACCAGCAGCTGCAGCACCGTCGGCGACGCGCTGTACCCGAGCAGGCCGTGGAGGACATCGCCGACGCCCCGGTCGTCAGCGAGGGCGCCGCTCATGTCCCACAGCTTCATCGAGCCGCCGGGCAGCGCGCCGAGCTCCTGCAGGTTGCCCACCGCGTTGGCCATCAGGCCGGCGGCGACCAGCAGCAGCAGGCTGCCGAGCACGCTGAAGAACTTGCCGATATTGACGCGAACACCGACGCGGTACATGGCGAACGCCACGATCAGCGCGAGCCCGAGTCCGAGGACCGCGCCGATCCCCACCTGCAGCGGTGACGACTGGTACGCGATGGCGAGCAGAAACAGCACCGTCTCGACCGCCTCGCGACCCACGGTGACGAAGGCGATGAGCGCCAGCGCCATCGCCGATCCTCCGGCGACGGCCCCCGCCGCCCGGTCACGGATCTCGCGGCTCATGGTGCGCGCGTGGCGCCGCATCCAGAACGTCATGTACGTGAGCACGACCACCGCCACCAGGAAGACGGCGGTCTCGAACCACGCCTGCTGATTGGAGCCGACGAACGCGTCGCGACTGACCACCCAGAGGATGACGCCGACCCCCACGGCCACCAGCACCGCCGCGCCGGCTCCCGCGAGGACCGCGCGGAAGAGATCACGCCGGCCCGCCGCCGCGAGAAAGGTCATGAGGATGGCGCAGATGAGCGTCCCCTCGATCCCCTCGCGGGCGAAGATGAGAAAGCTGCCGAGCACTGTTGCCCTCGTTGCCCCGGCGTGTTCCGTCGCTGGAGTTAGATTAGCCTAATCTAATCCTGCGTGGAGCCGCCGCCGCCGGTGACCCACACCGCGCGAGCGACGAGGCGATCGAGGTCGAAGGGCCCGGATCCGGTATCGATGCGGCTCCCCCCGGCGTCCACCACCGTGATCTCGGAGCCCGGGTACAGCTCATGGGCGCTGAGCGTCGCAAGCAGGTGCGGCGCGTCGTGTTCCGCCACCTCGGAGATGCGCGCCACGCGGCCTCGGACGCCGGGCTCGAGATCGGCGAGCCGGCTGAGGTGACCGCCGCGGGGCGGCCGCCGTCCGGGGATCACGTTGCCGTGCGGGCAGGTGCTCGGGTGGCCCAGGGAGGCGTCGATCCGCTCCAGGACGAGCGGGCTGACACCGTGAGCGAGCGACGCCGCCTCCAGGTCGGCGGTCGCCCAGTCGAGGCCGAGCGCGTCCGTCAGCCAGCGCTCGAGGATCCGGTGCCGGCGAACGATCTCGGCCGCGGCCTCGGCGCCCGCCTCCGTGAGCTGCAGCCCGTGGTCGCTGCCCGAGCGCACCCATCCGTCGCGGGCCAGACGCTGCAGGCTGACCGTCGCCGTCGGCGCGCTCACCCCGAGCCACTCCGCCAGCCGTCCAGGCCGGGGCGTCTCCCCCTCATGGTCGATGTAGTAGATGGCCTCGAGGTACCGCTCGGCGAGCGCCGTCGGCCGCGCCCCCGCCACCACTCCTTCGGTCATCGCTGTCTCAGGCGGCCGCCGGGCGTCGCGTCGGCTCGTCGCTCCGGGAGCGCACCAGGCGGCGATCGAACACCGCCGCCAGGTCGGTCGCCAGCAGCGTTGCGAGGCCACGCGGCGTGGCGTCGACGCCCAGCGCGGAAAACGACGTCGCCGTCGCGTCGTCGATGCCGCACGGGGTGACGCGCTCGAACCAGCTCAGGTCGGTGCAGGCGTTGAGCGCCAGACCGTGCAGCGTTACGCCGCCGGCCACCTTGACGCCGATGGCCGCCAGCTTCGCGCTCCCGACCCACACGCCGGTGAACGATGGGCGACGCTCCGCGTGGATGCCCTCGCGCGCCGCCGTGATGATGACCGCCTCCTCGAGGGCGCGCACGTACGCCACGACGTCGCCGTGCGCCAGATGCCCGGGGATGGGAAAGATGTCGCGCAGCTTCAGGATCGGGTACGCCACGAGCTGACCGGGCCCGTGAAAGGTCACGGATCCACCGCGGTCGACGTCGATGTACTCGGCGCCGGCGGCGCGGAGCGCAGCCGGTCCCGCACCGAGGTGGGCAGGGTCGCCGGCGCGTCCCATCGTGTACACGGGCGGGTGCTCGAGCAGCAGCAACTGGTCGCCGATCTCATCGTCGCGCCGCTGCCGGGCCAGCTCCTGCTGCAGCGCCCAGGCGTCGCGGTACGGCACGGTGCCGAGCCAGCGTGCCTGCAGCGTCGGCCGGCCCGACTCCGTCACACCGCCTCCGCGGCGGCCGCCTGCTCGTGGGCGTGGTAGCTGGAACGCACCAGCGGCCCGGACTCGACGTGCGCGAAGCCGAGCTCGGCGCCGTACGCCTTGAGCTCGGCGAACTCGTCCGGGTGCCAGTAGCGGATCAGCGGGTGGTGCTTGAGCGAGGGCCGCAAGTATTGGCCAATGGTGACTATTTCGATGTCGTGTTCGCGCATCTGCGTGAGCAGCTCCCGGACCTCAGCCATGGACTCGCCGAGCCCGACCATCAGTCCCGATTTGGTGCGCGAGCGCGGTTCCATCTGCTTCGCCGCCTGCAACAGCTCGAGGCTGCGCCGCAGGTCGGCCTTGGGACGCACGCGCCGGTAGAGCCGCCCGACCGTCTCCACGTTGTGGTTGAAGATCTCGGGCCGCGCGCACATCACCGCGGCGAGCGCCTCGTGGTCGCCCTGGAAGTCGGGCGTGAGCACCTCGATCGTGGTACCGGGCGCATGCTCGCGGATCGCCTCGATGGTCGCCGCGAAGATCGCGGCACCGCCGTCTGCGAGGTCGTCGCGGTCCACCGAGGTGACCACCGCGTGGCGCAGCCCCATGCGCGCTGCAGCCTCCCCCACCCGGCGCGGCTCGTCGGCGTCAACGTCACCCCCGCGCTTGCCGCTCTTCACCGCGCAGAACGCGCAGGCGCGGGTGCACACGTCGCCGAGGATCATGAACGTCGCCGTGCCGTGCCCCCAGCACTCGGCGATGTTGGGACAGCGGGCCTCCTCGCAGACGGTGTTGAGCTCGAGCCCGCGCATGATCGTCTTGATGCGTGCGTAGCCCGCGCCCATCGGCAGCTTGACGGTGAGCCAGGGCGGCCGGCGATCGACGCCCTCGGGGAGCAGCCGCTGATGCGCCGGCCGCTGCGCCGGCGTGTCGGCCGGGCGAAGCGGGATCGTGTCCATGGTCCTGAATCCACTGTAACGCACGTTTGTGAGGACCACACCGCCGTTCGGCGGATGATTCAGCCCCCAGCGGACCGGGGCACAATTCAATGCGATGACCTCCAACGGCACGACACCGCGCAACGAGCCCGTGCTGCTGTACGCGCCGGGATCGCCGGAGCGCGCCAGCCTGCGCGAGGAGCTGGATGCGATGCAGGCGGCGGCGCCCCATGCCATCCGCCAGCACATCGGTGGCGACCGCGTCTCGGGGTCCGGCGAGCCCCTCGAGCTGCGCGCACCGCACCGCCGCGAGCTCGTCATCGCCGAGACCAGGCTCGCCACGGCGGACGACGTCCGCCGCGCGGTCGACGCGGCGCTCGGCGCGTGGCGTTCGTGGTCGTCGGCGCCGTGGGAGACGCGCGCGGCTGTGTTCCTGCGCGCCGCCGACCTGCTCAGCGGGCCGTGGCGCGACCGCATCAACGCGGCGACGATGCTGGGCCAGAGCAAGACGGTCCATCAGGCGGAGATCGACGCCGCCTGCGAGCTCATCGACTTCTGGCGCTGGAACGTGCACTTCGCGGAGCGCCTGCAGGCGGAGCAACCGGTGTCGTCGCCGGGGACGTGGAATCGCATGGACTACCGCCCGCTGGAGGGCTTCGTGCTCGCCATCACTCCGTTCAACTTCACATCGATCGCCGGCAACCTGCCCACGGCGCCCGCCCTGCTCGGCAACACGGTTGTCTGGAAGCCGGCCTCGACGCAGCTTCTTGCCGCGCAGGTGATCATCGAGGTGCTCCAGGCGGCCGGGCTGCCACCGGGCGTGATCAACATGGTCGCGGCACCCGGTGCCGCCGTGTCGCGCACCGCGCTCACGCATCCGGCGCTCGCCGGTGTGCACTTCACGGGCTCCACGGCCACGTTTCAGCATCTGTGGTCGACAGTTGCGGGCAGCCTTGGCAATTACAGAACGTATCCGCGTCTTGTCGGCGAGACCGGCGGCAAGGACTTCGTGCTGGCCCATCCGTCCGCGTCCGTCGACTCGCTGCTCGTCGGGTTGCTCCGTGGCGCGTTCGAGTACCAGGGGCAGAAGTGCTCGGCCGCCTCGCGCGCGTACGTGCCCCGCTCACTGTGGCAACGCCTGCGCGAGCCGCTGGCGGCGGCCACCGAATCGATTCGGGTCGGCGACGTCGCCGACTTCAGCACGTTCATGGGTGCTGTGATCGATGAGTCGAGCTACGTCTCGCTGCGCAGCGCGATCGGGGCGGGGCGCACGGACCCGCATCTCGAGCTCGTCGCCGGCGGCGAGTGCGACCGCAGCGTCGGCTGGTTCGTGCACCCCACGATTTACCAAACGGACGACCCGCGCCACGAGCTGATGCAGCGCGAGCTGTTCGGCCCTGTCCTCACCGTGTACCCGTACGAGGACGCTCAGTGGGACTCGGTGCTCGACTTGGTCGACGGGACGTCGCCGTACGGACTCACCGGCGCGGTGTTCGCCCAGGATCGCCGCGCGATCGATGAGGCGTCCTCCCGGCTGCGCCACGCGGCCGGGAACTTCTACGTCAACGACAAGCCGACGGGGGCCGTGGTCGGGCAGCAGCCGTTCGGCGGCGCCAGGCTCTCAGGCACCAACGACAAGGCGGGTTCGGCGCTCAATCTGGTGCGCTGGCTCTCCGCGCGCGTCATCAAGGAGACGTTCGTCCCGCCCACCGAGTGGCGGTACCCGCACCAAGCGCCGGACTGAGGCCTAGACGCGCCAGGTGGTGCAGGCACGCCGCGGGCGGCGGCGGCATGAGCATGACGTCGACCGCCGCGGCAGGGCTCGCGAGGCGGCCTCGGGATCCTCGGCGGCAAGGCGAACCAGCGCCTCGAAGCGATTGACGTCGATGATTCCCTTCTCGAGAGCCCGCAGCGCCCAGGACGGCGGGGTCCTGAAACCCCAGACGTCATGCGTCGTGGTGTCAGCCATCCACGGTGATCATAGAAGCCCGGGCGGAGTCAGCGTCCTCAGAGGGCCGAGTGATCGTCGAAGCCCTCGAGCAGCTCCTTCACCTCCCGCGAGAAGCGGGTGGCCTGCAGGCCGTCGTTGATCCGGTGATCGAAGGACATCCCCAGATTCATGATCGGCCGGATCACGATGTGGTCGCCCTCGACCACGACGGGGCGCTTGACCACCATGTCCATGGTCATGATCGCCGCCTGCGGCTGGTTGATGATCGCCTCGGTCAGCACCGCGCCGAGGGCACCGGTGTTGTTGAGCGTGAAGGTGCCGCCCTGGATCTCGTCGAGCTTGAGGCGGTTGCTGCGCGCGCGTTCGCCCAGCTCGGCCATGGTCGTCGCCAGCCCGCTGATGCTCAGGCGATCTGCGCTGCGGACGACCGGCACCACCAGGTTGTCCTCCAGCGCGACAGCGATACCGAGGTGGATGTCGTGCTTGAGCACGATCCCGCCGTCGCTCCATGTGGCATTGAGCGTGGGGTGGCGGCGCAACGCTTCACAGACCGCGCGAGCGACAAACGGCAGGAATGTGAGGTTGACGCCGTAGCGTTTCTGGAACTCGCCGCGCTGGCGGTCGCGGAATCGGGACACCGCGGACATGTCGACCTCGACCAGCACGTACGCATGCGGTGAGGTCTGCACGCTGCGCGCCATGTGCTCGGCGATGGCGCGGCGCGCGCCGCTGAGCGGGAC
>JBOHUE010000062.1:0-2198 GCA_050734185.1 Candidatus Dormibacteria bacterium | reverse complement strand
GCGCCGGCGAGTGCTGCGCGCGGGCGGCGGATGTTCGACGCCGGCTCCGCCAGCAGAGGCCAGCCCATGTCGGCACAGAGCCGCGCAAACCGGTCAGCCGGACGGCGGGTGCCACCGGCGACGACCGCGACTCGTGGCGCCCTGCCCAGCACGTCGCGGAGGGCCGCGACATCGTCCGGGTCCAGCGGCTGCTGGGACGAAACGGGCCCGTGCCACAGCGCCCCGTCCGGCCGGCCACCTGTGGCATCGCCGAGGGACACCGCAGCGCCATCCGGCACCAATGGCTCCCGGTACGGCAGGTTGATGTGCACCGGGCGCGGCGGCGGGCTCAGTGCGAGGGCCGCGGCGCGCGCGCCCAGCGAGCGCCAGTATCGAGCGGCGTCGTCCCCCTCGGCGGGCACACCAGCGTCGGCGAACCAGCGCGTGTACACCCCGAACATGCGCGTCTGATCGATTGTCTGATTGGCGCCGGCGTCGTGCAGCTCCGGCGGACGGTCCGCCGTGAGCACGATCAGCGGCAGCCGGGCCATCGATGCCTCGACCACCGCGGGAAGGTGATTCGCCACGGCGGTCCCGGAGCTGCACGCTGCCACAACGGGCGCGCCGGTGGCGCGCGCGATGCCCAGCGCGAAATACGACGACGAGCGCTCGTCGATGTGCACGTGCACCGTCACCGCCGGATGCCGCTCCAGCGCAAGCGCGAGCGGGGTCGACCGCGACCCGGGCGTGATGCACGCATGCCGCATCCCCGCGCGTGCGAGCTCGTCGACGAGCAGCGCGGTGCACGCCAGCGCGACATCGCCGCTGTCAGGCATTCGCCAGCAACGATGACGCCGGCTGTGGACGCGTCGGCAGCAGCACACCGGCCTCGGGGAGGAGCCGCTCGTCGGTGACGTCGTCCTCGAGGAGCAATGCCGTGCCGCATCCGTGCGCGAACGGCCCGGGACCAAGCGCCGCCGCCAGCGCCACAACCGCGGCGAGCCCGATCGACGTCTCCAGCGCACTCGAGGCTATGGCGGGAACGCCCGCGACCTCGGCGGCGGCGAGGGCCATGCGCACGCCGCCGATCCGCTGCGGCTTGAGCACGATCGCGTCCGCCGCGTCGAGCGCACGCAGGCGCTCGGCATCGGCGACGCTGCGGATCGATGTTTCCGCGGCGACCGGGATTGGCGAACGCCGCCGCAGCATGGCCATGTCCTCGAGGGTCTTCACGGGATCCTCGGCGAGCTCGATGTCGTATCCGACCAGCGCCGTCAGCTCTCGCCGCGCTGTGTCGAGGTCCCACGCTGCGTTGCCATCGACACGGATGCGCACCGAGGGGCCGCACGCGCTGCGAACGGCGGCGACGCGATCGACGCCGCTCCGATCACCCACCTTCACCTTGATGGTGGCGCACCCCGACTCGACGGCGAGTCGCGCGGCCTCGTCGGGCTCCAGGCGCGGGACCATGGCGTTGACGGTGACGCGGTCGACGCGCGCGTCGGGAAACGGCAGCATCGCCGCTTCGACCGCAGCCCGCTCGGCATTGCGCTGATCGGCGTCGCCCCACGACGGGAGCGGCGAGCACTCGCCCCAGCCCGCGTCGCCCTCGATGAGCCAGCCGCTGCGCTCGCTCACATCGAATACCGGCACCCGTAGCCGGACGCGGAAGGGAACGCGCCTCACGCCGCCAGCAACAGGGCCGCGAGCAGCGCGCCGTACACGGCGTAGACACGCGACAGCCCGACCAGCGCCGCGATCAGTTCGCGCCCGCGCGCCGCGCGTACCACGCGAAGTGGGGCGATCGCGAGCGGCGTCGCGAGCGCCGCGACGAGCGCCAGCCGGGGCAGCACGCCGACGGCGGCTGCGACCAACGGGAGCAGCAGTCCCAGCACGACTGTCGCGGCAAGCACCGTCCGGCTCAGGGGATCGCCGAGTCGCACCGCGACGGTGCGCTTCCCCGCCGCAGCATCGGTGGGGATATCGCGAAGGTTGTTCGCCATCAGGAGTGCCGTCGCGAGCAGCCCGGCTGACGCGCCGAGCCACCAGGCGCCGGGCGGTACGCGCATCTGCTGCACGTAGGCCGTGCCCACGGTGGCGACAAGTCCGAAGAACACGAACACCGACGCCTCGCCGAGGCCCATGCCCGCGTAGGGCCTGGGGCCGCCCGAGTACAGAACGAGCGCGATAACGGCGAGCACCCCCGCGAGGAGCAGCCA
>JBOHUE010000061.1:0-40218 GCA_050734185.1 Candidatus Dormibacteria bacterium | reverse complement strand
CCCGTCGTCGTGGACCGCCGCGCATCACCTCCGGCACTGGGCAGGGGAGGGTGGCACGACAGATGTGGCCAACCTCGTCAGTATCTGCCACAAGCACCACGAGAAGGTGCACGAGCACGGGTGGCGCTTGGTGCACGCCGAGGACGACCGCATGCTGGCCCTGCCGCCGCTGCTGGGCGCACCGGGCGCGGAGTGGCCACGACCATGGAGCGCCGGCGACGAGGACGACGGGCCCAGCCCGACAAAGCGGTACTGGGATCTGATGCACGGGCGGACCCCAGCCACAGCTACGCTGGATTCGCCGTCGCCCTGACACGAGGCGCGCGAGGCCGCCCCCGGCGCAGGAGCTCGCGTGCCGGCTACGGCGCCAGTGACTGCAAATGCTGCCGGTACACGGTGCCGTCGTTCGGGCACGGTGTGCCGGCGTAGTCGCTGACCAACACGTCTCCACCGCCGCAGCCCCACGTGTCCCACGTCCAGGCGACATAGCTGATGCCGTGCGCGTCGGCCCAGTTCATCCACGTCGTCATGAAGGTTCCGGCTGTGTCGTTCTCACCGAATTCGCCGGTGATGATCGGCACCGCACTGGCCAGCGGCGCAATCACGTTGTTCCAGCACGTCGTTGTGTCGCAGTAGTTGAAGTTGTAGTTGTGAAAGCTGGCCGCGGTCTGGCCCAGAGGGTCGGAAGGTTCGTATGCGAGCCACTTATCGAGCTGGTTGGAATACTCGACGCCACCCAGGATGATTGCGTTCGGCGCTCCTGCGTTGCGAACAGTCGTGACCAGCTGCTGCATTCCGGCCACTTGGTACGAGACACCGGAGCAGGTGCCACCGTTCTTCCAGCAGGTCCACGCGGCTGTCGTATCCGAGTTGTTGTCGGGATACGGCTCGTTGAACAGGTCGAAGATCACGGAACTGTTGGATTTGAACGCCGACGCCACGCCGCTCCAGAACGCGGGGCCGTGGTCCTCATCCGGCATCGGCTGCTGCCCGGTTGCCTTCGTGGCGCCCGGCGCGCTCCAGTGGAGGTCGAGGATCGCGTACAGCCCGTTCGCGTTGAGCAGGTTCACGTAGCTGACGATCGCGTTGATGTAGTTGCTGCCGGCGTAGGCAGCCGGCACCCCGTTGATACCGAGCCAGCAGTCCTCGTTGAGAGGCACGCGCACCGCGTTGACGTTCCATGACTTGATCGCCTGGACGGACGCCGGGTCGCTGGGTCCGTCGAACAGACCCCAGCCCTGGACGCAGGCGTACTCGGTCCCACTGCGATCGACCCCGTGCAGCACAACAGTTGCGCCGCTGCCGTCGACCAGGTGGTTGCCTGAGACGCGCAGCCCCGTTCCGCCAGTTGGCGTCGGCGTTGGGGTGGGCGTCGGCGTCGGCGTCGGCGACGGGGAGGGACACGAGTGCCGGCACCCGCGCGCAGCGAACCCGTGAGCCGCAGAGACGTGATGCGCCCCCGGCAGTGCAACGGCGAGCGCGCCAGCTCCGCCGGCTAGTGCGAGGGCAAGCGCGAGTCGCACGCGCTTCATGAATAACATCGTACCGGAGGTCCGCCATGCAGATCAGACATGGCCGCGACGCCTTCGCGCGATAGGCGATTGCATAAGCTTCGCCTCTGCTGTGGCAATAGGAGTAGGGGACACAGGCATGGGTGCAGCGCCACCACCACCACCGCCTCCTCCGCCGCCACCACGGGAATATGCAGGGCCACCACCACCGCCGCCGCCGCAGCAGGTACAGAAACCCCCTCGCCAACTCCCCCCGGTACGCCGCCCCGGGATCGATCCCGAGCCACGGGCTCACGTCCGCGAGCGCTCCTCGCTCAACCTTGTGCTGCCCTTCGCGAGCGTGCTCGGCGTGTTGCAGGGGTTTCTCGGGGTGGTCGCCGGCACCGCCCTCCTCGGCCTCGACAGTCACACGGGTCCGCTGTCACGCCCCGGCGGTGCGGACACCGGCATGTTCATCGTCAGCCTGGTGATCATCCTGCTCTCCGCCGCGATGATCATCGCGGCGACCCGTGTTTGGCTTCCCTCCCGAATCGCGCGCTGGTTCATGGTCGTCTTCGAGGTCCTCGCGGTGGTCCTCACGATCGGCATCGCCGCGCATGTTTCGGTCCTGTTCAACGTTCGCGACCTGTACCTGGTCGCGTACAACGTCACTGGTATCGATTACATGCATCCGCTGCTGGCGCTCGCGATCGAGCTGGCGATCATCTACGCCCTGGTGTTCCACCGCGCGACGCGCGTGAAGTTCGCGCGGGAGCGGTCGCGCTAGAGGCGGTGAATGGCCGTTGCGTCAGACACGTACAGCGCGTGGTCGGGCCCTTCCTTCACGTCGAGCTGGCAGGTCGACGGCCCGTTGCTCACGCTCGCGTGCGGCGACCCCGGCGTCACGATGCGCATCCCACCGTTGAGTGTGCAGAACACGAGATGACCACCGTACGGCGCAGTGGCGCCGGCGTCGAGAAACGCCATCCCGGTGGGCACCACCGTTGACGCTTCGCTGCTCCAGTCTGGCGGCAGCGCGTTGCCGCACGACCCCTCCAGCGGGTGGCTGTACCCGTAGCAGAGCGGCCACTGGTACTGCGCACCCTTGGTGACATTCCCGATCATCGTGTCGTAGCCGGTGCTGGGGCTGCGGTCGTCGCCCGACGGTCCGTTGCTCGTGATCGCGAGCTGCCCGCTCGACGAGAACGCGATGCCGAACGGGTTGCGCAGACCGTACGCCCACGTCGGGTTGTTGCCTCCGAACGGGTTGTCCGCCGGGATCGATCCGTCGGGGTTGTAGCGGAGGACCTTGCCACGCGGATCGGACGTGTTCTGCGCCGCGTCGGGCACGTGTTGTTCGCCGAGCGTGACGTACAGCTTGCCGTCCGTGCCGAATGCAAGGCGCCCGCCCTTGTGGCAGCAGTCACCGCCGGCGGGGAGCGTCACGATGTTGGTGGGGTTCGACCCCGCGCCGGCGCAGTCGGTGAAGCGGACGACGTGCTGGTCGGTGTAGTTGGTGTCCGAGTAGAAGGCGTAGACGTAGCGGTCGGTCGCGAACGTCGGGCTGATGGCGAGCCCGAGCAGTCCGCGCTCGCTGTACGCACCGCCCCGTTCGGTGGTGACCGTCTGCACGGTGGCGAACACTCGCGACGCGCCGTTCTGCCAGACGCGAATGGTGCCCGCGCGCTCCGCGTAGAAGAGGCGACCGTCGGGTGCGAACGCAAGCGCCGTCGCAAAGTTGGCCGGGATGTCACCGGTGGGGGGCGACTGCGCGCCCACATCGCAGGGATCCGCTGTGGGCGCCGGCGTCGGCGGGGCCGGGGTGGGCGTCGCCTTGAGCGTGACCTTCGGCGAGGGTTTCGGCGTCGGCGTTGACTGACCGCACGCCGCCAAAGCCAGGAGGATGACGCACGCGGGGACGAGGCGGGTCACCACACCAAGGATTCTGGCTCCTCGAGATGGTGCGCGGCGGTGGTCAGGGGGACAGCTCCTGACCAGCGACCGACGAGTGTGCAGTACAGCCGCGACCGATTGACCAGCTCCTCGTGCGTGCCGATCAGCGCGTCGCCCCGGTCGAGCAGCAGCACGCGCTTCGCGCGTTGCGCGGAGCTGATGCGGTGCGCGATGACGATGAGCGTTCCGTCTCGCCGCGCAAAGGCAGCCTCGACCTCCGCCTCCGTGTGCGGATCAAGGTGACACGTCGCCTCGTCGAGCACGATGACCGGTGCGTCACTGACGTACGCGCGCACCAGCGTGATCAGCTGACGCTCCCCGGCGGACAGGGCCGCAGGATCGACGGGCGCATCGAGGCCGCCGATGCGCTCCGCCAGCTCCGGCGCGAGCGCCGCCACCGCTCGTTCCACGCTTGCACGCGATGCGCCGGGGTTCAGGTACGTGATGTTCTCGAGCAGCGAGGCGCTGAACACGTACGCCTCCTGAGGTATGAGCACGCGTTGCGTGGCTGCCGCGCGACGCATCTGTGCAGCGCTCATCGAGCCGATGCGCACCGCTCCCGCGCTCGGCGCGAGCAGCCCGGCGATGAGCGAGGCCAGCGTCGACTTGCCCGCGCCGCTCGGGCCGACGATCGCGATGTGATCACCGTGCGCGATGGTGAGGTTCAGGTCGTTCGCGACCGGCTCTGCGGCGGGGGAGTACGCGAACGTGAGGTCCTCGATCTGCACAGCGGGCCGATCGGACGGCGCACCGGGTTCCCCGTCGGAGGTACCGTCGGACTCCTCCGCGTCATCGGCGATCTCGCCGATGCGCGACACCGCGGACACCAGCCACGCGCCGTTGCTGCCGAGGTTGCGCACGAGCTGCTGCAGCGCGGGCTGCACCCCCTGCAGGACGTAGGTGAGCGCGCCGAGGATCACGCCGGTTGTTGCCCCGTTGCCACGCAGCCAGCCGCCCGCGGCGAGAATGAGGATCACCGGCAACAGCCCGCCGGTCGCGACCGCGAGCGTGCGCACCGCCGTCAGCTTCGCGAGCCGCCGCTTTGCCTCCGCCTGCGCGTCGATGTGCTGGTCCACTGCGTGCGCTGCCACGTCCTCGGCGCCGCTCGCGACGACGTCGCGCATGCCCGCCGCAACCGCCGCAGAGCCGTCTGCGGTGCGCTCGTCTGCCAGGATCGACTCCAGCTGGCGGTCCGCGATTCGCGGCAACGCCGCGACGAAGATCGCGAGTCCGATCGCCACCGGCGGCAGCACCAGCGCGAGCGCTGCCGGGATCAGCGAGAGCAGACCGACGATGGCACCGATCGTCGCCACGACGAAACCCTGCGCCACCATGAGCACCGACGCGCACGCCTCACGCGTGATCTCCACCTGCTCGGTGAGTCGCGCAACGCCCGCGCGGTCGGCGGGCATCGCGAGTCGCGCCGAACGGCGGATGCTGCCGGCAACGACGCGGCGCGCGAGGTCGTCGCGCATCGGCTCGATCACGGCCCCGAGCTGGCGGAACACCTGCCGCGCGGCGAACGCACCGGCGACGAAGCTCGCCGCGAGCAGCGCTAGCCAGCCCAGCCCGACCGGCAGCCGGTCGCGGAGAAACCCCTGATCGACCGCGAGCTGCACGAGCCGCCCGGAGAGAAACGCCGGGATCGCTTCGACCAGCGACCACGCGAGCAGCAGCAGCACGGCACGCCGCTGCGCGCGCAGTGTGGCGCCGACGAACGTCAGCGCCGTCCGGCTTCGCTGCAGGTTCGTGCTCACCCCGCGTCCAGTGTCGGCTTGTGCCCGTTGCCGTTGGGACCGGGGGTGAGAGCTCCGGGATCGAAGATGGCGCGGTAGCCGAGGTTGTGCCACAGCACCGCGTGGGGCGCGACAGCGCGGACGCGCCCGCCCTCCAGCCACACCACGGTGTCAGCTCGCGCGGCGGTTGCCGCGCGGTGCGCGACGACGATCCGCGTGCGATGCGCCAGAGCCGTCGTGAGCACCGACGCAATGCGGTACTCCGTGACCGTGTCAAGACTGGCGGCGACGTCATCGAGGATGAGCACGCGACCGGGATGCGCGAACGCACGCGCGAGCCCGATGCGCTGCGTCTCACCGCCGGACATGGGCGTCGCCGCGAGCCGGTTGGCGTAGCCCTCCGGGAGGCGGCGCACGAAGTCGTCCGCGTCCGCGCGGCGCGCCGCCTCGGTCACCGCGCCGGGCGACGGACGCGTCACCCCGAATGCGACGGCGTCTTCGATGGTGGCGCCGAACAGCGACGGCCGCTCGAAGGCATAGCCGATGAGCGTGCGCAGCTCGTCGTGCGGCAGCGTGCGCATGTCGGCGCCGTCGAACAGGACTGTGCCGGAGTCGGGGTCGAACAACCTGCCGGCGAGCGCGGCGAAGAGTGACTTGCCCGCGCCGCTGCGGCCCACGATCGCGGTCAGGCTGCCGCCATCGATCGTGAGCGACAGCTCATCGATGACCGCACGATCGCCGGCGTGCACGGTCACGTCGCGAAACTCGATGCTGCCAGGTCCGTCAGGAACTGCGGTCGCGCCGTACCGCACCTCGGGCTCGCGCAGCACCTCGTCGACCCGCTGCGCGCCGGCACGAGCGCGAACGAGGCGCGTGAGCGCGGGAAGCGTCGACAGGAGCGATGTCGCCAGCACCGCGTACTGGGCGGCGGCGAGCATCTCGCCCGGGGAGATGCGACCGTGGGCGAGCTCCACGCCCGCAAGCGCGAGCACGGCGACCTCGAGCAGCGGCATCAGCAGCCCTTGCTGCACGGCGATGCGCCCCTGCGCGTGCCACATGCCGAGGCCCTCGCGGTGCAGGTCAGGGAGCTCCGCGAGCACACGCTCGGTCTCGCGATCCTCAGTCCGGGACGCCGCGATGGTGCGGGCGCCGCCCAGGGCGTCGCCGAGACGGCCGGCGATCGCCCCCTGGATCGCGAAGTAGCGCGACGCGAGTCCCGAGGAGTCACGGAGGAAGGCGCGCAGCACCACGAAGAGCAGCGGCATCCCTGCGGCCACGACGAGCAGCAGCCAGGGGTCGATGAGTGCCAAGGCGATGAACGCTCCCGCCGCAGGGAGCACGTTCGCGGCGGCGCGCACGATGTCGGTGCCGGCGCGGCCCGCGTACGTCGAGTTGCTCACCATGCGGCCGGCAAAGTCGCCGGGAGCGATGCGTTTCGACGCGGCCATGCCCGCGCGCACGAAGTGACGCAGCAGGCCGCGACGCAACCACGCGGTCGACTGCGCGGTGGCCATGCCGACAGCCAGGTCGTCGAGAGCGTCGGCACCCGCCAGCGCCGTCACCACCAGCGCGGCGGCGACGATCCAGACGTCGCCGGCGCGACCGATGACCGAATCGACGGCACGGCCGAGCACGCCGGGCAGAGCCGTCTCGAGGACGGCCAGCACGACGGCGGTCGCGCCCGCCGCTGCGAGCCAGCCGCGGGCGTGCCATGCCGAGCGCAGCAGCAGCCGCTCCGCGCCGCGGCGATCAGTTGTGTCCAGATCTGTCATCTACCGATCACGCCGAAAAACACGAGCCAAGGTTTTGGGGAGACCGCCCCTCCGCGCTGCGAGAGGCGGCTCCCCCAGTCATCGCACGAATGTCTGGTCTGTTAGCAGAGCAGCAGGCTCAGGCCGCTGAAGTGGGCGCCACCGCTGCCGCCCGTGTTGAAGCAGTCTTTGCTCGCTCCACTGTGACCGGCTGTGCGCCGGCTCAGCGGATGCTCCTCGAGGCCTTGAAGGTCGAGAATCGCCATGCTCATTCACCTCCTTTCGTGTGCAGGCTGGTCGGTTCGCCGCGCCGCTCCGGGCCGGGCCCTGGCCCATCGAGGAACGGCAACGACGAGGGGGTTGCATGAAATGCGGCGGCCAGCGCGAGCAGCACGCCCGCGCTTCCGGTGGCGAGGTCCATCGAGAGCCGCAACAGCTGATCGCCGGGGAAGGCGAGGTCGTCGTGAAAGCGCAGTGCGTGCCAGCTGAGGCGGCGCACCTGCGCGTGCAGCGAAGCGTCGAGCACCTCGCGCTCGTCGGGGTGCTGTCGCGCGGCGTGCGCGAGGCACAGGATCATGCCGGCGCGGCCATAGAAGAGACCGGGCTCGACGAAGAAGTGCGCGCGCGCGCTGCGACGCGCATTCGCCGCCGCGACCGCGAACACTTCGTCGTCGCGGTGCCGCAGGTACTCATCGAGCACGAGGCCGATGCCGGCACCGCCGTCGGCGAGGTACGGCATGGTGCGCCACCCCTCGTCGACTTCGAGGCCACCACCATCGAGCGTCATGCAGCGGCGGAGATCCTGGCGGAGCGCGGTCGCCGCGAGGTCGAGCAGCGCCCGGTCACGTCGCTGCTCGTACAGACGGAGGAAGAGCAGCGCCGGTCCCGATGAGCCGCGCGTCAGGCCCGCGTACGGGTTGATGCCGCCGCTGATGTCTGCAACGTCGTCGGGTCCACCGAGCCGGTCGGCGATGGCACCGGCGATGCGCCATGCCGCGTCGAACAGCGCCGGCTGACCGGTTGCGTCCGCAAACCACGTGAGGTTGAGCCCGATCCCGGCGAGGCCACTGAGCAGGTCGAGCCCGACGCGGTCCATGCGACCGTCGAGCTCCGTCGCGCAGATGCTCAGGATCTCTCCGGCCTCGCGGCGGTGGCCGAGTCGATGCAGCACGTGCGCGATGCCGTGGAGCCCGTCGTAGAAGCCGATCGGCGTGCCGCGCTCGGGACGGAGGGCGCGCCGAACCAGCCACTCCTCGTGGTCGGGATGACGACCGGCGCCCGCTGCGGCGAGAGCATAGATGACACCTGCGGCGCCATGCGCGACGTTGAGCCCGCCGCCCGGGGTGTCGAACTGCTGGATGTCGCCCGGAAAGAGACGGTCGTCGCGATCGAGCGTCGCGCTGGCGATGATGGCGCGCGCGAGGGAGTCGCGTGTGCTGGTCCAGCCATCAGCGCCGACGTCGAGCACCGCCGGCGCCGGGGACGCGAGCGGCGCTGCGTCTTTCCCTGCAATGGTCAGCACCGCGTCATCGACAAAGTCGCGTGGCACCGGGAACGTCGCCGCGATGGAGTCAGCCAGGTCGCGCGCCTTGGTGCGGTCGAGCACCAGCAACCGCGTGAGCGGCAGGAACATGAACAGCCGCAGGCATGCCAGCGCGTAGTGATCGATGTCGAAGCCGGTGCGATCGCGCGGCGCGAGGAATGCCGGATCTGCCAGCGTCGGGCGCCGACCCTCGGCGAGCTCGGCGGCGACCTCGAAGTCGATGAGCGCGATACGCCCGTCGGGCCGCACCAGGATGTTCGACGGGTGCAGATCCCCGATGACGACACCGCGCTCATGCACCGCGGCGACCGCGCGCTCGATGCGGTCGTACGTCGCCAGCGCCCACTCCGCGTAGCGGCGGCCCGTCGTCTCGTCGATATCGGTGACCGTGACCGGGTACCGCTCGACCAGGGCCGAGCGCAGTGGCTCGCCGTCGATGAGCTCGAGCGCAAGGAAGTGGTGCTCGCCGATCTCGAAGTCGCCGTAGACGCGCGGCACGGTGTCGAGGCCGTCGAGGCGGTCGAGCATCCGCCGCTCGCGCTCCAGGCGGGTGACCGCGTCGGCGCGATCGGCGGCGAGGCCGGCGTGCGGACGGCCCTCCTTGAGCACGACGGGGTTGCCGCTGGCCAGCTCGGTGCCGGCGTACAGTCCGCCGCCGTTGGAGAACTGCAGCGCCCGCTCGATGCGGTACGGCAGCTCGTTCACTGTTGCCGCGTTGCGGGCGGCGAGGTGCGGCTCGAGGCACGGCGGGAGCGTCACCCACGGTGGCACGTAGAAGGTTGGTCCGCGACGATCGGGCACCAGCTCGCCGTCGCCGTCGGCCACCGCGAGAACGAGCGCGCCGGCCGGTCCGAGGCAGTACCGCTCGGCAAAACCGCCGTAGCGCACGTAGAGCGGGCCGT
The DNA here is from genome assembly GCA_050734185.1 of Candidatus Dormibacteria bacterium. GTDB lineage: Bacteria > Chloroflexota > Dormibacteria > Aeolococcales > Aeolococcaceae > JAFALX01. Next base: position 30,843 of record JBOHUE010000061.1, on the reverse strand, counting down.
TCCCCCAGCGCAGGTCGCTCAGGATGTACGGCCCCCGCATGCCGTCGAGCTGCGGCGCCAGCTCGGTGAGGATCGTCTCGAGCTCGCGGTCGTCGCGCGGGTAGATGGTGATGAACTTGCCGCTCGCGCTGCGGTCCGCGTACTTGCCGTTGCGCAGGAAGAGCAGCTGCAGGCTGCGGATGAACTTGAACGAGATGCCGCGCTGGACGCAGAACGCCCAGACGATGCCGAGGATGCGCTCGGCGTCCTCCAGGGTCGCTGACACATGAATCTTCCACCCCTGCGGCGGCAGCCCCGGGTTCTCCGGATGAAAGAGGAGCCAGTCGTCGAGCTCGCTGCGCGTCCAGCTCTGCGGCGTGTCAGAAGCGGCGCCGAAGTCAGCGTCGTCACCTCGCGTCCGAGCAGGGGAATCGTAGAAGTGCGGGTCGGCAACGCAGAACGCGCTGTACCGCTCGTCCATCAGGGGCGCGCGCCAGCGTCGTGGGGGATGGATGGAAAGCGTGCCTTCCTGAGTCCCACAGCCCACCCAAATAGCGGACCCCGTCCCCGACCACGAGGTCAAATTTTCGTGATAACTGTCACGGATGCTGCTCGCGCAGTACAGGGAAAGTCAAGTGTTGTACTGGGCGGTAAACGTACAGTCGAGGCGTTTGGTGATCGCCAAACCGCTCGGATGCTGTGGTGGCCGATCGCGCCAAGCGACGCGAGCGCCTATCCGTGAAGCAGGACGCCGAGGTTCGAAACGACGGCCAGCGCGACCACCGCGGTGAAGGCGGTTGCCAGCCATGCCGCCACGCCTCGTGGGATCACGCGCATCCCGACGATGATGAGCGCGAGCACCGCGAACTTCAGGAGGTACAGCCCGAGGAGGCCGTGTGATCCGTAGATCGCGGCGGCGAACGGGTTGCGCTCGACGGCCCGGCCACTCGCCAGCGCGACCGCGGTGGTGAAGCAGTCCAGCAGGCTGAACAGGATGTAGGCGGCCAGGCTGATGGCGAACACGTCCTGCTCGCGGGAGGTGACCCGCGCGAGGCTGGCGGGGCGCGTCATGGGCGTGACCGTACGCGTCGGAGTCCGGGCGTGGTGACGCCACCATCGCTTCGCGACGGGAACGTGGGGACTTAGCGCGGGACGAGCGGGACGCCCGGCAGATCCGCCGGCGGGGGCGCCGGCACGAAGGCCGGGGCCATTGCCAGCGCTGCGGTGGGCGGCGTGTAGGGCGCGCTGTGGCTCATCACTTCCTGCGGGAACATGGACCGCCCGAGCGCGTCCTCCTCGGTGATGAACCCGGCGCGCACGAGCCAGCCGAGCGCCGCTTCGAGCGTGCACATGCCCGAGCCCGACGACGTGAGCATGACGTTGCGCAACTGACCGACCTTGTTGTCGCGGATGAGGTTGCGCACCGCCGGCGTTGCGATCATCACCTCGAACGCCGCCACGCGGCCGCCGCCGATGCGCGGCAGGAGCTCCTGGTGCACCACCGCGATCAGCGTGCCGGCCAGCTGCACCCGAATCTGCTGCTGCTGGGCCGCGGGAAAGACGTCGACCAGGCGGTGGATCGCCTGGGCAGCGTCATTGGTGTGCAGCGTGCCGAACACGAGGTGTCCGGTCTCGGCCACGGTCAGCCCGATGGAGATCGACTCCAGGTCGCGCAGCTCGCCGATGAGCACGACGTCCGGGTCCTCGCGCAGGGCGGCGCGCAGCGCCGCGGCGAAGGATGGCGCGTCGACGCCGATCTCGCGCTGCTCGATCACCGCCCGCTTGTTGCCGTGGAGGTACTCGATGGGGTCTTCGAGGGTGATCACGTGGCGCGCCCGCGTCGAGTTGATGTAGTCGATCAAGCTCGCTTGGGTCGTCGACTTGCCGGCGCCGGTGGGGCCGGTGAAGAGCACGAGGCCGTGGGGCATGTGGGCTAGCTCGCCGACCGCCTCGGGCAGGAGCAGCTCGGTGAACGATGGGATGTGCGTGGGGATCGCGCGCAGCGCCACGGAGATCGCGCCACGCTGGCGAAATGCGTTGCCGCGGACGCGGCCGTGCTCGCCCCACTGGAAGGAGAAGTCGACCTGGTTCTGGTCGGCGAAGGTGATGCGCTGCTGCGGCGCGAGGAGCTCGCGCGACAGGCGCTCGGTGTCCTCTGCGGTGAGCGTCGTCTCGCCGTACGGCTCCAGGTCGCCATCGACACGGAGTGCCGGTCGTGCGCCGACGCTGAGGATGACGTCGGAGCCGCGTCGCTCGAACAGCGTGTCGAGCAGCTCGCGAAGCGAGACGGACGTGCCAGACGAAAGCGCTGCGTCCATGAGGCCGATTGAAGCACTCCCTGCGCGCGGTGTTGTGATGCACCTGCGCTACTGCGAGCGGAGTCGTCGTCCGCGAGCAATGGCGGGGACGGCGCCGGCGCGCCCCGGGCCACAAAAATGAGCCGGCTCTTCCGAGCCGGCTCGGCTTCGGGGCCAGTGAGGTCCGCGACCGCATCGGGGCGGTGAAGGTGGGGCGCTGTTGTAGCGCCCCGATCTCCACCCGCCAGCCCTCTGCAACCCCTTCCGGGGCAGTCGCGGGTGACTGCGTTGCATCCCATTGTGGAGGTGACCGGGATTCTGCACATCCGTTGAATGACGGATGCCGCGAGCTACGTGTGGAGAGACCCCCGGCGCTGGCCTGCAGCGGGATGGCCGACGAGGTCAGGGTCCTCCTGGGACTGCGCGCCGGCTGCGCCGTCATCTTCCCGGGAGTTCAGGCCGGCGCGCCCCACGGCGCCGGCGAGCTCCACTCGCGACTTGATGCCTAACTTGGCAAAAACGTGCGCCAGGTGGGTCTCGACCGTGCGCGGTGACACTTGCAGCTGCGCGCCCGCCTGCTTGTTGCTGAGTCCGCGCGAAACCAGCAGCGCGACCTCGCGCTCGGTCCTCGACAGCAGCTCCCATCGCAATGACTCGCGACCACGCACATCCGCCGGCCATGCCTCGCTGGTGGCGTCGCCTTTGAGCTCCGCGGCGCGCAGCTGGTGGTGGCCGATCAGGGATGGACTGCCCCGGTCGAGATGCAGCGCATCCGCGATGCTTCGGTGCAGCTCGCCTCGCACGGACGCCGGTGTCGACGCGTAGATGATCTGACGCACCAGCTCATGCCGAAAGCTGAGCACGCCGGCCACCTCGAGCAGCAGCTGCGCGCCGAGCGCCTCGCGCAGGTCGGTGAGCACGTCGATGACGGATCGACCGGCGACCACTGCCAGCATCGCCACGCCGAACGGCCGCTCGAACACGGCAGCTACGGTGAGCAGGTCCTGACAGCGATCACTCAGCCGCGCGAGCCGTGAGAGCACGGCCGGCTCCATCTGCGGTGGCGGCGAGAAGGTGTCAATCTCGACATGTTCATGCGTGATGCGGAGCGAGCCCGACTCCTGCCACGCCTGCAGCAGTGCAAGGAGCATGGCGGGATTGCCGCCTGCACCGTCGATCTGAGACTGCATCCATGGACCAGGAGCGGCACCGAGGTACTCGTTCGCCAGCAACGCGATGAACTCAGAACTCAGCGAGTCGAGCTCGATGCGTGCGAACGTCGGCCGGCCCTGCTCGAACAGCTCATCGACCGGTGCGCGCAACGGGAGCATGCGTCGCGTGAGCACGATGCCGAGCGGTCGATCCAAGCACGCAGCGACCACGGCGGACAGGGCAGCCACGGTCAGGCGGTCGGCCCACTGAATGTCCTCGAGTACGAGCGCAATCGGGGCGGCTGCCGTCCGCCGATGCAGCAGCCTGGCGATGGCGTCGATGATCCGGTGGTGCTGCTCGGCGTCGCCCCGGCGACGCGCCGATTCGGCGATGGCGTCGCCGATCGCGCGCTGCTCGGGGTCCTCGGAACCGGGGCGCAGGTCGAGTGCGTCGATGAGCGGCCCGAACGGCCTGTCGCTTTCGAGCTCATGTGCCAAGCCACTGTGGACGACGATCTCTCCGGCCTTCGCGTCCGACAGTGCCTCCGCGATCAGCCGCGACTTCCCGATTCCCTGCTCACCGATGATGAGCTGGCGCACGGGCGAGCCCTGGCGCAGCGACCGCAGTCCGCTGCGGAGGAGTTGCAGCTCGTGGGTGCGGCCGCGGAACTCGGGTTCGATGAAACCACGAGCCCTGATGGCATCCGTCCTCGATGCAGCGCGATGCTGCGAGGAGGCGGTACCCCGACTGACCCCCATCGATCATGCCCCTGTCCAGATACTGAGCGGCGTCCCGCGCCGGCGTCGCATTCACCTGAACAACGGCAGGATGCCGCCGATTCCTGCTCTCCGGCAATTGGGCCGGCTGCAGCTACCGGCGGGTGCGCCGCAGCCTCACGCCGGCGAGGAGGCTGAGCCCAGCGGCGATGAGGGCCGGCGCGGGCTGCGAAAGGCCGCCGCCCCCGCCGGTTGTCGGAACCGAGATCACGGTGCTGGCACCGAGGACGCCGCCGCAGGAGATGGTGATCGAGGCGGTCGCGGATGCAGCGGGCGCGTTGTCCGATGTGACGGCCGCGGTGTCAGTCAATGGCGCGCAGGTGTCCCCGGCGGTGGCGCTGGTCACGCGGACCGAAGCCGACCCCCCGGCTGCGACGCTTCCCAGGTTGCAGCTGAGCGCCTGACTGCCGGCCGGTCCGGTGATGGAGCACGTGCCCGGGCCGGTGTACGCCGGGTTGATCGCCCAGTTCACGCCGGCCGGGGGCAGGGGGTCGCTGACGCGAACGCCGGTGGCTGTGCCGGGACCGTCATTGCTCAACATGACGGTGAACCCGACCACGCTTCCGGCCGCCACCGTGGAGGAATCGGCGGTGACCGTTATCGGGTCGCTGGGGCACTGGACCACCGACGTTGCGTTGGCAGTGAGCGGGCTGGAACCTTGGTTGGGGACGGTGACGTGCGCGGTGTCGTTGTAGACGCCGCAGCTCTTGCCGTCGGTGGTGCTCGTGATGTGCACCGTGTAGCTCGCACCCGGTGCGAGCGAGAAGGCCAGGCAGTCGAGCTCCTGGCCGGGATGCTGGCCGTCGGTCGCGGTCAGGATGCAGCTCTTCGCCGTCTGCTGATCGATGACCCAGCTGACGTCCGCGACCCCGTTGCCGATGGGCAGGGGATCAGAGGCGGTGACATTGGCGGCTGTGCTTGCGGCCGTGGCCGAGTTGGTGATCGCGAGCGTGAAGCCCATGTGGTCGCCGGCGTTGACGGCGGCGCTGTCGGTCGTGACGGTCGCGGTCACGTCGGGCGACGGGCTCGCAGCATGCGCCAGGACAATGGAGGTGCCGAGCTGAAGGGCGAGGGCCACAGGCACTGCTGCGGCCAGGCTTCGCCTGTGCGTGCCGCCGGGGGATGAAGAGCGGTGGGTCACGGGTCCCTCTCTCTATAAGGACGGTAGCCGTTGCGACCGATGGTCGGTCTGATTACTTAGACGCGTTAGAGGCGTTTGACCTTGCGGTCCTGGCGCACTTGCATCAGGCAGCGACCGTGAACTCCGAGAGGGAGGTAACGGCACCGTTGCGATGTCGGGTATTCGTGACATAGCAGGCGCCGCGCACCGGGCTTCACGGTCCGCGCGATGGCGACGCCGGCAGAGGTAGGTGCCGTCTGTACCGCCCGTTCCCACTGTCAGGTAACGATCTGGTTGCACAGAGCGATGCGTTTGCGCTAGCCTCCGAGTAGCTAGCGGGAGTTCTCCCCACGTCGGGGATCAGTAGCCCGTTGCAGTTGTGAGAGTGGAGGACCATCGATGATCAAGGCTGACTCGTCTATCCGGGCGCACGTCGGGCGCCGAATCGCGATCCGAATCGCCGGTGTCGCAATCGCAACGTCCGGGATCGCGCTGCTCGGCGTCGGCACGATGGGCGGCCCGCTGTCGACCGGCCACAACAAGCTCGTTTCGACGGTCGCGGATTCCGAGGGGTGCACCAGTCACACAGGCGACTTCCCGGTCAGTGACGACAACTCTGGGTGCTGCACCACCAAGACGGGCGAGGACGTGGCCGCTGCAGTGGCTGAGACCGAGGGCGACGGCACGTGCTCGACCAGCAGTTCGTCGAGTTCGAGCTCGGCGGCAAGCAGCTCGGCGGCAAGCAGCTCGGCCGCGTCGAGCGTGGCGAGCACCGCGACGTCGGGCGTTCAGGCGGCAACGACCCCCACCGTGCCGAAGACCGGCACTGACATCGAGGTGGGCCTGGGTCTCGGGCTCATCGTCGCCGGCGCCGGCTTGACCCTCGCCGAGACGCGCCGCCGCAGGAGCTGACCTCTGCGCTTCAGCTGAGCTGAGCTTTCCAACGAGGGTGCCGCCGCTACGGCATCCTCGTTTCTTTTTGCCTGTCCGCTCCAGGCGCTAGCCGTCCCTTCGGCCGTATCCGAACCTGTTGCGCCTATCGGGTCGCTTGAGGGTAACGAAGGGTTTGCATCGAGTGACGCGTTTGCGCTAATCTCACGTGTGCAGGGTGGGCGTCACCCACCAGGAAGGGTCAGGCAGATGAATCGGAGGTGGCGGGTGAAAGGTGGCGACGTGAGGGTGGTGGTCGATCTCATAACGCGCGTTGGCGCTCGCGCTGCCGGCGGGCTGACCGCCCGTCGACGCAGGGTTGCGACCCGGCTGACGGGCGTTCTCGTGGCTACTGGCGGCATCGCGCTCATGGGGTTCGGGACCCTCGCGAGCCCGGTCACCGTCCACGCGTTCAACCCGGTGAGCGACGGCGACGGTACGTACGCGTGCCCGGACGGCTCCAACGCGTGCCTGAACATCAGTCAGCAGGGAACGCTGGCCGAGGACGCGACGAACGACACGTCCGTCTGCGACTTCCGGACCGAATCGACGAACGACGCGTGGCACTTCGTGTTGCCAACCGACGATGACGCGTTCCAGATCGGGACGTTCACCGCCGTGTTCGACGATCTGACCGGTACCGACAAGAGCGTGACCACTGTCGTCTACGCCCACAGCGGCAAGTTCGCCTACGTCAACACGCCCGCCGGGTGGGAGCTCGACAACGCGTACGCGGTTGCCTCCGTCGACGGCGACACGACCACGGCGGTGACGTTCCAGCTGTCCGGCACGTGCCCGGCTGACGGGATCTCGTCGAGCTCGTCGTCCAGCAGCTCGAGCAGCTCGTCCTCGTCCGCCGCTGAGTCCACGTCGAGTTCGTCGACACCGTCCACCCCGACGACCACGCAGGCCACCACGACGACCGTCTCGGTCGCCGTCCAGGGCGTATCCACAAAGACGCCGAGCACCGGCGCGGACGTCGAGTTCGGCCTCGGCCTGGGGCTCGCGCTTGCCGGCGGTGGCCTGCTCGCCGTGGCCGCGCGGGTGGGGAGACGAGCGAAGCGCTGACGGGCACTGGGACCGGGGGCGCCGTCCCGCCGCGGCGCTCCCCAGTCTCAGCAGCGACTCAGCCTGTCGCGATGGCGTAAGTTTGGGCCTCATTCGTGGCCGGCGCCGGAATCGGCTTCAGGGTCGCGCGGCGGCGTCGCCGGCAGAGGTAGATGCTGTCTGTACCGCTCGTTTCCCATTGTCCGGTAACGATTTGGTTGCACCGAGCGATACGTTTCCGATACTCTCTATGTGTAGCGGCTACTCTCCCGCGTCGGGGATCCAGTCGCACGATGCAGTTCTGAGAGTGGAGGACCTCGGATGAGCGGCGAGGGGTCATCGAAAGCCGTGCTGACGGTCAGCTCGACAGCGAAAGTCGGCGTCGAAGGGGTCGTACCCACCCGTTCTGGTGCCTCCGCAGCTATTGCCTTCACTGATCCACTTGCTCGAATAGGTAATATTGGATGTCACGAAGCGGTTGCAAAGTACGACGCGTTTGAGCTAGTCTCACGTCCACCGCAGGCAGGGCGATTCAGTACCGAGGAGGTTTCGGGGTGAGAGGTGCCGCTATGAAGGCGATTCGGGGGCCGCTGTTGCACGGCACACGTACACGTCATCTAGCAGCTGCAACAATGGATTTGGAGGAGGGCTGCGTCTGATGAGTCGCATCCTTATGCGTGCACGCACGCTCGTCGGAAGTGTGGGTTCTTCGCGCCCACGGAAGTTTCGGTCGCTGGTTGGTGTGCGCCTTGCAGGCGCTGCACTGTGCACCGCCGGCCTCGCGTTCATCGGCTTCGGGACCATTGGGAGTCCCGGCCTATTCGGCGGACATCTCGCCGGCACGAATCCCACAAGCGACGATGATGGGACGTACGCGTGCTCGTCGGGGGGCAATGCGTGCCTCAACAGCGCGCAGCAGGGGACGACGGCGCTGGCGTTCAATCACGACAGCACGGTGTGCGACGAGCGGCACGGCGACGGCACCGACGTCTGGCACTTCGTACTCCCGGCGGACAACGACGCCTTCGTCTCGTTCACCGGCGTGTTCGACGACCTCACTAATACGGACACGAATGTCACGAACACGAACACCGCGATCGTGCCCAACATCGTGTTTGGTCACAGCGGCAAGTTCGCGTTCGTCAGTGCTCCAGCCGGATGGGAGCTGGACAACGCGTACGGGGTGGCGTCGGTCGGGACGGGCACGGACACGACCAGTGCGGTGACGTTCCAGCTGTCCGGGACGTGTCCCTTCGACGGCACGACAACAACGACCACAACAACCGAGAAGGTGCCGACAACAGTGGTGTCGACCACGACCACGACCACCACCCGGTCGACCACGACGACGACCACCAAGTCGACCACGGTCACAACGACGCAGTCGACGACTGTGAACGTGCCGACGACGGTCTCCACCACGGTCTCGACGACGGTGACCGACAAGGTCCCGACCACCGTGACGGTGCCGACGACGGTGACCGTGAGCGCTGCGGCACCGGCATCGCCAACGAGCTCGTCGTCGACGACGCGGGCCACCGGCGTGCTGCCGGCCACCACGAGCACCCCTGCCACCGGGGCTGACGTCGAGTTTGGTGTCGGTCTGGTGCTGCTGGTGAGCGGCGCCGGTCTCCTCGCAGGCGCCACTCGGATCGCACGGCGCAAGCGGGCCTAACTAATCGCGCGCATCAGCACCAACACGGAGGGCGTCCGGGCGGCGCCCTCCGCTGTTTGTTCGCGACTGCATGCGCGGAGGGGTGTGATTTGCAGCGCGTAATGCACCAAACTCACCATTCGCTGCCGCGAAGTGGACTACTCTCATGTCGCCTTTATCAGATGCGTCCCCGATCGGGTACACTCCCCGCCGAGCCTCTCCGGCCGTGTGGTTAGAGACGGCGGGGGTTCGACATTTCGACATAAGGGAGGCACGCGATGGGTGGCGGGCGCAGACGCAGGCTGGCACGCCGGCTTGCAGAGGTAAGTTTTCGCAGACGTTTGACAGCAACGCTCTCGGCTCGCTTGGCCGGGATCGCAATCCTCGCTGCCGGCCTGGCACTCGTCGGCCTCGGCACCGTAGGCAGCCCGCTGACCGGTGGGGGGCATATGAAGCTCGCCGACGAGTCGGGCATCGGGCTCATCGGCACCGATAACCCCAGCTGCACTCCTCAGGCCCTGCTCCAGGTTCTGGCGCCGGACGTCGACTGCAGCGGTCCGTGCCCCGACGAGGACGATGCGCTGAACGTGCTGCAGATCGGCGGGATCGAGATCCTGGAGCTCGGCCAGGATGAGGACGCCTGCGTAGTCACGACGACGCAGCCAGGCGGCACCACGACCGTCGTCAAGACCGTCACCACGACCAAGACCACCGGTGAGGGGGACGAGGACCACACCGTCACCAAGACGGTGACGTTCACCACCACGATCACCAACGAGGAAGAAGACGTCAGCACCCTCACCCTGCCCGGAACGACCGTCACCACAACGGCGACGAAGACCGTTCTGAGCACGACGACGGCCACGTCGGTCGTCACCTCTGTTTCCACCGCTACCACGACCGTTGCGGGAGCGCCCGTTACGGTGACGAATACGGTGGTCTCGACGAGCACGCTGCCGGGCTCGACGGTCACGACGACAGTGACGCAGGGTGAAGAGGCGGCGGCCAGCGGGGGCAACGGTGACGGCGGGCAGACGCCCGCTGCCAATGTCAAGGGCGCAGCCACCTCGACCCCAGCCACCGGGGCGAGCGGCTCGGACATCGAGTTCGGCGCAGGCCTCGGCATGATCATCCTCGGCGGGTTGCTCGCCGTCGGTGCAGGCCGCTTCGCCACTCGCATGCGGCGCCGTACTCGGAAGTAGTCGCGTAACTCTGACGAACGATCAGGAGGGCGTCGACGAGACGCCCTCCTTTTTTATGTCTCGCCAGATGGCGACGCCGTCCACGTTCTGAGCAGGTCGTCCGAACAGGTCGGTGAAGAACTTGATCATCTGCTCGCGGTGATCCATCGGCCCGACGATGACCGCGTCGATCCCGAGCGCACGGATGTCGGTGGCGACCGCGTCGCGCGCGATGCCACGAACGACCGCGACGTTACCGCTGTCCTGGATGAACTCCATCGCGTGACTCAGATTGTTCGGCGGGGGGCCGTACATCGGCGTCCCGGCGGCTGACGGCACGAACGCGTACGCCTCGGGCATGCGCACGCCGGCGCCCGCCTCGGCGGTCCACATCATCGGCGCCGCGCCCGCGCCGTCGCGGAAGAAGGGGGCGATCATGACGACGGTGCTCTCCGGGATCCCCTGCCGTGCCCACTGCTTGAAGAACGCCGGCGTTCCCGTCGGCTCGGCGTTGAACGGCGCCGGGATCAGCGCCGCCACTCCCACCGCAATCACGGCGAATCGCGCGGTGGCGCGCCACACGCCGGCGGTGAACGAGCGATCCACGAGGATTGCCACCAGCGCCGCGACGGCGAGCCATATGAAGATCGTGATACGCGCGGGAGTGGCATCCTGCAGCACCGGCGTGTGCGCGACGGGCCACCACGGCAATGGCCAGCCCGTGTTCTCGCCCGCGATGTGCAGGTGCGGGCCCATGGCGAAGACGAGCGCGATCGTTCCAACGATGGCCGCAGTGCGCACGGTGATGTCTCGCCAGCGCACGGCGATGAACGCGATCAGCACGATGACCAGCGGCACGCCGACGTACGCCGTCGCCTCGTGGAAGATGCCGCTGAAGTGCTGTGACACATCGGTGGCTGCCATGGGTGCAGCGCGCGTGTACGACGTCGGCACTATCACGTTGAGCAGATCGATGGAGAACGTGTCCGAGTCGTTCACGGCGCCGTGAATGCCCTGAGGGCCGGTGAACTGGATCCAGAGTGGGAAGGCGCAGAGGACGACGCCCGTGATCGTTGTGGTGAGGACCGCGGTGGCGACGAAGCCGGCGCGACGCTTGATCTGGTCACGCCGCTGCACGGCCAGCACGATCAGGAAGATCACCGCGATGAGCGCCGACGTGAACAGGAATTCCTCGAACATCAGCAGCTCGATGGACGCGACGAGTCCAAGGACAGCGCCGAGGACCAACGGGGAACGCCGCTGGCGCACGACGATGGAGTCGACGAGCATGAGGAAGAGCGGGACGACGGCCGCGCCGAGCGCGATCTGCAAGTGGTTGGCGGCCTGCGGCGCCATGAATGACGAGAAGCCGTAGATCGCGCCGCCGACGAGCGGCCCGGCGAGGCCATTGGTGTAGCGACGCAGCGCGAAGAAGGTGAACCACCCTGCGAACGTGAATGCCGCGGCGTCCGCGACGTTGTACGCGACCACCGGCCCGAACAGCACGGTCACGGGCGCGATGAGGATGCCGGCGGCGATCATCGGCGCCTGCCACATGAGGTTCACGCCGTCGGGCGCGTTGAGCTGGTAGGTGAAGAACGGATCGATGCCGTGACCCAGCGCGTACGGCGTCCACGCGAGGTACCACATCGATTGCTGGGGATCGCAGCAGCCGCCGCTCCACGCGGTGGCCGGCGAGTGCCAGGCGTTGGCCGTGACCAAAAACGCGCCGACGCCGTAGAGCACGAGCGCCCAGAGCGCACCGGAGGTCGCCAGGCGTTGCAACCCTCGGCCGGCGGCGTCCGGAGCACGGCCGATGTGCAGGCGAGCAACGCGCGCGGATGCAACGGTCAGCAGTCCGCCGATCGCGAGTGCGATGCGAGCGACGAGCACGCTACTCCGCCCGCGTGCGGCTCAGCTCCCGCCCCATGTGCGGAACGGGTAGAGCGTGACGAACCAGTAGCCGGCGATGGGGATGTATCCGAACAGTGCGGCCACGGGTAAGTAGCGGCGGCCGAGCAGGGTGGCCACCGCCATGAACACGCCCGGCAGCACGATGACCATGTAATAGAGGTAGGAGATGCGGTTGCCGAGCGACCCCGCGGGCGCCGCCGCGAGCACGAAGGGGATGAACGTCCCGAGGCACCACGCGACGATGAGGAACGACATCGTGTCGCGCTCTACGACCATGTTGCGCACCGCGAGAGCGAACCCTGGGAGGGCCAGGAAGATGATGGCCGGATTCATGATCCCCTGGAACGCCACGATGGCGTGCGTCGCGACCAGGTGCCCCCCGGACGACACGTTGCTGTTGACCGTGTAGTAGTTGATCGGCACCTGATTGAGCAGCCACTGCCACGGATAGCTGGCGATGCCCGTCGGTCCCGCCGGCGCCGTGAGGTGCCCCGCGTAGCACAGCATGAAGAATGTGTGCTCCAGCGGGTTGTGGAACCCGGCGGGATTGGTCGGACAGTCTCCGGGCCCGCCGATGGGCGACGCGATGAGATCGAGCGCGTAGAGCACCGCGAGATACGTGATCAATGCGACGCCGATGTACTTCAGCAGCGGCACGACGCGGTCTCTCGCCATGCGCCATCGCGATCGGATCTCGTCGCGCTGTCTGATCAGCACGCGCCCCAGTTCGAGCAGTATGAGGACCGGGATGAGATCGAACGCAAACAGCTTGGTACACAAGCCGACTCCGATCGTGATCCCGGCGAGCACGTAGCGCTCGCGCAGGTACAGACCGGCGGCGACAATCATGAACGTGATCGTGAAGATCTCGACGATCGCGATCCGCCCCTGCACCATCATCAGGTTGTCGACCGCGAACAGCGAGGCCGCGCCGAGCGACAGCCACCTGTTGCCGCCCGCGCTTCGCACCATCCAGTACATCGCAAGCAGCGCGACGCTGCCGAAGAGGATTGGGAAGATGCGCCAGCCCCAGGCGTTGTCACCGAAGATGCGGATCCCAAGCGCGATGAGCAGCTTCGCCAGCGGCGGGTGCTCCGCATTCGGGTCGTGCCCGAGCGCCGCGTTCACGTATGTGCCCGTCGGATGGATGCCGAGGATGACGCGTGCTGCGTTGACGTAGTACTGCTCGTCGAAGATCAGCGCTGACTGGCCTTTACCGTTGACCGGCTTGTTCAGCCACCAGAGCCGGGCGCCGAGCGAGAACAGGCTGAGCAGCCCCAGGAGCACCAGTGGCGTGCGGTCGTGACGCCGATGCGCCCACAGCCAGCGGAACGGCCACGCGGCGCGCTGCAGCGGCGTCGGAACAGTGCGGGGGAGCAGGCGCTGCAAGCGCGTCGCGGCGCTCGCCCTGGCAATCACCGCAGGATGGTACACGCGAACCGTTTGCTCCGGACGCATGCCACAACGAGTGCTACGCGATCGTTTCCCCGCCTGGACGCAGCGTGTTGGCCAGGGCGTCGACCTGCGCGTGCGTGCCCATGGCGACGACAACGTCGTCGCGCCGCAGCGCGTACTCGTCCGGCGGGCTGACCTGGATCTTCCCGTCGGCGGACCGCACCGCGAGCAGCGTCGCGCCCGACCTCCGCAGCGTCGCCGCACTGAGGCGACCGTTTGCATCCTCCGGGACGACGAGCTCCTCGATGGTGGTGGTCGTCCCGCCCGCGACGATGTCGAGCACATCCACCACCGCGGGCTGCATCGCCAGCGCCGCCATGCGCATGCCGCTGGTGGTGTACGGGCTGACCACGCGGTTGGCCCCGGCGCGCTCCAGCTTCGCCACCGAATCCGGGTACGAGCTGCGCGCGACGATGTACAGGCGTGGATTCAGCGACCGCGCGGTGAGCACGATGTACACGTTGCGCTCATCGCTGTCGACGGCACTGACCAGTGCGCGAGCCTTGCCGATGTTGGCCTGCAGCAGCACGTCGTCGTTGGCGGCGTCACCAACCAGGTGAGGTTCCTGATTGCGCCGCACGTCCTCGAGCGGCTCCGGATTCATCTCGATCACCACGTATGGAATCCGCTTCTCGCGGATCTCGGCGACGACGTGTTTGCCGGTGCGTCCGTAGCCGCAGACGATGATGTGCTCGCGCAGCCGCGCCAGCTGCTCCTCCATGCGACGTGCCCTCCAGTAGTGGCCCCAACGCCCGCTGCCCAGCGCCTCGACGATGACCCCGAAGGTGTAGAGAAACCCGCTGACGCCGAGGACGACGAGCGTGATGGTGAAGATCTGCCCCGCGCCGTCGAAGGGATGCGTCTGCAGCCCGACGGTGGTGATGACGGTGATCGTGGTGAACGCCGCGGCGAGCAGCGAATCGTGCTCGATCAGCATGTAGCCGGCCGTCCCATACACGATGACGGCGAGCAGCACGACGAGGGCGATGATCAGTCCGCGAAACGCCTGTCGGAGCGACGAGCGGGCCATCGTCGTCACAGGGGAGACTGCTCGAGGCGCTCCTTCGGAACGCTGGGCACCTTCCCCTCGGCCAGCATGAGCGACCCGACGGTTGCCGGAATGAGAGTGAGGCAGCCCGCGGCGACAATCGCCGCGGCCTCTGCCGGTGAGAGGACGCCGCTGCTGAGGCCGAGGCTCGCGGCCGCGGCCGGCAACCCCAGTTGCGCGCTGGCTGCGAGGCCGGAGGCGAGGCGCTGCTGCTCGCCGCGGAAGTAGGCGGCGATCACATGCGCCAGGACGGCGCCGCCGGCAAGCGCGAAGGCAAGCGCGATGCGCGATGGGTCGGTCACCAGCGCGCGCAGATTCAGCTGAGCGCCGAGCGACACGAAGAAGACCGGCACGAAGAACCCGTTGGCGACGCCGCTGAGCTGCAGCGCGACTCGGCCGGGCGACCGCAGGCGCACAAGGACCATGCCGGCGAGAAAGCCTGCAATCAGCGTGCTGGCGCCGGTGCGTTCGGCAATCGCCGAGAACGCGAGGACCAGGATGATCGCGAGCCGCACCTGCCAAGCCCACCCGCGACTCAACGACCACTCGCGCATCAGCTCGCTCGGTTTGGTGTTGGCGGAGCGCTGCGCGAGCAGCAGCGCCACGCCTGCGGCCAGGATCAGCGAACCGTCCCCGACGATGGCGAGGGCGAGGTTGCCGGACTTGCTGAGCGTCAGCGGCATGACGACGACGGTGATCGCGTCGGCGACGGCGATCCAGGCGATCAGGAACGAGATGTTGGGGCCGTGCAGCCCGTGCTCCTCGATGATCGGGAACGCGATCGCCGCCGAACTGCCGGCAAGCAGCACGATCAGCAGCACTGGCTGGCCGACCCCGAGCACGCGATCGATCACGAGGCCGAGCGGCACCGCGACGAGCGCCGCGAACCCCGCCGCGGTGATGCCGCGCTCAAAGCCCTGGCGAATGGCGCGTGAGCCGATATCCACCTGGGTGCCCGCCGAGAACATGAGCATTGCGAAGCCGATCGCCGCAAACGACGGCAGCGGCTGCTGCGCAGCGTCAATCACACCGAACCCTGTCCGCCCCAGCACGGCGCCGGCGAACAGCTCGCCCACGACCACCGGCACCAGTCCCCGCCGTCCATAACCGAGCAGCGGGCCCGCGAGGCCGGCGAGCAGAACGATCGTCAGCAGGGCGAACATGCGGCGAAGCGATGATGACGGTTGCGGCAGGAACGCGTTAGGGTCGGAGTGTGCCCAAGGCGCCGGAGGCTGCGCTGCTGCAGCCGTTCCCTGACGCGACCGCGCAATTCGAGGCGTGGCTGCGCTCGCAGATCGCCATCCGTGCCAACGACCTCGACTTCAAGCACGAGCAGATGGCGACCGGGTTGTTTCCCTTCATGCGCGCGACCTTCTACCGATGGATGCAGCTGTGGCCGGTGCTCTGCCCCGAGCTCGCCGGTGCCCCAAGCGTTCTGGCCGTCGGCGATCTCCACCTGGACAACTTCGGCACCTGGCGCGACCAGGAGGGCCGCCTGATCTGGGGCGTCAACGACTTCGATGAGGCGTACCCCCTCGCTTACACGGCCGACCTCGTTCGCCTCGCGGTCAGCGGACGGATGGCTATCACCATCGACCGCCTGCGGTTGAGTCCGCGGCGCGCTATCGAGGCGATGCTCGACGGATATCGCCGCGGGCTCGATGCCGGGGGGACCCCCTTCGTGCTGGCCGAGAACCACCCGGTGTTGCGGCGAGAGGCGAGCGGCGTGCTCCGAGACCCCGTTCGCTTCTGGCAGCGCATGCGGGCGCAACCGGAGAACCGCGAGGTACCCGAGCCGCTGGTGCGGATGCTGACCGCCGGGCTGCCCCGCGACGTCAGCCCAACCTTCCGTGACCGGCGCGCCGGTCTGGGCAGCCTGGGGCACGTCCGCGTGGTGGCCGCCGGCTCGCACAACGGCGGGCTGATCGCGCGCGAGGCGAAGGCGCTGGCTCCGTCAGCGTGCGTCTGGGCGGCGTCGAGTCAGGGCGCTCCGGCGATCCACTACCCGACGATCGTGCGGCGCGCTGTGCGCGCACCGGATCCGTTCCTGCAGATCAAGGATGGCTTCGTCGTCCGCCGGCTCGCGCCCGACTGCAGCCGCATCGAGGCCACCACCGTACGGGCGGTGCGTGACCAGGCCGAGCTCGCGCATGCGATGGGGGCGGAGACGGCAAACATCCATCTCGGCGCCGGCCCGGCGCGCATCGAGGAGGTGCGGCGCCACCTGAAGTCGCTGCCAGAGGGGTGGCTGCGCGATGCGTCGAAGGTGATGCTGAAGGCGACGCAGCGCGATTTCGACTCGTGGCTGCGCTGGCGCGGCCAGACGCCTCAGGCGGGCGCGGTCTCGGGCGCCGCCTCGCGCTTGTGACCACCTGCCAGCTCAGCCAGCAGCGCCGGGTCGATCTCGTTGCCGTCGATCGACGCCACACGGCAGCGGGTCGCGGCCATGAGCGTGGCGGTCCGCAGCCCGCCCTCGAGCAAGGCGCGCTCGCCGAGCACGCCCCCGGGACCGATGTGGGCGACGGTCTGGCCGTCGATGTCGACCGTGACGACCCCGTCGAGGATGAGGAAGACGTCCTTGCCCTCGTCGCCCTGGTGCACCAGCATCATGCCCTCGGCCAGGGTGCGGATGCGCGGCTTCACCCCGCCGCGCATGATCGTGGTGGAGAGTTGACGCTCGAGCGCGCTTTCCACCTCGGTGATCAGCGCGGGCGAGTCCACCTCACCCCATGGCGTGTGCGTGCCGAAGGCGGTGGTCATCCACTGATTGAAGTCGACCAGCCCCGACTTGTGGCTGAGGTCGCCCCTGCCGTCATAGATCCAGTGGCGCGGAAAGGTGCTCGCGCCGACCACGTCGTGCGACGACGTGCCGTCTGCGAAGATCGTGAGCCCCAGCGTCGTCCATGCCAGCGGCGCGTGGATCTGGATGAACGGTGGACGGCTCACGCGCCGCGGAGCCGGCGCGCCGGTCCGTCCGCCGGCGGTCTGCACGAAGCGCACGTGGCTCGGCCCGACATCGGGCTCCTGCTGACGATCGGGGAGCGGGACGGCGGCGAGCGTCACGTGCTTGCCGCCGAGGCGCAGCGTGGTCGAGCCGATGTGGCCGCCGCCGCCATACCCGTAGTCGGTGATGTGTCCGTTGTCGTCTACGTCGATCCAGGCGCTGAGCTCGTTCGCGAAGCGGAAGCGATCGGCGACGCGCAGCGCTTCGAGGTCGTCGATGTGGTCGGGCGGCGGCGGGTCGTAGTGGGCGACGCCAAGCTCAAAGGGCAGCTTGGTCGTGCCCTCGACCGCCTCCGACGGAATCCAGGAAATCGATGTGACCGACGATTCGATGCGCATTGTCCGTACCTCTGATCGTCCGAGAGGGCGTGAAGGCCCTGCTCATGTTCGCGGGCGACCTCGACGTGGTGGGCGTCGCCGGCGACTACGACGAGCTGGTCGCGGCCGCCGATGCGACGCGACCGCACGTGGTGGTCACCGACATCCGCATGCCACCGAGCTTCACCGATGAGGGCATCAAGGCCGCGCGGCTGGTGCGCAAGCAATACCCGGGCACGGGCGTGGTCATCCTGTCGCAGTACGACGAGCCGGAGTATGCGATCTCGCTGCTCGGCGAGGGCGCAGCGGGTTATGCGTACCTGCTCAAGGATCGCGTCGCCGAGGGCGATCAGCTTGCGCGGGCGGTGCGCGAGGTGAGCACGGGCGGCTCGATGCTCGACCCGCGCATCGTCGACGCGCTGACCAGGCCGGTGACGGCAAGCGGGGGGCTCGACGAGACCGAGGAGCGGATCCTGCGCATGGTCGCTGAGGGCAAGCCCATCAAGGCAATCGCCGTGGCGACACACTCCACACCCGAGGCGGTGTCTGACGACATCGAGCAGCTGTTTCTCAAGCTGGCGCAGGCCGCGAGCGCTGGCACGCAGGGCGCGCTGGAGCGGCTGCGGCTGCTGCACAAGGCGATCGTCGATCGCGAAGAGCAGGGCGAGAGTCTGTCGCGACTGCTGCCCGGCGGCATCGCCGAGAAGCTGCGCGAGCAGGGTGCGACGCCCGGGGTCACCGAGCGGCTGACGGTGACGGTGCTGATGTCCGACATACGCGGGTATTCGTCGATCGCGGAGACGTCTGATCCCACGGTGCTCGCGGGGCAGCTCAACGAGCACCGCGCGGCGATGAACGGTGCGCTGCTTGCCGAGAGTGGGACCGTCATGCAGTTCGTTGGTGACGCCGTGATGGCGGTGTTCGGCGCGCCCTTCGTGCAGACCGACCACGCCGAGCGCTCGGTGCGCGCCGCGGCGGCGATGCACGTGCGTCAGGCCGAGCTGAACGCGGAGTGGGAGGCCGCGGGACTTCCCGCGTTTCGTCTGGGCATCGGCGTGTCGACCGGCGATGTCGCCGCCGCGCTGCTTGGTTCCGAGGAGCGGCTCGAGTACAGCGTCGTCGGCGACGCTGTGAACCTGGCGCAGCGCCTGCAGCAGTGGGCGGAGGGTGGCCAGACGGTGCTGAGTGACCCGACGTACGCGATGCTCGCCGAACCGCCGCAATGCGAGCGCCTCGAACCGGCGCTCGTCAAGGGAAGGCAGACGCCGGTTGGCGCGCATCGGATCGGAGTGGAGTGAGCGTTCGCTGGCTTCGGTGGACTGCCGTCGTCGTCGGAGCTGTTGCTCTCGCGATGGGCCTGTTCGCGTTCGCCGTCGGAACCGGAGATTCGTCGCTCGCTCCCACGGATTACGCGTCGGACCTGTCGGCGGTGTGCTTCGCTCCAGTTGGTGCGTTGATCGCGTTTCAGCGGCCGCGGCATCCAGTCGGCTGGCTGCTCCTCTTCATCGCGATCACGCAGGGAGTGGTGGAGTCGGCCGGCGTCTACGGGTTCCACACGATCGTCGCGCACCCTGGTGTCTGGCCGGGGGCGCGCATCGCCGCATGGCTCAGCGTATTCATGTGGATGCCCGGCCTGGGCGTGCTGGCCACGCTGCTGCTGTTGCTGTTCCCAACCGGGAAGCTCCCGTCGCCTCGCTGGCGGATCGTCGCGGTGCCCGCGGCGCTGTCGATCGCGGTGGTGACCGTCAGCACGGCGGTGGTCGAATGGGGCAGCCCTGATTTCGCCGCCAACGCAGGCCCCCCGCCCGGTGTGGCAGGAGCGTTGTTCAACCTCGGCATCCTCGTCCTAGCCGCCTGCATGATCGCCGCGGTCGCGTCGCTGTTCGTCCGCTATCGCGGCGCACCATCCGACGAGCGCCACCAGCTCAAGTGGGTGCTGTCCGCGACGGTGCTCCTGGCCATCGCTATCTACATGAGCTTCCAGCCGCCGCTGCCGGTCCTTGTCCAGGCCATCTTCATCTTCATCGGCATCGTCGGCTTCCCCGCGTCAATTGCGCTGGCGATCCTCCGCTACCGCTTGTACGGCATCGACGTCGTCATCAACCGCGCACTGGTGTACGGGTCACTGGCGGCGCTGATCACCGGTGTGTACGTCGGCATCGCGGTGGGCATCGGCGAGCTGGTCGGCAGCGGCGGTCGCCCCAATCTTGGTCTCTCGATCCTGGCCACAGCGATGGTGGCGCTCGGATTCCAGCCGGCGCGGGAGCGCCTGCAGCGCGTGGCCAACCGGCTCGTGTACGGGAAGCGCGCCACGCCGTACCAGGTGCTGAGCGAGTTCTCGTCGAACGTGGCCGGATCGTACGCGGCCGACGAGGTGCTGCCGCGCATGGCACGGGTGCTGCAGGAGGGGACGGGCGCGGAATCGACCACCGTGTGGCTGCGCAGCGGTGACGAGCTGCACGTCGCGGCGTCGTGTCCCGAGACAACTCCGAAGCTCGCACGCGCGGTGCCGGTGAACGGTGAGCTGCCGCAGCTACCGGATGTGACGCGTGCTGTCGAGGTGCGGCATCAGGGCGAGCTGCTCGGTGCGCTGAGCATCGTGAAGCGGCGCGGTGAGTCGCTGACGCCGGTGGAGGAGAAGCTGCTCGACGACCTGGCACATCAGGCGGGTCTGGTGCTGAAGAACGTGGGTCTCACCGCGGACCTGCAGCGGCGGCTCGAGGAGCTGCGCGCGTCGCGGCAGCGGCTGGTGTCGGCGCAGGACGCGGAGCGGCGCAAGCTGGAGCGCAACCTCCACGACGGCGCGCAGCAGCACCTTGTGGCCCTGAAAGTGAAGCTGGGGCTCGCTGAGATGCTCGCGGCCAAGGATCCGGAGAAGGCTAAGCAGACGCTGCAGCAGCTCAAGGCCGACGCCGACGAGGCGCTCGACACTTTGCGCGACCTCGCGCGCGGCATCTATCCGCCGCTCCTCGCGGAGAAGGGGCTGACGGTGGCACTGGAGTCGCAGGCACGCAAGGCGACGCTGCCGGCGAGCGTGGAGGCGGAGGACGTCGGCCGTTACTCGCAGGATGCTGAGGCGACCGTGTACTTCTGCGTGCTGGAAGCGCTGCAGAACGTTCAGAAGTACGCGGGAGCATCGCACGCCACAGTGCGGCTGAGCGCAGGCAGCGGTGAATTGCGCTTCGAGGTAGAGGACGACGGGCGCGGCTTCGATGTCGAGCACGTGCAGCGGGGAGCGGGGTTGACCAACATGAAGGATCGGCTCGATGCTCTCGACGGCGCACTGCGCCTGGAGAGCAGGGCTGGCGGCGGTTGCAAGGTGATCGGCCGCATACCCGTTCGCCAGAGCGCGGACGTCGACGCGCGGGTGGCCGTGACCGCGGGTGCGTCATGAGCGCGCAGGCGCGATCAGTGCGCGCCGCCGCACGCATACCCTCTGTCAACGCGGCGATCGCCGTCGTGGTCTTCGCCGTGACGGCGGTTCTCGTCGCGGCGTATGGACCGCTGTACGCGCTGGTCAGCGGGCTGCACCCAGCGGTCTTCGGGTTCCCGGGCGCGACCGCCGTCGGTGGCCTGGCGTTCGCGTCCATGGGCCTGCTGGTTGCGCTCCGTCAGCGCTCGAACCCGGTCGGCTGGCTGATGCTCACAGCGGGGCTTCTGCTTGAGGGCGTCGCGGATGCCCAGCTCTACTCACTGCTTGCGTATCGCGGACATGGCGGCGCTCTCTGGGCGGCGCCGGCGTCGCTGTGGGTGGGATCCACGCTGTGGGGACCCGCGCTTGGACTCCTGCCGCTGGGCCTCCTGCTGTTTCCTGACGGCCGCCTGGCCTCGTGGCGGTGGCGGCTGGCGCTCGCCGTGTCCATCGCACTCGATGCGCTCTTCAGTGCCGCGTTGATCTCGTTCATCACGAGCTCGATGTTCGGCGGACCGATTACGGTCTCGTCAGACGGCCAGCTGAGCGCGCTCGAAGGCAGCGGCACAGTCGCGACCAGCGCGCTCGGCCAGGTGTTTCGAGCAGCGTTTCCGCTCCTGATCACCAGCTTCGCAATCGGCGTTGCGGGGTTGGTCATCAACACCGTCAATGCTCATGGAGAGCGGCGCCAGCAGATGAAGTGGTTTGCCTTTGCCGCGGCGCTGGGCACGGTCGGGCTGATCGCGTACGCCCTGGCGCAGTTCAACACTGGCACGGCGACGGAAGCGTCGGCGCTCACCCATGCGCTGGCAGGCACCTTCGTGCTGACGCTGTCAGCGCTGCCCGTCGCGACCGCGGTCGCGGTCTTCAGGTACCACCTCTACGACATCGACATCATCATCAGCCGCACGCTGGTGTACGGCTCGCTCGCTGCGCTGATCACGGGCGTGTACGTCGGCATCGCAGTCGGCATCGGCGAGCTGGTCGGCAGCGGCGGCAGGCCCAACCTGGGCCTGTCGATTCTCGCCACTGCGATCGTCGCCGTCGGATTCCAGCCGGCACGCGAGCGGCTGCAGCGAATCGCTAACCGGCTGGTGTATGGAAACCGTGCAACCCCGTACCAGGTGCTCAGCGAGTTTTCGTCGAACGTGGCCGGTTCGTACGCCGCGGACGAGGTGCTGCCGCGCATGGCCCGCCTCCTGCAGCAGGGGACGAGCGCCGAGGTAGCGACGGTGTGGCTCCGGGGCGGGAGCGAGCTGCTTGCTGCAGCGACCCATCCTGAGCCCGCCGGTGATGTGCGAGCGGTTGCGGTGTCCCTCGACGGCTCGCTGCCGGCGTTTCCCTGGGTCACGCGCGCTGTCGAGGTGCGTCATCAGGGCGAGCTGCTGGGAGCGCTCAGCGTGAACAAGCGGCATGGAGAGTCGCTGACGCCGGTGGAGGAGAAGCTGCTCGACGACCTCGCTCACCAGGCGGGATTGGTGCTGAAGAACGTGGGTCTCACCGCGGACCTGCAGCGACGCCTCGAGGAGTTGCGCGCATCGCGGCAGCGGCTGGTGTCGGCGCAGGACGCGGAGCGGCGCAAGCTGGAGCGCAACCTGCACGACGGCGCGCAGCAGCACCTGGTGGCGCTCAAGGTGAAGCTGGGGCTCGCTGAGATGCTGACAGCGCGTGATCCCGACAAGGCGAAGCAGACGCTGCAGGAGCTGAAGAGCGATACCGACGAGGCGCTGGAGACGCTGCGAGATCTGGCTCGCGGCATCTATCCGCCACTGCTGGCCGAGAAGGGACTGGCGGTGGCTCTGGAATCACAGGCGCGCAAGGCGACAGTGCCGGTGCAGGTGGCAGCGGTCGGCATCGGTCGTTACGCGCAGGACGTGGAAGCAACAGCGTACTTCTGCGTGCTCGAGGCGTTGCAGAACGTGCAGAAGTACGCGCAGGCGTCGCACGTGCTCGTGCGGCTGTCCGGTGCTGACGGCGCGCTGCGATTCGAGGTCGAGGACGACGGCCGCGGCTTCGATGTCGAGCACGTGCAACGGGGTGCGGGGTTGACCAATATGGAGGATCGCCTTGACGCGCTGGACGGTCGTTTGACCATTGAGTCCAGCCCAGGGCGGGGATGCCACCTCGTTGGGACCGCTCCCACGGCGGCGGTTGCATTGGCACGCGCATGAAGGCCTGGGTATCGGCTCGGCTGACACCGCGCAACGCGGTTGCGCTGGCGGTCGCAATCGGGGCGCTGATCACCGCCCTGATGGCGATAGCGTGGTACATGGCGTTCCTGAACCGCGACCTGAACGTGGTCGCGAGTCAGTTCGGCCCGGATCTGGTTGTCCCGCTGGGCCTCACCCCGGTTGGCCTGATCGTGGCCGCGCGCCAGCGACACAACCCGATCGGATGGTTGTTCCTTGCGGCGGCTCTCGACGGGGCTGTTCACGCGGCGTCCGGCGAATACGCTGTGCGTGGCCTGCTCAACGCAGTTGCGCTGCCCGCCACCGATTGGGCCGCCTGGGTTTCCAACTGGGTGCTGACTCTTCTCTTTCCTGCGGGCATCCTGATCTTCATTTTTCTGCTCTTTCCGAGCGGTCGACTCCCCAGCCCGCGGTGGCGGATTCTGTCCATCCTTGCGGTGGCGTTCACGGCGCTCGCTCTCCTGATCACCGTGCCATCTGACTCCCCCATAACGCCCGGGCCCAACGTGAGAGCGGTGGCGAGCCCCGTCGCAATCAAGGGATTTTCGTCGACGTTCCTGGACAACCTTGGGGTCATATGGCTGGGGGGCGTCGTGCTACTCCTGATCGCAGGAGCGAGTCTCGTCGTGCGCTACCGGCGGGCCTCGGGTGAGGAGCGGCAGCAGATCAAATGGTTCGCCTACGCCGTTGCCATCACCCTCATCGTGTACGCGGCAACGGTCCCGTTCTCGCTCGCCCAGACGTTCAACTCCGGAATATCCAACGCCGCGATAGAGGCGGGCTTCGGGGTCGCGTTGCCGGTTGCATGCGGCATCGCCATCCTGAGATACCGCCTGTACGGCATCGACGTCGTCATCAGCCGCACGCTGGTCTATGGAGCACTGGCGGCGCTGATCACGGGCGTCTACGTTGGGATTGCGGTCGGCTTCGGCGAGCTGGTGGGCAGCGGCGGAAAGCCGAATCTCGGGCTCTCGATTCTGGCCACCGCGATCGTGGCCATCGGGTTCCAGCCGGCGCGAGAACGGCTGCAGCGCATCGCCAACCGGCTCGTGTACGGCAAGCGGGCGACGCCGTACCAGGTGCTCAGCGAGTTCTCGTCACAGGTGGCAGGTTCATATGCGGCTGATGAGGTGCTGCCGAGGATGGCGCGGGTGCTCGAGGAGGGAACGGGCGCCGAGCGGACCACGGTGTGGCTGCGGTCGGGTGACTCTCTGCATGCGGCGGCAACATGGCCGTTGAACAACATTGAGGAGCCGGAGCCATCGATACCGATGTCCGACGGGTCACTGCCTGCATTGCCACGGGTGACCCGTGCGGTTGAGGTGCGTCATCAGGGGGAGCTGCTCGGTGCGCTGAGCGTGGAGAAGCGCCGCGGCGAGTCCCTGACGCCGGTGGAAGAGAAGCTGCTCGACGATCTGGCGCACCAGGCCGGGCTGGTGCTGAAAAACGTTGGCCTCACCGCTGACCTGCAGCGGCGCCTCGAGGAGCTGCGGCTGTCGCGGCAGCGGCTGGTGTCGGCGCAGGACGCGGAGCGGCGGAAGCTGGAGCGCAACCTGCACGACGGCGCCCAGCAGCACCTCGTTGCGATCAAGGTGAAGCTCGGGCTGGCGGAGATGCTGGCCGGGAAGGACCCGGAGAAGGCCAGAGCGACGATCACGCAGCTGAAGGCGGATACGGACGAGGCGCTCGAGACGCTGCGCGACCTGGCGCGTGGCATCTACCCGCCACTGCTAGCCGAGAAGGGGTTGCCAACAGCGCTCCAATCGCAGGCGCGCAAGGCGACGCTGCCGGTGACGGTGGAAGCAGACGGCATCGGCCGCTATCCGCAGGAGGTGGAGGCGACCGTGTACTTCTGCGTGCTCGAGGCGCTGCAGAACGTGCAGAAGTACGCGCAGGCCTCGCATGCGGTCGTGCACCTGCGTGAGCACGATGGCGCGTTGAGCTTCGAGGTGGAGGACGACGGAAACGGGTTCGACGTGGAGACGGTCCGCATGGGCGCCGGGCTGACCAACATGACCGATCGCTTGGACGCCATCGACGGGACGATTGTCATCAGGAGCGCGCGCGGCACGGGTACCGCGATCCGTGGGCAAGTTCCGGCGCCGGTGTTGACGGGGGCGGCGCGATCAGCATGACCTCGCACCGCACGCGCACTCTCGCTGTCGTCGCCGTCGCTGCGGCCGCGGTGTCGGCGGCCTTGGGGTTGACGACGATTGCTCTCGCGGTGGCAACGCGAGCGCACGTCGCGAACTTCGCCTCCTACGACGCCATCGGGGCGATCATGCCGCTGACGTTCGCCGGCATCGGCGGGCTGATCGCAGTCCGCCGCCCGCAGAACCCGACAGGCTGGCTGTTTCTCTTCATCGGAATAGCCATCGGGCTGAATGGCAGCGGCGACCAGCTTGCGCGACTTGTCGTCTACAACCACGCCGGCCCACCCGCCGCTGGGCAATGGGGACTGTGGTTCTCGGTGCTGGCGTCAGAGCTTGTGTGGCCGGTTGGAGCCGCGGCGCTCCTGCTCATGCTCGTCCCGGACGGCCACCTCCCGTCGCGCCGGTGGCGCGTGGTGGTGGCGGCAGACATCGTGCTGCTGTGTGCGGTCGTCGTCTCCAGTCTCCTGACTCCGGGACCCGAGACGTTCGGCGACGGGAGCAACGCACCGTTTGCAAACCCGACTGCGATTCCGCAGCTCGGGGCGCTGGGAGGCGCCGGCGCGGTGGTGTACTTCGCGGCCCTCGCACTCGTCGTGGTCGTTGCCACTGCGCCGTTCGTCAAACTGCGGCGTGCACGCGGAGACGCGCGCCAGCAGGTGAAGTGGATCGCATACGCGGTGCTCCTGAGCGCGGTCCTGGCTGTTGCTCTGAGCGTCGCCGCGCTCTTCTCGAGCAGCGTGGGCAGCATCGGTGCCACCCTTGCGATCGCACTCGGCTTCGGCGTGTCGTTGCCCGTCGCCGCCGCGATCGCGATCTTCAAGCACGGGCTGTACGAGATCGACATCGTCATCAGCCGGACGCTTGTGTACGCGACGTTGGCGGCGCTGATCACCGGCGTGTATGTCGGCATCGCGGTGGGGATCGGCGAGCTGGTGGGCAGTGGCGGCAAGCCCAACCTCGGGCTGTCGATTCTGGCGACGGCCATCGTGGCGCTCGGGTTCCAGCCGGCACGCGAGCGCCTGCAGCGTGTGGCCAACCGGTTGGTATATGGGAAGCGAGCGACCCCGTACCAGGTGCTTAGCGAGTTCTCGTCACAGGTGGCAGGTTCATACGCGGCCGATGAGGTGCTGCCGCGCATGGCGCGGGTGCTCGAGGAGGGGACGGGTGCGGACCGATCGATTGTGTGGCTGCGCTCGGGTGGTGCGCTGCATGCGGCGGCCACCTGGCCGGTGGAGGAGAGCGCGGCGCTGGTTCCGGCGATGCCGATGCTCGACGGGGTTCTGCCCGCAATCCCCGGTGTGACGCGCGCGGTCGAGGTCCGCCATCAGGGCGAGTTGCTCGGCGCCCTGAGCGTGGAGAAGCGGCGTGGCGAGTCGCTGACGCCGGTGGAGGAGAAGCTGCTCGACGACCTCGCGCATCAGGCGGGGTTGGTGCTCAAGAACGTGGGGTTGACCGCGGACCTGCAGCGGCGGCTCGAGGAGCTGCGCGCGTCGCGGCAGCGACTGGTGTCGGCGCAGGACGCCGAGCGCCGGCGGCTGGAGCGCAATCTGCACGACGGTGCGCAGCAGAACCTCGTCGCATTGAAGGTGAAGCTGGGGCTGGCGGAGATGCTCGCGGGCAAGGATCCCGAGAAGGCGGCGCAGATCCTGCAGCAGCTCAAGGGCGACACCGACGAGGCGCTGGAGACGCTGCGCGGCCTGGCGCGCGGCATCTATCCGCCACTGCTCGCGGACAAGGGGTTGGTGACCGCGCTGGAGTCGCAGGCGCGCAAGGCGACAGTGCCGGTGAGCGTGGAGGCGGAGGGCATCGGCCGGTACTCGCAGGACGTGGAGGCGACCGCGTACTTCTGCGTGCTGGAGGCGCTGCAGAACGTGCAGAAATATGCGGGGGCATCGCGCGCGACGGTCTCCCTGCATGAAGACGACGGCGTTCTGTCGTTCGCGGTTGAGGACGACGGCCGCGGCTTCGACGTCGCGCACGTGAAGAAGGGATCAGGGCTCACCAACATGCAGGACCGCATCGACGCGCTCGGTGGCGCGGTGGCCTTCGAGGCGCGCGCACCCTCGGGCACGCGCGTCGCCGGAACGGTTCCGGCTCTCGGCGCGCCCATAGTCGCCGGCTCATGACGATGTCCGTTCGCTCCACGCTGTCGAGGCTGCCGCTGCTCGCGGCAAGCGCGGTGCTCGTTCTGACCGTGGCACTCCTCGGAGGCGACCTCGCCCTCGGCATCGCACGAGGAGCGTCCGTGCCCGGAGTCGTGCCGTGGGAGCCGACGGAGTTGATCTTCGTCATGAACGCGGGCGCCTTCGCTGTCACCGCGGTGCTCGTCGCGTGGCGCAAACCCGACAACGGGATGTGGCTGGTGCTCTCCGCCGCAGCGCTGGCGGGCGCATTGTTCGGTTTCACCACCGAGTGGGCGATCTACGCGCAGGTGCGGCAGCCTGGTGCGCCAGGCGGCGCAGTGGCGGGATGGCTGGCAGCGTGGGGGTTCCAGCCCATCCCGACGTCGCTCGCGCTGCTCCTCTTCCTGTATCCGACGGGCCGCTCCGTTTCGCGCGCCTGGGCGCCTGCGCTCTGGCTGATTCCCGCGTACATAGCGACCGGGTGGCTCGCCACCGCCCTGCTGCCCACGGTGCAGTACAACCTGAAGCCGGGAGACGGCGGGCCCATGCACAACCCGCTCGCGGCGCGCGGCTTCGAATCCGCGCTGAGCGTCGTCAACAACATGGGCACCGTCGTGCTCGCCGCAAGCCTCGCTCTGGCGATCGCTTCTCTGGTGGTGCGCTACCGGCGCGCCGGTGCAGAGGAGCGCCAGCAGCTCAAGATCTTCATGTACTCGGGCGCTCTCGTGCCGCTTGCGTTCGTCCTCTGGCCGGTGTACTCGGGCTCCAACGCGCTCTCGTCGCCGGTCGGTGCAGTTGCGTTCGCGGTCATCACCATGGCGGTCATCGGTCTGCCCCTCGGGATTGCCATTGCCATCGTCAAGTACCGCCTCTACGACATCGACCTCGTCATCAGCCGCACGCTGGTCTACGCGGCTCTGGCGGCGCTGATCACCGGCGTGTACGTCGGCATTGCTGTGGGCATCGGTGAGCTGGTCGGCAGCGGCGGTAAGCCCAATCTGGGGCTCTCGATCCTGGCGACGGCAATCGTCGCGCTCGGGGTCCAGCCGGCACGCGAGCGCCTGCAGCGTGTTGCCAACCGGTTGGTGTACGGACGGCGAGCGAC
This sequence comes from Candidatus Dormibacteria bacterium, assembly GCA_050734185.1. Taxonomy (GTDB): domain Bacteria; phylum Chloroflexota; class Dormibacteria; order Aeolococcales; family Aeolococcaceae; genus JAFALX01. Next base: position 1,987 of record JBOHUE010000061.1, on the reverse strand, counting down.
TCCCTACCAGGCGCTCAGCGACTTCGCGGCCAACGTTGCCGGGTCGTGGGCAACCGACGACGTGCTGGGCCGAATGGCGCGCGTCCTGCAGGAGGGGACGGGCGCCCAGGCCGCGCGCGTCTGGCTCATAAGAGGCGTCACGTTGCAGGCTGCGGCGACGTGGCCGCGCGACGCACCCGCCGTGCAACCGCTGGCGATGCACAACGGGACGCTGCCGGCGATGACGGGGGTCACGCGTGTCGTCGACGTGCGCCACCAGAGCGAGTTGTTCGGCGCACTGAGCGTGACCATGCGTCGCAGCGAGTCACTGACGCCGGTGGAGGAGAAGCTGCTCGACGACCTGGCACATCAGGCTGGGCTGGTGCTGAAGAACGTGGGACTCACGGCAGACCTGCAGCGGCGCCTGGAGGAGTTGCGGTCGTCGCGGCAGCGGCTCGTCTCTGCGCAGGACGCTGAGCGGCGCCGGCTGGAGCGCAACCTGCACGACGGCGCGCAGCAGAACCTCGTCGCATTGAAGGTGAAGCTGGGGCTGGCGGAGATGCTCGCCGGCAAGGATCCGGAGAAGACGGCGCAGATCCTGCAGCAGCTCAAGGCGGACACCGACGAGGCGCTGGAGACGCTGCGCGACCTGGCGCGCGGCATCTATCCGCCGCTGCTGGCGGAGAAGGGGCTGGTGACGGCGTTGGAGTCGCAGGCGCGCAAGGCGACGGTGCCGGTGCACGTAGAGGACGAGGGCATCGGACGCTATCCGCAGGATGTGGAGGCGACCGTGTACTTCTGCGTGCTGGAGGCGCTGCAGAACGTGCAGAAGTACGCGAATGCATCGCGTGTCAGCGTGCGGCTTCGCGAGGGCGACGGCGCGCTCTCCTTCGCGGTCGAGGACGACGGCCGCGGTTTCGACGCCGAGCATGTGCACAGGGGCGCGGGCCTCACCAACATGACCGACCGCCTCGATGCGCTCGATGGATCGCTGATGATCGTCAGCGCCCCGGGCGACGGGACGCGCATTGAAGGTTCGGTACCGGCTCGTGTTCCTGTCGCCGCGGTGGTCGCCTGATTCTGGGCGTTGAAAGCCGAACGGGCGTTCGTGTACACTAACAAGTGTGTGTGAGAGCAGCGACAAGCAAACCGCGGCGCTGAAGACACTCCTGGCGGCGGTGCAGCGGCTGCGCGAGGAACAGGCCGCGCTCGTCGACGCGAGCGAGATCACAGCACGGCTCGTTGTCCTCAGCCACGTGATCGACCAGCTGCAGCTCGAGTTCGCGTCGCTCACCAAGGTCTTGGACGAGGCGACCGCCGGCGAGCCCGACGGGGCCGCGTCCACGCAGCAGTGGGTCCGGCACAACTGCAAGATGTCGGGCGTCGCCGCCCACGATGCGGTGACCGTGGGGAGGCGGGCTGCCGAGCTCCCCGCGAGCATCGCAGCGGTCGAGCAGGGCCGTATCGGGTACGGCCACCTGGCACTCCTGGCGCGGACGGCCGGCTGGGTCGCCAGCGTGCCCGGCGGGGCCGCGACCTTTGACGAGCAGCCGCTGCTTGAGCTGGCCACCGCGCATTCGGTGAGCCGCTTCAGCTTCGACTGCGCCCATGCCCGCCACGCGGCGGATGCCGAGCGCGCGCTCCGCGATGAGGTCGACGCCGTCGAGCGGCGCTGGCTCGAGTTCCAGCGCTGCGAGAGCGGCGATTACCTGATCCGCGGCCGGCTCGACAGCGTCGGCGGCGCCACGCTGCTGGCGGCTCTGGAGCCGCTGGCGCGGAAGAGCGGACGCGATGACCTTCGTCCGCGCTCGCGCCGCCTGGCCGATGCGGTGGTGGAGCTCCCCGCCCACGTGCTGGACCAGGGGACGCTGCCGCAGCGCGGCTCCATGCGGCCGCACCTGCAGGTCACCGCCACCCTCGAGACGCTGCGCGGCCTGCGGGGCTCGCCGGCGGGGGAGATGGAGTTCGGTGGCCCGGTGCCGTCGGCCACGGTGCAGCGCCTGGCCTG
>JBOHUE010000060.1:0-33914 GCA_050734185.1 Candidatus Dormibacteria bacterium | reverse complement strand
GCGGTCGCCGTGCTCGCGGCCGCAGCGGCGATCGCGTTTCCGCTGGCGGCGCACTTCAGCGCGCTCGACAGCAAGAACCTGCACGCCATGACCCCGCCCCGAGCGGCATCGCCGACGCCGGCGCCGGTCTCGATGCTGGACGTGGGGCGCAGCGCTCTGACCCGTGTGGTCACCGTTGAGACGGACAAGACCGCCCAGGAGGCTCTCGGCACCGCCTGGTTGTTCGACGACAAGGGCGACTTCGTGACCAACGCCCATGTCGTCGCCGGCGCGCTGAGCGTGCGCATCACCGACCGGTCGGCGAACACCTACGTGGCCCAGGTGATCGGCAGCGACGACACGAGCGACATCGCCGTGCTGCGCGTCGCCGGCGGCTTCGCCGCGCAGCCGTTCGCCGCACGAACCAGCGCGCTCACGCCGCTGCCGCTCCCTGTCGTCGACGTTGCGTCGAGCCGGGCCACCGGTCACGACGACCTCACCGTCACGTCGCTCACCCAGACCGGCCAGGACGTCCCGTTGCGGCCCGGCGAGGTGCCGGCCGACGGCAGTTCGCCGACCGTCTACCACGACATGCTCGTGCTCAGCGGCGCCCGCGTCTACATGGGCAACAGCGGCGGCCCGGTGCTCGACGCCGGCGGGCAGGTCGTCGGCATACTCACGCTCGCCAGTCCGGATCAGCCCGATGCGTTCGCGATCCCGATCTCCAAGGTCATCGGTGAGCTGAGGCAGTACGCCGGCAGCGGTTGAGCGGCGGGCACCTGGGTATATCGTGGACTGGAGGCGGATTCGATGGCTGAAGCGAGGAAGTTCGACATCGTCATCGTCGGCGCGGGCCCGGCGGGTCTCACCGCTGCGCTCTACGCCGGTCGCAACATGGAGCACGCCGTGCTCATCGAGACCAAGGCGCCCGGCGGTCAGCTGCTCAACACCGAGCTGATCGAGGATTACCCCGGCGTCAAGTCGATCCTCGGCGTGGACCTGGCGCAGGTGATGATGGACCAGGCCACCGGGTTCGGCACGGAACTCGTGTCCGCGGACGTCGAGCAGATCCAGGTACACGACGACGGGCTCAAGACGGTGCACACGTCGGTGGGGGAGATCGTCGCGCCGGCCGTGATCGTCACTGCAGGCGGCAACCCTCGCAAGCTCGGGATTCCGGGCGAGGAGGAGCTCGCCGGGCGCGGGGTGTCGTACTGCGCGGTGTGCGATGGCGCCTTCTTCCGCGACGTGCCACTCGCCGTCGTCGGCGGCGGTGACGCCGCAGTCGAGGAGGCGCTGTTCCTCACGCGGTACGCCAGCAAGGTGACGATCATTCACCGGCGCGAGCACTTTCGTGCCCAGGGCATTCTCATCAACGAGGCGAAGCACAACCCGAAGGTCGAATTCCTGTTCGACACCGTCGTTGAGTCCATCAACGGCGACGAGCTCGTGCACGACGTCAGCCTGCGCAACGTGCAGACCGGCGAGCCGTCGTCGGTCGAGGTCGGGGGCGTGTTCATCTTCATCGGGTTTCTGCCGAACACCGGCCTCGTCGACCGGCACATCGACCATGACGAGGCCGGCTACTACCGCACCGAGCCGATGACGCTCATGACGAGTGTTCCCGGCATCTTCGCCGCCGGTGACGTGCGCAGCCAGCTGACGCGCCAGATCAGCACCGCGGTCGGCGACGCCACCACCGCGACCATCGCCGCGGCGAAATGGGTGGAGGAGTGGAGGCGCGGCCGCATCGAGAGCCCGGCCGAGCTGATCCAGGACGTCGAAGAGGACCGCGAGTGAGCATCGTCACCAGGACAGGTGACGGCGGCGAGACAGGGCTGCTGTACGGCGGACGCGTCAGCAAGGACGATCTGCACACCGAGGCCTACGGCTCCCTCGATGAGGCGATCTCCGCGCTTGGTCTTGCGCGCGCGTTGGCGCCGGATTCGGAGTGGGCGCCGCGAGTGCTCGAGCTGCAGCGCGAACTGTTCGTCGTGGGTGCGGAGCTGGCCACAGCACCGTCCCACCGCGCGGATCTCGTCCGCCACTTCAACGTGGTGACGGCGGAAATGGTCGAGGCGCTGGACGCGTGGGTGGCGCAGCTGGAGCGCGACGTGCCCCTGCCTGAAGGCTTCGTGATCCCGGGCGGCTCAGCCCCCGCCGCTGCGCTCGACGTGGCACGCACGCTGGTGCGCCGCACCGAGCGTCGCGCGGTGACGTTGCTGCGCGCCGGCGTGCTCGAGAACCGAGAGGTGCTGCGCTACCTCAACCGCTGCAGTGACCTGCTGTTCATGCTGGCGCGGTCTGCAGAGCAGGGGGCGATTACTCCGACGGGAGGACAGCGGCGCGCCTGACCGCGGCAGTGTGCTTGCGGGTGGCGGGTCACACCCAGTGTCGCTCCGCCTCAGCTCGCGCCGGAGCTAAAGCTCGGCGCTCGCCATCGGCGCTCCGCAAGTCGCTCGACTGGGCGTGACCCGCCACCCGAAGGACAACGCGGCGGTCAGGCGACCCGGTCCGACCCTCAGGAGCAGTCGTCGCCGCCGCTGTAGTCGTCGGCGCGTCGCAAGTCGCTCGACTGGCTTGACCCGCCACGCGTCCGCGCTAGGAGCGGATCAGGCGACCCGGTCCGACCCGCAGGAGCAATCGTCGCCGCCGGAGCAGTTGCATCCGGCTCCGCTCTCGCCGCACGTGCAGCCCGAGGGGGTCGGCTCCGGGTCCGGCTTCGCCGCCACAACTGGCACAGCGGTCATCTGCGCGACGGTCTTCTCTTCGCCGCCGCAGCAGCCACAGGTGCAGGTTCCGGTCGAGACGGGGATCTGATCGACTGCCATCTGGGTTCTCCTGGGTATTCACGCCCTGAGCCTTGAGGCTAAATGCGCGACGCACTTAGCTTACCCCACCCGCTCGAGTCCCACACGCGTCAGGGCAGCTGCCAGAAGTCTCCGGTCAGGCCAATGCTGTCGAGGATCGCCTCGCTGTCGTCGCGCGAACGCGGACGCCACCGGGGCGAGAGGTGGTCGCCGTACCAGACGTCGGCGAGGTCACGCAGCTGAGCGACGGGGATCACCGCTCCGCGAGGCCTGCCGGCAAGCCAGCGATCAAGGTGCTCTTCCGACCGGAAGAGGTTCATCGCCGCTCAGGTGAACACGATGTCGTCCCACCATCTGCTCGCCGGCAGAAGGGAGTGGAACAGCAGCGTGTCGTCGAGCGGCGCGCCGGGCTCGTTCTCGATCGTGATCACCTCACCGCAGTCAGGGCACGGTGTCTCGATGGTCCCAGGCTCATGGAGAGCGCTGCAGATTCCGAACGCGTCCCACGGACAGCTCGCGGTCCACATCCGTCCCGGCGTTGTCACGACATGCGCCGTGGGCACTGCGGCGAACGGGTTGAGCATGATCAGCCGGTCGCCCTGCGCGTCGAGCACGAGCGCGTGCTCGCTGTGCAAACGGCGCCATCCGGTGATCACATCCGAGCCGCGCATGAACAGCGTCGCGGCGATTTCCACCGCTTCCGGTGGACGGCCCAGTGCTACGAAGAGCGAGTAGGTCTGGTTGCGCAGCGCGACATCGGAATCGTCGATGCCGCGATTCTGAACCTACGCGCGGTTGAGCAGCGTGCGCACCAGAAGGAGCCCGCCCCCGATCGCGGCAAGGATCACGGGTAGGAAGAGGACGCCCGACGCACACGCTCCGGTGCACGGCGCGCTGTCCGAGATGCTGGCAGCGATCAGCTCGGCGAAGAACGCGAGGAGCAGCGCGCCGACACCGCTCCAGAGCAGCCGCTCACGAGCCGGATGTCGCTGCACTCCGTCCTGCCACTGCGTGGGGCCGGCGTTCGCTTGTGGGGTGGTCCGGTTGGTAACGATCGGGTGGTTCATGTCACAACCGACGCTACCGGCACCGCATGTCCACGCTAAACAGCATCCATGTATTCGTTACGCGGGCGTTTCCCTGCGTTTCCGGAGGCGGCGGCCGTCAGTGCGAGCCGGCCATCGCCTGCAGGCGGCGGATGCGATCGTCGAGCGGCGGGTGGGTGGAGAACAGGCCGCCGAGGGACCTGCCGGACAGCGGGTTCACGATGTACAGGTGCGAGAACGCCGGTTGCGCGACCGGCGACGCGATGCGTTGCGTGCCCGTCTGGAGCTTCTGCAATGCGCTCGCCAGCGCCAGCGGCTGACCGCTCACCTGTGCTCCGGTCTTGTCCGCCTGGTATTCACGCGACCGCGAGATGGCGAGCTGGATCAGCAGCGCCGCGATCGGCGCCACGATGATGAAGAGGAACGAGCCGAGCACGGCGAGCCCGTTCTGACCCTCTTCGTCTCCGCCGCCGAAGAGCAGCGTCCACTGCGCGATGTTCGCGACCAGGGTGATCGTGCCGGCGAACACCGCGACCACGGAGCTGGTGAGGATGTCGCGGTTGCGCACATGCGCGAACTCGTGCGCCAGCACGCCGTAGATCTCCTCTTTGTCCAGGATGCGCAGGAGACCCTGGTTGACGCAGATGGCCGCGTGATGCGGTGAGCGGCCGGTGGCGAACGCGTTTGGTGTGGGATCAGGGCTGATGTAGACGCGCGGCTTGGGCACGTGGTACTGCGCAGCCAGCCGGTCCGCCAGCTCGTGGAGGTCCGGCGCATCCGCCGGGCCGACCTCCTGCGCGCGGGCCGACCGCAGCGCCAGCTTGTCGCTGTAGAAGTACGCGATCCCATTGATGACGAGCATCAGGAGGAAGCCGACGACGAGGCCGGTGGTGCCGAACAGCAGGCGGCCGCCGCCGACCAGCAGGACGGCGAGCAGCGTCATGAAGAAGAAGGTCTTGGCCCAGTTCATGGGGTCATTGTTCCCGGATCGGCCGGGTTGACGCGTGCTCGCTCAGGAGGCTTGGAGCAGCCGCCGGCAGCGCAGCGCGAGCCAGATGCGGTTGCGGTGCGCGGGGTCGTCGACATCGACGCCCAGCTGCTTGAGCCGCGCCATCCGATAGACGACGGTGTGGCGATGCACGCCAAGGAGCTGCGCCGCGTCACCGACGCTGCGCGAGTCGATCAGCGCCGCCAGCGTCGCCAGCATCTCCTCCGCGCGAGCGGGCCGCTGGCTCTCCAGTGGCCCGAGCACACTCTGAATGTAGCGCTGCACGGCGCCAGGCTCACGGCTCAGCGACGCGAAGATGCCGACCTCGGCGTCGCTGTGCACGCGCCGCTCCGGGTCGAGCCGGCGGCCCACGTCGAGCGCCCGTCTGGCCTGCGCCGCGGCCGGCGCGACGTCATCGAGGGATGCCGCGACCGGCCCCAACCCGAACACGGCCTCGGGCACGCTGGAGCACAGCGACTCGAGCTCGCGACCCGCGGGCACGAGCGCGATGACGACGCCTGGCTCATCCTCGACCAGGTGCGCGCCCGCGCTGCGCCAGACGCCGTCCAGGTGCCGCTCGGCGGCGTCCGGGTTGACGGCGATTGCCACCACCCGATACGGCGGGGTCAGCTGGATGTCGGCCGCGGCCGCGAGACGGCGAAGCTCGTCCGATGCATCGCCCGCGAGGAGCCGCTGCATGATGCGGTCGCGATCGCGATCGCGCTGCCGCATGAGGCGCTCGCGGGTCTCGAGATATGCCTGACCCACAGCGGCGCTGATCTCGTCGAAGTACTCGAGCACGCGACCCGTCACGGTGATGACGGTGCTCGGCGGGATCTCGTCGCGCAGCGCGGCCTCGCCGATGACCTCCTGCCACAGCGTCTTGGCGGCGACGCGATAGGCGCCGAACACCAGCTCCAGCGGCACGCCGAGCTCGGCCTGCTGTGCGCCCATCGAACCCAGCCGCTCGAGATCACCGGCCCGGAGCCCGCGCCCGTCGTGGAGCAGGCGGACGAGCGTGCGCACGGCGTCGCGGCAGGCGCGTGTGATCAGGCGGAGGTAGCCGAGCTGCAGGAAGCGAGGGTCGGAGAGCGTGGTGCCCGCCGCGATGTGGCGGGTCATGCGCTCGGCGATACTGTCGACCTCCGCCAGCAGCCGCCCCGTGATCTCCGGGGGCAGCGTGGCCTTGACGGACAAGCTGTAGCTCGGCGAGTTGGACACCCCGGCCAATTTCGCTCCAATGTACAAAGATTGGGCTCGCTTCCGGCATTTTGGGCCGTAGCCTTGGGACGTACTGTACAAGCACCATTAGGTCCGTGCTCTACGACGATCTGTTTGTCCGTCTCGAACGCGCGCGCTGGGAGCTGACCCAGGAAATCCCGTTCGACGCAATCGACCCGACTCGGGTTAGCGCGCAGTGGCGCTTCGACCTTCGCCACGTCTGCCTCACGGAGTTGAGCGCGCTGTACGCAACGGAGATGTTCCTGCGCGACTTCTACGCTGACATCGACTTCTGCAGCTTCGTCTCCGTCTGGTTCTACGAGGAGATGAAGCACCACCTGGTCCTTCGCAAGTACCTGGAGCGGTGCGGGGAGTACTTCGAGGAGGCGGAGCTGCCCGCGCTGCGGCTCACGTTCGCGCCCGGGCCGGCGATCGAGACGCTGACCATGCACTACTGCGGCGAGCAGCGGCTCGCGCACTGGTACACCGCGTTCGGCGAGAACGCCCCGGAACCTGTGCTGGCGCAGATCTTCAAGATCCTTGCCGCCGACGAGCTGCGCCACGCCGCGTGCTACGCGAAGTACATGCGCAAGGCGGCGCGCAACAAGCCCGAGTGTGTGATCGACATGCTGAAGATGTCGCTCTGGATGCTGCGCAGCACCAACGACGCACCCAAGCATCCGACTACCGTCACCACGCCGTCGGTTGTCGGGAAGCTGGAGGATTCCGAGTACATCAGCCGCATGCTCAGCTGGTATCTGCCGGGTCGTGATCACGAGCGGCCGGTGCAGCGGCGTGTGCTCGCGCTGATGAGCGAGCTCAGTGGCGAGAAGCTCGAGTCGACGCGCGACCTGTTGCGCGCCATCCGGAGCATTGAGGACCGCACGCCGGAACCTGCCGCGGCATAACGCATACTTCGAGGGTGGAGTCGGGTGATGTGCGCGCTCGCGCGGTGGTGCGAGGGCGCGTCCAAATGGTCGGGTTTCGCGCGTTCGTGCGGCGGCACGCATCGGGATTGCGCGGCACTGTGCGCAACCGCCCGGACGGCACTCTCGAGGCCGTGATCCAGGGGTCGCGCGAGCAGGTGGACAAGATGCTCAGCCTGCTGCGCACGGGGCCGATGCACGCGCGCGTGGACGCGGTCGACGTCGAGTACCTGCCCGCCGGCGCCGACCTGCCGCCAATGACGGTGACCGCATGACCATCCACATCGCCGAACGCATGGGCCGGCTCGGCACCGAGACGGCGTTCGAGGTGCTGGCGCAGGCGCGCAAACTCGAGGCGCAGGGACACCATGTGATCCACCTCGAGATCGGCGAGCCGGATTTTGCCACTCCTGACAACATCACCGACGCTGCGATCCGCGCGCTGCACAGCGGGGCCACGCACTACACGCCCGCGAGCGGCATCCTCGAGGTGCGCGAGGCGACGGCCGCGTACATCACCCGCGAAACCGGGACGCGGACGGCCACCGAGAACATCGTCATCACGCCGGGGAGCAAGAACATCCTGCTCTTCGCGCTGCTGTCGCTGGTCGACCCCGGTGACGAGGTGATCATTCCCGATCCGGGCTATCCCATCTATCGCTCGCTGGTCGACTTCGTCGAGGCGAAGCCGGTGTCCTGGCCGGTGCGGCAGAGCAACGGCTTTCGCCCCGATCCCGACGAGCTGCGCGCGCTGATCACGCCGCGCACCCGGATGCTCATCCTCAACTCGCCGCAGAACCCCACCGGCGGCATGCTGCTGCGCGAGGACTGCGAGGCGATCGCGACGCTGGCGCAGGAGCATGACCTGATCGTGCTCAGCGATGAGATCTATCGCCGCCTCGTCTACGAGGGCGAGCACGTGTCGCTGTACTCGCTCGACGGCATGGCCGAGCGCACCATCCTCATGGACGGGCTGAGCAAGGCATGGGCGATGTGCGGTTGGCGCGTCGGCTTCGGCGCGATGCCGGCCGAGATCGCGAGGCGCATGGACACGCTGATGATCAACAGCTCGTCATGCGCGGCGGCATTCGCCCAGTGGGCTGCGGTGGAGGCATTCGACTCGCCGGAGTCGGACGCGGCGGTCGATCGCATGCTCGTCGAGTTTCGTGAGCGCCGCATCGCGCTGGTCGATGCGCTCAACCGCATCGACGGCATCACCTGCCACACACCCCACGGCGCGTTCTACGTCTTCCCCGACATCACCGCCACCGGCTGGAACGATCGCGAGCTGGCCAACACACTCCTGATGGAGATGGGAGTCGCGGTGCTGCCGGGTACGTCCTTCGGCCCTGAGGGCGCCGGACATCTGCGCCTCAGCTACGCGAACTCCATCGAGAACCTGATGCGGGGTGCGGAGCGCATCGCCACGTTGCTCGGCGCCCCGGTGGCGGGCTAGGCAATGATTCCTCGATGGAAGGCGTGCGATGAGCGAGCCGCGTCCTGGGCTCGCGGAGGTGCAGCGGCTTCTCGCTGACGCGGGCACCGTCCCGGTCTTTCGCGAGCGCACGCTCGAGCGGCTGACCCCCGTCTCTGCGATGCAGGCCCTCGGCCTCGACTCCGGATCGTTCCTCCTCGAGTCCGTCGAGGGCCCGGAGCGCATCGCGAGATGGTCGCTGCTGGGCAATGCACCCGTGGCGACGATCACTGCGCGCGACGACGGCACTGATCCGCTCGCCGACCTCGAGGCTCGTGTCGTCTGCGGCAGTGCGGCCGTTGACGGACTGGACGCGCCCTTCACCGGAGGCGCCGTCGGCTACCTCAGCTATGAGGCGGCGCGGCGGTACGAGCGGCTGCCGCGCTCACCGAGCGATCCGCTTCGCCTGCCCGACGCGTGGTTCGCGATTCACGACACGCTGGTCGTCTTCGACCATGCGCTCGGTCGCGTGCTCCTCGTGACCAACGTGCACCGCGACGACGTCGAGCGCGACGGCGCTGCGCAGGCGTACGCCGCGGCGACGGCGCGGCTCGACCACCTCGACTCGCGGCTCGATGTGGCCCAGTTCGTTGACCCGCGCGAGCACGGCGACATCGCCATCGACGCCCGGCAGTACGAGCAGCGCAGCAGCATCGCGCGCGAGGACTTTCACGCCGCCGTGGCGCGCTGCCACGAGTACATCCTTGCCGGTGACATCTTCCAGGTGCAGATCTCGCGGCGGTTCGCCCTGCAGCTGGCGGGACATCCCTTCGAGCTGTATCGCGCGCTGCGCGCGATCAACCCGAGCCCATACATGTTCTATCTGGCGACTCCGGACTGCACCCTCGTGGGAGCCTCGCCGGAGATGCTGGTGCGGGTCACCGGCCGCGATGTCCGCTACCACCCCATCGCGGGCACGCGGCGGCGGGGCCGCACACCGGAGGATGACGCGCGGCTTGAGCACGAGCTTCGCTCCAGCGAGAAGGAGGCAGCGGAGCATCTGATGCTCGTCGACCTTGGACGCAACGACGTGGGCCGCTGCTGCGAGGTCGGCAGCGTGCGCGTCACGCAGCTGATGGACGTGGAGCGGTACTCCCACGTGATGCACCTGGTGTCGAGCGTCGAGGGCACGCTGAGCGCCGGGCTGACCTCGGTCGACGCGCTTCGCGTCTGCTTCCCCGCCGGGACCGTGACCGGAGCGCCGAAGATACGAGCCATGGAGATCATCGCCGAGCTCGAGCCCGAGACCCGCGGCGCCTACGCGGGAGCGGCAGGCTACCTCGGCTATGGCGGCAACCTCGACACCGCAATCGCGCTGCGCACCATCGTGGTGCGCGATGGCGTCGCACACGCTCAGGCGGCCGGCGGCATCGTCGCCGACTCCACGCCGCACGAGGAGGCGCTGGAGATCGACAACAAGGTGTCGGCGATGCTGCACGCCATCGAGGAGGTGAACAGCCGGTGAGCGCCGGATTGGTGCTGGTGATCGACAACTACGACTCCTTCACCTACAACCTGGTGCAGTACCTCGGTGAGCTCGGCGCGTCGACGCGCGTGGTGCGCAACGACGAGTGCAGCGTTGACGCCATCGCGGCGATGGACACCGCGGCGATCGTGATGTCGCCGGGACCCAAGACTCCAGAGCAAGCCGGCGTGTGTGTCGATGTGGCGCGCGTGCTCGGTCCGCGAATCCCGGTGCTCGGCGTGTGCCTCGGCCATCAGGCGATCGGCGTCGCGTACGGCGGGCGCGTCGGGCGCGCGCCGCAGGTGATGCACGGCAAGGTGAGCGCGATTCATCACGACGGCGCCGGTGTCCTGCGCGGGCTCAGCGAGCCGTTCGAGGCGACCCGGTATCACTCGTTGATCGTTGAACAGGACACGCTCCCGGCAGCGCTCGAGGTCACCGGTTGGACGGACGACGGTCTGATCATGGCCATGCGCCACCGCGAGCATCCGGTCGAGGGTGTGCAGTTCCACCCGGAGTCGATCGGGACACCGCTCGGCCACAGCCTGCTGCGGAACTTCTTGGAGCAAGCCAGGGTTCCGCTTGCGGTGGGCGCGGCGTGACACCCGATCTTGGTGCGCTGGCGCCAATCGCGGCGCGCAAGGTGCTCGAGGCCGAAGCATTGCATTGTGCCGCAGCGGGTCTGTGGGCCAAGGCCGAGTCCCTGCCGGCGGCGCGCGACCTGCGCGCCACGCTGGTGCGAGGCAGTGTCATTGCGGAGATGAAGCGGCGCTCGCCCAGCGGCGGCGAGCTGCGCGAAGGGCTCGACCCGGCGGCGCTGGCGGGCGGCTATGGCGAGGCCGGCGCGGCAGCGATCTCGGTGCTCACCGACGGCCCCGACTTCGGCGGCTCGCTCGACGATCTTGCCGCCGTGCGCGAGGCGACAACGGTGGCGGTCCTGCGCAAGGACTTCACCGTGGACCCGGTGCAGGTTGCCGAGGCGCGCGTCGCCGGCGCCGACTGGGTTCTGCTCATCGTCGCGCTGCTCGACGGCGGGCGGCTCGACGAGTGCCTCGACGCCGTGGAGCGCGCGGGCTCACACGCGATAGTGGAGGTGCACCACGAGGCCGAGCTGGAACGTGCCGTCGCGGCCGGCGTCGAGTGCATCGGGATCAACAACCGCGACCTGCGCACACTGCGCACCGACCTGGACACGTTCTCGCGCCTCCGCGCGCTGGTGCCCGATGGCGTTGTCAGCCTCGCCGAATCCGGGATTCGTGCGCCGGCGGATGCCGCCCGGCTTATCGCCGAGGGCGCCGACGCGGTGCTGGTGGGCGAGGTGCTCATGCGCGCGGATGACGCGGTGGCCCGTTGCGCCGAGATCGTGGCTGCCGCGCGCGAGGCGGCGACGTGATCGTCAAGGTGTGTGGCGTGTGCACGGCCGCGATCGCGGACGTCGCGGTCGAGGCCGGCGCCGACTGGGTCGGCATCATGTTCGAGCCGCGCAGCGTGCGCTACGCGGGTGACGACGCCGCGCGCGCCGTGCGCGACGCGGTGGGTATGCGCGCCGACTGCATCGGCGTGTTCGTTGCGCCGTCGCTGCAGGAGATCGATGATGCCGCGGATCGCTACCGGCTCGCGGCCGTGCAGGTGCACGGGAGCGTCGATCCGGCACTGGCGGTCGCCAGCTCGGTTCCAGTCATCCCCGGCATCAACATCGGCGGCGAGCACGGCGCGTACACGATGCAATGGTGGCCCGACTGCCTCGTGCTCATCGACGCACCCGCCGGGCCGCTTCCCGGCGGCACCGGCGTCGCGCTGCCGCTCGACGTCGCCGCGAACGTCGCGCGGCATCGTCCCGTGATCCTCGCCGGTGGGCTGCAACCGCAGACGGTTGCAGATGCCGTGCGTGCGGTGCGCCCGCGCGGAGTCGACGCGTCGAGCGGACTCGAACGCGCGCCGGGGGTGAAGGACGCCGACCTCGTCGCCGCGTTCGTGCGCAACGCCCGCGCCGCAGATGCCACATCGGTGGTCGCGTGAGCACAGCAGCGCGAGGCCGGTTCGGCCCGTACGGTGGCGCCTACGTCCCCGAGACGCTCGTGCCCGCGCTCGAGGAGCTCGAGGTCGCCATGGACGAGGCCCTCAACGACGCTGCGTTTCTTGCCGAGCTGACAGCATGGCTCCGCGACTACGCAGGGCGGCCCACGCCGCTGTATCACGCGCGCCGTCTGTCCGCGGTCACCGGCGGCGCGCAGATCTGGCTGAAGCGCGAGGACCTGCTGCACACCGGCGCGCACAAGCTGAACAACGCGCTCGGTCAGGTGCTGCTGGCGGTGCGGATGGGCAAGCAGCGGATCATCGCCGAGACCGGCGCGGGTCAGCACGGGCTCGCGACCGCGACGGCGTGCGCCTGCATGGGGCTCCGCTGCGTCGTGTACATGGGCCGCGAAGACATGCGTCGCCAGGCGCTCAACGTGTACAAGATGCAGCTGCTCGGCGCCGAGGTTCGTCCCGTCGACAGCGGCAGCGCCACGCTCAAGGACGCCACCAACGAGGCGATCCGCGACTGGGTCACCAACGTCCGCGACACGCATTACGTGATCGGCAGCGCGGTCGGGCCGCACCCGTATCCGACATTGGTGCGACGGCTGCAGCGGGTCATCGGTGACGAGGCACGCGCTGAATCGCAACGTCGTCTCGGGAGGCTGCCCTCGTGCATCGTGGCGTGCGTCGGCGGGGGGAGCAACGCCATCGGCATGTTCACCGCGTTCGTGGAGGACGAGGGCGTCGAGCTGATCGGCGTCGAGGCTGCCGGGCGCGGACTCGACAGTGGCGAGCACGCGGCACCACTGGCCCGGGGTCGCCCCGGCGTGCTGCACGGCTCCAATAGCTACCTCATGCAGGACGACGACGGGCAGGTGCGCGTGACGCACTCGATCAGCGCCGGCCTCGACTACCCCGGCGTCGGTCCCGAGCACAGCGCGCTGCGCGACAGCGGTCGCGTGCGGTACGAGTCGGCCACCGACGCCGAGGCACTGGCCGCGTTCCACCGGCTGACGCAGCTCGAGGGCATCCTGCCGGCGCTCGAGCCGTCCCATGCGCTGCACATCGCAACGCGCGTTGCTGCCGAACGCGACCACAACGAGATCGTGCTCGTGTGTCTGAGCGGCCGGGGCGACAAGGACATCGACACCGTCCGCGAGAACCAGCTCGGGTGAGCGTCGCTGCGCCCGGCGCTCGCTTCACCGACGCGTTCGCGGCGCGGCCCGCGGACGCCCTGCCCGGGCTGATGCCGTACTTCACCGCCGGCTTCCCGACGCTCGATGCCACCGTGCCGTTGCTGCTCGCGGCAGAGGCGGCCGGTTGCCTCGCGGCGGAGGTCGGCGTCCCGTTCAGCGACCCGCTGGCCGACGGGCCCACGATCCAGCGCTCGGGGACGCGCGCGCTGGCCAACGGCATGACGCTGCGCCTCGCGGTGCGGCAGATCGCGGACGCGCGCGCCGCCGGCGTGACGATGCCGCTGGCGCCGATGACCTACGTGAACCCGGTCTTGGCGTACGGCCCGGCGGCGTTCATCGCGGACGTTCGCGAGGCGGGCGCAGACGGGCTCATCGTTCCCGATCTCCCCGATGACGAGGCCGGCGGCCTGCGCGAGCTCGCGCACTCGTGCGGTCTCGCGTTGATCCCGCTCGTGGCGCCCACGACCACCGACCGACGCCTGGAGCACATCGCCGCGCACGCCTCGGGGTTCGTGTATTGCGTCAACATCACCGGCGTCACCGGAGCCCGCGCCGAGCTCGCCTCCGACGCGCTGCTGCTGCTCGATCGGGTGCGGCAGCACACCGAACTGCCGCGCGTTCCCGGGTTCGGGCTGCGCTCGCACGAGCACCTCGTGAGATTGCGCGGCCATGCCGAGGGAGCGGCCGTCGGATCCGCCGTGATCGAGGCGCTCGAGCGCGATCCCGGCAACGCGCCCGATGCCGCTCGCCACTTCCTGCGGACGATGCTCGACGGGTGATCGAGCGTATCGGTCCGGCGACGCGGCTGGACGCGACCATCGAGGTGCCAGGGGACAAGTCGATCAGCCATCGCGCGTTGCTGCTCGGCGCCCTTGCCCGCGGCCGCAGCTACGTCGGCAACCTCTCGCCCGCGGCCGACGTCGAGGCAACTGTGCGCTGCCTCCGCGACTGCGGCGGCTACGTGCGCACCTTCGGCAGCGCGCGGGCGGCGCTGGACGGCTCGGGGGCCGGCGTCAGCCTGCACAGCCCCGACGCGCCGCTCGACTGTGGCAACTCGGGCACCACGATGCGCCTGCTCGCCGGTGTTCTCGCCGGACATGACCTGAACGCCGTGCTCGACGGCGACGAGTCGCTGCGGCGGCGACCGATGGCGCGCGTCGCCGAGCCGCTTCGCGCCATGGGCGCAGACCTGCGCACGTCGTTGCAGGGCACGGCGCCGCTGGCGGTGCGCGGCAGGCGCCCCTTGCAGGGGCTGGAGTGGCGCTCGCCGGTTGCCAGCGCTCAGGTGAAGTCGGCGGTGCTGCTTGCGGGATTGAGCGCCGAGGGAGAGACGAGCGTCGTGGAACCGCGGCCGACGCGCGACCACACCGAGCGGATGCTGCGTATGTGCGGCGTCACCGTCCGCAGCGACGGCGCGCGCGTCACGCTCACGCCCGGGGCGCTGCAGCCGTTCGGCATGCGCGTTCCAGGCGACGCCAGCTCGGCCGCGTTCTTTCTCGCAGCGGCTGCGTCGCGCGCCGGCTGGAGGATCCGCTGCACCGGTGTCGGCCTGAACCCGGCGCGCACCGGGTTTCTCGACGTCATCCGCGCAATGGGTGCGCAGGTGTTGGTGGAGGAGGGCGAGCCCGCGGGCGGTGTGGAGCCCGCCGGCGACATCGAGGTCCGCGGCGGCATTCTGCGCGGCACCGTCATCGACGGAGATCTCGCCGTGCGCTGCATCGACGAGCTGCCTGTGCTTGCGGTGCTGGCCACCCAGGCGGACGGTGTCACCGAGATCCGCGATGCGAGCGAGCTGCGCGCGAAGGAGAGCGACCGCATTGCCGGCGTCGTCGACGGGCTGCGAGCGCTGGGCGCGGAGGCGGACGCGACCGACGACGGGATGGTCGTCACGGGCCCGTCGCGTCTGCAGGGCGCGCACCTCGAGTCGCACGGCGACCACCGCCTGGCGATGGCGTGGGCGGTCGCCGCGCTACTCGTCCGTGACGGCGAGGTCAGCGCGATCGCAGGTGCCGAGTCTGCCGCCGTGTCCTATCCCGGATTCTTCGACGCGCTGCGGCAATTTTCTTCGGAGGGGTAGCGCCCGCGTTGCAGGTCAGCGCGCGACGAGAAACTCCTGCGAGTCGAAAACCTCGGTGATCGGTGGCAGCGGGACGTTGAAGTCGATGTCGGGAATGAAGAGCCGCTTGCACTCGTCCTTGAACCACACGTCGAACTCGCTCTTGGACTCCGCGAAGGCGCTGTTGGCCGCCACCGGGTGGTCGCCCTCGATGTAGATGCCGCCGATCTGGGAGCGGTCGGGTGCCGCGTTGAGCGTGACGGACTCTCGTGTGATGCCAAGGGCGCGCCGCGACGCCGTCAGCTCGTCGCGTCGAGTCGTGTACGCCTCCTTCGAAAACGCCCGACCGATCTCATCCGTTCCCGGCATCAGAGGAGCGCAGAACGCGAGGCCGCGCTTCCGCGAGGTCACGGTGTCGTCCGCATACTCGGCGAGGAGCTCCGAGGGTGGCCCAGCCGGCGGCTGGGTGATGTCGACGCCGTGCACCTCCTTGACCGCGGCGACGAACGCCAGGTCGACCGGATGGTCCGAGCGCGCAATGGCAGCCGCGCACTCCTCAAACGGACGATCACTCTCGAAATACACGACCAGGAACGTCCCCATCGGCGTGACCATCTCGTACGCCCGTTCCATCTGAATGCCGAGGTTGCGCCTGGATTCCCCATAGCCGGCCGGATCGGCTTTCAGCACTCGTGCGACCTGGTTCGCGTCCTTGCCGGGGAGCACGGGAAACGGCAACGTTGCCTTGTACATTGGGACACCTCTCTGTGCTTTCTACCGCCGTCGGAAGCGCCCCCAGCTTACGCGCCGAACGGCGCTGCGTGGGGCGCGTTCGACCCGTTTCAGCCGGTGGTGTGCGAAGGGTTTGCGCTCGTCAGATCGAGCAGCAACGGACGGGCGTCAATGGACTCCACGATCTTCAACCGTCGCACCGCGATCAGCGCCGGAACCATCGGGAACCGCTCGACGTACGCACGCGCGCCGGGGGCATGTGCCATCAAGCGCTCGTGCAGGTCGGCGTGCCGCAGCGGCTCGGAGATCAGCTCGGCGACTCCAGTGCCCTGCACCCAGCGCGACGCGGTCCCCGGGGAGCACAGAAACGCGACCTGCGGATCGTGTTGCAGGCTGCGGTGCAGGAGCGTGTCGCCGAGCGTCGCGATGATCAGCCGGATCCCGTTCTCATGAACCTCCGGCGCGAAGAACACGCCGGCGACTTGCGGTCCGTCGTCGCCGGTCGTCGCGAGCGCCATCGCGTCGTACGCGCGCAACGACCAGAGCGCTCGTTCGAGCACCCCGTCGTCCGCCGCTCGCGCCGATGTCACTTCAGGAGCCTCGACAAACGCCGGTCCGCGTAGACCTTGCCGCCGGTCTGACATCCCGGACAGTACTGGAACGAACGGGTGGCGTATGCGACCTGACGCACCGTGTCGCCGCACTGCGCGCACGGCTCGCCGGTGCGGCCGTGCACGCGCAGCCGCAGCTTCTTTGCAGACTTGAGCGTCTCCGGCGCCTCGCTGCGCGCTGCCGCGAGTGCGTCCCCGAGGACGTTGCGGACCGCAGCGTGGAGCGTCGCGGTCTCGGCGGCGTCAAGGGTGTCCGACCGGCGGAACGGTGAGAGCCGAGCCACATGCAGGATCTCGTCCGAATAGGCGTTGCCGATACCGGCGACGAGCGCCTGGTCGGCGAGCACGCTCTTCAGCGTGCCGTGCTGGATCTGCAGAAGCGCGTGCAGCGCGGCGGCGTCGAACGAGTCGGCGAGTGCGTCGGGGCCGAGCCGAGCGATGCCCGGGACATCGTGCGGCTCGCGCACGACGTACACGGCGAGCCGGTGCTCGGTCCCCGCCTCCGTGACGTCGAGGGTGCGACCGTCCTCGAACCCGATGCGGAGCAGGAGCGGGCCACGCAGCGACGCCGCGCGGTCGTCGGCGCTGCCGGAGTCGCGGAGGCGCATCCATCCGGCGCGCGCCAGGTGCACGATGAGGTGCAGCGGCGGCAGCTGCAGGTCAACGAATTTTCCGTGCCTCGTGGCACCGGCGACCTCGAGCCCGCGGAGCGCGTCGATCGGCGGGTCGTACGTCTTCAGTGCCGCGACCGAGCGCACAGAGACTTTCGCGACGCGCGCGCCGCGCAATCTCGTGTCGAGCGCACTCGACAGCGCGGTGACCTCGGGCAGCTCAGGCATCGCTGCAATGGTCGCCCGTCACGGCATCCACAAAACGCGAGGCCTCGCCGAACCGGATAATGCCCGGGTGGGGACCACCGCCGGCCAAGCGGCTGCAGCTCACCCGCGCGCTCGGGCGGTGCGCCCGCATCTCGACGAGGACGTCCTGTGCGTTCCCCGGACCACGATCTTCCCGGACGGCGCCTGGCACGGCCTCGTCACCCGAGGGCTCGAGCGGGTGCTGCGCACCGTCCGCGCCTCGTCGGAGTACCGCCCGCGCTCGCAGGTGGAGGACGACCCGAGCCTGCAGCAGATCATCCCGTACTGCGTGGTGCGGCATCCGCACGACGACACGTATCTGATCACGCGACGGCTGCGCAATTCCAGCGAGCGCCGGCTTCACCACCTCTACTCGCTGGGCATCGGCGGGCACGTGAACCCGACCGACGGGGTCCGTGGCGACCCCGTTATTGGCGGCCTCAGCCGCGAGTGGGCGGAGGAGATCCGCTGCGCGTCGCCCGCGACGGCGCGCCTTGTGGCTGCGCTGAACGACGACTCCAGCCCCGTCTCGCGGGTGCATCTGGGGCTCGTGTTCCTCGTCGAGCCGACGCTCGGCTTCGTCGAGGTGCGCGAGACGCACAAGCTCGAAGGCGAGGTGATGCCGCTCGAGGCGATGCGGGACCACTACCTGAGCATGGAGTCGTGGTCGCAGATGGTGTTCGACGACCTCACCAACGGTGCAACGGGGCGCGCCGACCACAGCCCGATGGTCGTCGAGCTCGACGCCGCCCCCTGAGCGGCCCGTCGCCGGGCGGCGAGAGGCGGGAGCCTCCGTATACTCGGCCGACGATGGCTCTCACCGTTCGCATCCCCGGTCCGCTTCGGCGCCTGACCAATGGCAGCGCCGAGGTCAGCGTCGAGGGTGGCACGGTGTCCGAGGCGCTTCAGAACCTGGACGCGAGCTACCCGGGCTTCCGAGATCGCCTCTACGATGACCAGGGCAAGCTGCGCCAGTTCATCAACATCTATGTCAATGACTCCGACATCCGCTTCGGCCAGGGGCTCGACACTCCCGTGTCCGAGCGCGACGAGCTCTCCATCGTCCCCGCCGTGGCCGGCGGACGTTCCTGAGGATCCGTTCGAGCGCATTCCACGCGACGCGGTGGTCGCGGTGGCGATGTCTGGCGGTGTCGATTCGAGTGTCGCGGCAGCGCGAGTCGTCGAACGGGGTTTTCGCGCTTTCGCGGTGACACTGGCGATGTGGGCCGGCTCCACGGAGCGCACCCGCGACCGTGGCTGCTGCTCGATCGACTCGGTGGAGGACGCGCGCCGCGTGGCCGCGGGACTCGGCCTCCCGCACTACGTCTGGAACCTCGAACCCGAGTTCGAGTCGGCGGTGGTGCGCCCCTTCGAGGACGCGTACGCAGGCGGTACGACGCCCAACCCGTGCACGCGCTGCAACGAGCGCGTCAAGTTCGGAGCCCTGCTGCACCGCGCGCTGGCGGCGGGCGCGACGCACCTCGCCACCGGCCACTACGCGCGCCGCGGCCATCGTGGCGAGGCGCCCACCCTGCACCGGGCGTGCGACGCGCGCCGCGATCAGTCCTATGTGCTGCACCGGTTGAGCCGTGACCAGCTCAGCCACGCCGTGTTCCCGGTGGGGGGAGTCGCGGCGAAGGCGGATCTGCGCGCCGAAGCGGCACGGCGGGGCCTGCCGACGGCGGCCAAGCCGGAGTCGCAAGACCTCTGCTTCGTGGACACCACGATCGGAGACGAGCTCGCCCGCCGTCTGGCCGGACGGTTCGTTCCCGGCCCGGTCGTGGACGTCGAGGGCCGAGAGATCGGCTCCCATCGGGGGCTGCCCTTCTACACGGTGGGCCAGCGGTCCGGCCTGGACGTGCGTCAGCACCGTCCCGACGCGGCGCCGCTGTACGTGCTCGAGCTGCTGGCGGAGCGCAACACCCTCGTCGTCGGCGAGCGCAGCCGGCTGAGCCGCAGCCACATCGAGGTGGTCGACTGCTCCTGGGTGGTGGCCCCCGCGGCGACGGCGGCATGCGCCGCGCAGCTGCGCGCTCATGGCAGGCCGCTGCCCGCAACGGTCGAGACGATGTCCGCGTCTGCGATCACGCTGCGCCTGGATCAACCGGCGGAGCAGGTGTCGCCCGGGCAGGCGGCCGTTCTCTACGAAGGGGACGAGGTGCTCGGCGGCGGCGTCATCGCCGCCGCGGCCTGATTCCGTGAGCCCACAGCCGCCATCTCCGGGCGACGTCGTCCTCGCGATCTTCGCCGTGATCGCCGGCTGCATTGCCGGTGCATACGCGGTCTACTTCGCGTGGCGCAACGGCAACGGGCTCGCGTACCTCTGCGCGGCGGGGTGCGCGACCTTCGCCGTGGGGATCGCGGCGCAGCGTACGTTTCCCAGCGCCGTGGCGATCCGCACACTGGGCCAGACGCTTGCGGCGTCCTCGCGCCCGGGGCCCTGGGACGCCGGTGTCAGCCTCCCGTTGGTCAGCGTCCGCATCACGCCGGTGACGCTGGTCGGTCTGCTGCTCGCTGCGCTGAGCGTCAGCCTGCTCCTCCTGTTCGAGCACAGGCCCGACCCGGCGCGATTGCGTCCTATCCAGCACCGCGCGCTCGAGGAGCACGACGCCGTCTGATCGGGCGCCACCGTTGGTCGGTGCAAGCCTGAATACAATGCCGCCGATGCTCGCGGTCTGCGTCGTGCACGCGCGATGAACGCAGTCGCGTTCGCGATCCTTGCCGTCCTGATCGTGGTGGCGTGCCTCGGCACCGTCGTCCTGCCGCGGCTGCGCGACGCGGGCTCCGCGCTGCTGGTCACGCTGGTGCTGATCGCTGTGCTCAGCGCTGCGTCGGGCCAGTACATCGTCGCCGTCGCCGAGTTGCTCGCCGCAGGCGGCGGCGCCGCCGCCGGTCGATCCGTGCTCAAGCTCGGGAAGCAGACCGACCGGCCGGAAGGCGAGCCCTGGCTGCCGCGGTTGTGGTGGGCGGGTGGCGGTGCTGCGCTCTCGCTCGGTGGGATCGCCGCCGTGGTGCTCGGCGCGAGCGGCGGCGACCTTGTGCAGGGCGGCGGCGCGCCCTCGAACGTGAGCGTGCTCGGTGAGGAGCCGTACGCGCTGATCATCGCCGCGCTGCTCGCCGTCTTCGGCTTCGCCGCGGGCGCGCTGCTGGGGCGGACGAGCGACGACGAGCGCGAGGCCGATGCGCGCCAGGCCGCACGACGCACACGGGAGGACCGCTCACGCACGCGTCGCGAGGCGCGTGAAGCGGCGCGCCGGCAGCGGCGTGAGGCGTCGCCGGCAGGGGAGAAGCGATGAACGCAGGCCCGGGCGCCTACGGGGTCCTCAGCGCCATCGTCCTCGCGCTGGGGTTGTTCGGCCTGCTGACGCGCGGCTCCACGCACGGGGTGCTCACGGCCATCCCGCTGCTGTTCGCCGCCCCGGTCATCGCGCTGGTGGGGTTCAGCGGCGGAGGCGGTACCCAGGCGGCCGGCGGCGCGCTGGCGCTGTTCGCCGTGTTCGCCTCCGTAGCGGTCGTCGCCACCGGCATCGGCGTCGGCATGCTGGTGCGCCGGCGCGTGGGCAGCAGCGATGTCGACGAGCTCGTGGAGCTCGAGGACTAAGCCGTGGGCCTGTACAACGCGGCCTGGGCGCTGGTGCTGCTTCCCGTGGCAGCGCTTGCGGTCTCCTTCCTTGCAGAGACGCCGCGGCGCGCGGCGCAGATCTGTTTCATCGGGTCGGTGCTCGCGTTCCTGCTGAGCGCGGTGCTGCTGGGTGCCCGCCTCACGCATGCGCTGCAGCCGCCGTTCGAGTCGGTGCTCACGTTCTTCTCGATGAGCCCGACCGAGAACGGCGTCTTCGCGGGCCGCTTCGAGGCGCAGGTCGGCGTGGAGGTGGACTCGCTGAGCGCCGCGTTCGCGTTTGCGATGTCGTTCGTCGTGATGCTCGTGCAGGGCTACGCGGTGACAACGCTGCGCAACGAGGCCGGCTACCGCAGGTTCTTCTGGGCGTCGTCGGGGCTCGCGTTCGCGACGCTCGGACTCGTTTTGAGCCCCAACCTCTTCGACGCGCTGCTCACCTGGGGGCTCGGGTCGGCGGCGGTCTACATCGTTGCCGCTCTTTGGTGGGAGCGCGCCGACGGCGCCGCGCCTGCGAGGCGCGCGCTCCTCGCGCTGTACACGGCGGACATCGCTCTCCTCCTCGCGGTCGCGTTCGTCTTCGTCAAGTTCGGTGCGTCCGCGGTATCGCTCGCGGCGCCGGCGGGGCAGACGTCCGCAGACCCGATGGCGTTCGACTCGCTCACGCCACTGGCCCAGGGCGTGCTCACGGGACACGTCCTCGGCGCGGGAATCCGTTCGCTCGCGGTGATGGCGGCGCTGCTCGTTTTCGCCTCCGTCGTCCGGGCAGCGCAGGCTCCGTTCCATACGTGGCTGACCGGTACCGCCACGTCGCCGGTGCCGTCGATCGCGCTCATCGTCAGCACCGCCGGTTTCGGCGGCGCGTACCTGATCGCGCGTGTGTACCCGTTGATCCTGGCGCCACTGCACGCGCTCTCGTCGGTTGCCGTCACCGGCGCCGTCACCGCCGTGTTCTGTGCGCTCATGTGTCTCGCGCAACGCGACGTGCTGCGCCTCGCGGTGCTGTGGGGCGTCGCCCAGCTGGGATTGGTACTGGCCGCGCTCGGCACCGGCGGCTACGGCCAGGGTCTGTTCGTGCTGTTTACGTCGCTGCTGTTCACCATGCTTCTGGTCCTGGCAGCGGGCAACCTCGTGCGCGTGTATCGCACTCGCAACATCCACGAGATGGGCGGAGTTCGCTCGCGCATGCGCACAACGAGCGCTGCGCTGCTCGTGTGGGCCGGCGGCGCCGCGGGGCTCTCACTCGCGACGTACTACGCGCTGTCGTCCGTGTTCGAGAACGCCAAGCCTGCCGGCCCCGCGGTGGGTGGCGTCACCCGCATCGTCGTCGCGGTGCTCGTCGTCATTGCGGCAGGGCTGATCGCTGCGGCTGCCGCGCGACTTCTGTGGCACGTCTTCCCCGGCGCGCCGGAACGGCGCCGCGGGTTCCAGCCGGAGCGCGTTGCCGAGGTCGAAGGGAGCCTTCGCCTCGTGACGCGGCTCGCCGGCGTGGGCGCCATCGCCTCGGTGCTCGTGGGGCTGCCCGGCCTCAACCCGGTGCACTCCGGCTCGCTGCGCGTCCCCGGCCTCACGTTCACGCGGTTCGTCTACGCGTACGCGCGTCCCATCCTGCCGGTGGACTACCTCGCACTCGTCGTATGTCTCGTCGCCGGCGCCATCGGCGTCGCCGCGGCGGGGTATGCGCTGGCGCCGTCGCGGCGGGAGACGAGCGCCCGCCTTGTTGACCGGACCGAGCCGCTCGCCAGGTTGATCACCCGCGGGTTCGAGCTCGAGCGTCTCGGCCACCGCGTCGGTGCGCCCTTCATGGCGGCCGGCGGGTTCGTCAGCAGGTTCGACGACTCGATCACCGAGACGCTTGCGGATCTGGTGGCACAGGGTTCGCTGCAGGCGTCCGACCTTGTGGGCCGGCTGCGGTCGTCGCGCACCCAGGTCTACCTGGCCGGCGGCGTGACGGTGGCGGCGGTGCTGGCATTACTGTCGATTCTGGCTGCAACTGGTCACTTCTGGATCCACTCGCTGTGATCCCGTCCGTTCTGCTCACCGCCATCATCTTTCTGAGCGCGATCGCCTGCGTCGTCGTGCTCGTCCTGCCCGACCGCACCGACGACGAGCGCGGCCGCATCCGCGGCCTGGGTCTCTTTGCCTCCGGCGTGCAGATGTTCCTGGTGCTCGGGTTCGGCATCTTCGTTCAGATCGGGCTGGCAGAGGGCGGCGGCCAGCAGTCGGCGAACGAGGAGACCCACCAGTGGTTCCACTCCTTTGGGTTCTCGTCCGGGTACCACCTGCAGGCCGACGGCATCAGCCTGGTGCTGCTCCTGCTGGCGACGGTGGTGTTCTTCAGCGTGTTCGTGCACGCGTGGCGCATTCGTGAGCGGGTGAGGCTGTACGTCGCGCTGCTGCTGCTGATGGAGACGGCGGTCAACGGCGTGCTGTGCGCGAGCGACTACATATTGTTTCTGCTGTTCTGGGGGATGATGATCGTCCCCCTCTACGTGCTCTTGCGCGTGTGGGGCGGCGACGCCCGGGGGCGCGCCGCCGGACGCTTCCTGGTCTTCGCGCTGACGTCGTACGCGTTGCTCGTGCTCGCGGTGTTGCTGGTCATCGTTCGCGCCGGCCAGCACTCGGCCGACATGACACAGGACTTCCAGAACCTCGCCGGCCCGGTCGCGCAGGCGGGGTTCTGGTTGACGCTCGCAGCGTTCGGCATCGCGCTCGGCGCGTTTCCGGCGCACCGATGGTTGATCGACGCGCAGAGCGACGCGTCGCCCGGCGTCGCCGCGGTGCTGACAGGCGTGGTCAGCAAGCTCGGTGCCTACGGGCTGATGCGCGTCGCCATCGGGCAGTTCCCGGGCCCGGCACATCAGTACTCGCTCGTGATCGTTGCGCTCGCCGTGGTCGGCGCCGTCTGGGGTGCTCTCGGGGCGCTCGCTCGGGACGACGCGCGCCGCGTCGTCGGGTACAGCAATCTGGCGCAGGTGTCGTTGCTCGTGCTTGCCGCGGGCACGCAGACGTCGATTGCGCTCGTGGGTGCGGTGCTCTTCGCGCTGGCGCAGGGATTCGGCGTGAGCATGCTTATCCTCCTGCTCGGCGCGCTCGAGGAGCGCGTCCGCTCGCACACCCTCAGCGAGTTGGGCGGCCTCGTCGCCGCGGCCCCGCGGCTGGCGATGTTCTGGTGGTTCGCGGTGTTCACGGTCATCGGCGTCCCGCTGCTCGCGGGGTTCAGCGCCATTGTGCTGCTGTTCACCGGCGCGTTCCCTGCTCATCGGATCGCGACCGTGCTCGTGCTCGCGACACTGGTCGTGACCACGGGCGGGCTGCTGCTGGCGGGCCATCGCATCTTCTTCGGACAGCTGCGCGAGAGCCTGCAGCGCGTCCGTGATGTGGGGGCGCTCGAGCTGAGCTACCTGGTCCCGATCGCCGCCATGATCGTGTTTATCGGCGTGCGTCCAGGCGCGCTCACGCCGGTGATCACCAACGGCGTGATCGAGATCACCACGCGGCTCTCGGGCGGGTAGCGATGGGCACCACGTTTGGATCCGCATTGGCGGCGTCGCTGCTCCCGGAGATCCTGCTGCTCGCGCTCGCCACGGTTTGTGCCGTACTTGGCACGTTCTGGCCGGGCCGGCGGCCGGACCTGTACCGATGGATCGCGGTCATCGGTCTGCTCGGAGCGGTGACGTCGTCGGCGTACACGCTGCATGCGACAGCCAGGTCCACCGACGGCATCGCGCTGGTGGTGTGGGGCGGCGGGCTCGTGGTCGACCACTTCTCGCTGTACATCACGGTCGTGGCGTGCGCGTTCGCGCTGATCACCTGCCTGACGTCGGACGCGTATCTGCGTCGAATTCCCACGAGGTCGGGTGCGTTCTTCGCCACGGTGCTCGTCATCACCGCCGCAGTGGCGGCGCTCGCCGCAGAGCACGAGATGGCGTCGATGTTCCTGACGCTCGAGGTCGTGGTCATCGGCAGCACCCTGATCCAGGCGCTGGTGAAGACCGACGATCGCAGCGTCGAGGCGTCCTGGAAACACCTCATCGAGGGAGCGGTCGCGTCGGCGCTCCTGCTGTATGGGTTCGCGATCCTCTACGGCGTCGCCGGCAGCACGAGCCTCACCGCGGTGGGCGCGGCCGCGCACCGGGCTCCGGCAGCCGCCGCCCTCGGGATCACGCTCGTGCTGATAGGGCTCGCGTTTCCCCTCGGAATCGCGCCGCTGCGCGCGTGGGTGTCGCGTGCTGCCGAGGCGACGCCGGCGACCGCCGCTGGGTTCGTCATCACCATGGGCACCGCGGCCGGCGCGGTCGCCTGGCTCCGGTTCGGCGTCAGTGGCCTGGGTGATGCAGTGCTGCCGTGGGTCGGCCTCACCGCCGTGCTCGCTGCGTTCGCCCTGCTCTACGCGGCTTTCACAGCGCTGCGCGAGCAGCGGATGAGCCGGCTCGCCGGCGCCATGGCCAGTGGCCAGGCCGGCCTCCTGCTCCTCGCTCTCCTCGGCGCCGGGCCGGGCGTGAGCTCTGGTTCCGCGTCGGGATCGACAGCGTTTCTGTTCGCACTCGGCGTATTCGGCGTCAGCGTGCTGGGCACGTTCAGCGTCGTGTCGATCCTGCAGACTGCGCGCCTCCCCGACGACATCGCCGAGTTCCGCGGACTCGGCCGGCGCTCGCCATCGGCCGCGCTCATGCTGGCGATCTCGCTGGCCGCGCTCGCCGGCGCGCCGCCCGCCGCGGGCTTCCTCGCACGCATTCTCCTGCTCGAGCCGGCGATCGATGCCGGCTACGCATGGGTGGCAGCGGTTGCTGCGATCGCGCTCGCGATTCTCGCGGTGCCCGTGATTCGACTGGTGGCATCGATGTATGCGGACTCCGGTGGCGAGGCGCCGTTCACCATGGCCGCATCGCCGTGGATGACGCGCATCGTGGCCGGCGCCTGCTGCGCGTCCGCGGTGTTTGCGACCGTGCTCGCGCAGCCGCTGCTTCTCCTCGCCCAGGGTGCGGCGGCGCCGATCCACTGAGCGGTCCGCCCCGCCTGCCCGGGATCATCGGGTTCACCCGTCGCCCGACCGCGCGCGAATGGCGTCGCGCCGGCATCACATTCACAGCCGGCCTGGTCGCGCTCGTCGCGCTCGTGTTCGTGATCCGGCCGCAGCCCCAGCTGCTGGCGCTTGGCGCCACGGCGCCCGCCCTGGTGCTGCAGAGCATCGAGGGCGACCGGATCGATGCGCTGGCAACGGCGGCGCACCATAACCTCGTGGTGCAATTCTTCGACGCGCAGTGCGACACGTGCGCACGGCAGGCTGCGCAGCTCTGCTCGGTGGCGCAGCGGCACAGCGCCGACACCGTTGTCGCCGTCGACGCCGCGGGGGAGAGCACGGCCGTCGTCTCGGACTACGCACGCGCGAACCGACCGTCCTCCTGCCCTGTGACGCTGCTGCTCGACCCCGGCCTCGGCGTCAGCCGCGGCTATCGCGCGGCCGTCGTCCCGACCGTCTACGTTGTTGACAGTAATGGCAAGATCGCGTACGCCGCGGTGGGCTCGGCGGGGGTCGACGGGCTCGACTCCACCCTGCTGCATCTCGGTGGCTGACACCCCCGACCGCCGCTGGCGGGCGCGCCTGCTGCTCGGGCTCATCACCGGTTCCGTCCGCGCTCTCGGCCCGGCGCGACACCCGCTCGGCACCCTGATCGCGATGGTCTGGTACGCGAAGCAGCCGCCGGCTGTGCGCCGCCGTGCCGCGGACAGCCATCGTCGGTTCGATCGCGCGCTGAGTGCGGCGGCGGCGCGGCGCCGAGCGCGCGCGTCGTACCGCGAGTACGTGTGGATGATGCTCGACGGCATCTGGGCGGAGCCACTGGACGGGCGCGGGCTCCTCGACGTCGTCGACGTCGAGGGTGCGGAGTGGGCGCATGGCCGCAACGCGATCATGGTCACGTCGCACTTCGGAAACTGGGACATCGGAGTGAGCGCGGCGCACGCGCTGGAGATGGCCATGACCACGGTGATGGCGCCGATCGGTGGCGAGACGATGACCGCGATGGTCGAGATCTCACGTGCGCGCAAGGGATTCGAGCTCTTTGCGCCACGTCAGGCGGCGCGTGGGCTCATCCGCGCGCTGCGGCGCGGGCGCTGGGTGGGCTTGATGCTCGACGTTCCCGAGGCAGGCCCCACCGTCGTCGTGCCGTTCTGCGGCGGCCCCGTCCGCGTGAGCGCGGTGCCCGCACGCCTTGCTGCGGGGACTGCGACACCCATCGTCCCCGCGGCCTGCTGGCGTGTGGGGGACCGCTGGCGTGTGCGCATCCATCCGCCGATCACCGTCGATCCGCTCGAGGACGACGCCACGGTGATGGCGCGCGTCGCCGCCGTCCTCGAGCCGGAGATCCGGCGGCACCCCGAACAGTGGTATCCGTTCCACGAGGTGTTCGCCGATGGCGGCGGCTGACGCCGCCGGCGAGTCGCACCCGTCCGTGCAGGCCCTCGAAGAGCGCGCACACGCTGGGCTTGTGCGTGCCTTCGGCGCGGGCGGCGACGTGATCGTCGCGGCCGCTCCCGGTCGCTGCACCCTCGTGGGTGAGCACGTCGACTACGCGGGTGGCGCGGTGCTGTGCGCTGCGATCGATCTCCAGGTCGCTGTTGCCATGCGCCCCGCCGAGGGAGTTGCTGACCGTGTCGCGATCGACGCCCGCATCACCGAGCGGGTCCCGGGGCGGTTACGCCCCGAGGGCGCCGGCTACGTGCTCGCCGCCGCCGTGGCGCTCCGCGAGTCGGGTGCGTATGTGCCGGCGTTCGAGGCGGCTACTGCCGCGTCGCTGCCCGCGGGCGCCGGGCTCGCCTCGTCGGCCTCGGTTATCTGTGCAACCCTCGTCGCGCAGCTCCGTCTCGCATCATCGCGGCTTGGGATGGCGAAACTCGTGGACATTGCCTACCGCGCCGAGCACGACGTGCTGGGAGTGCCGAGCGGGCGCCTCGACCAGCACGCGGTCGTGGAGTCGCCGGAGGATTGCGCGTTGCTGCTCGACTGCGACGCCGACGACGTCACTCCGGTCCCCTGGCACCTGCGCGACACGGTGCTGTGCGTGTGCGACACGGGTGAGCGCCACCGCGTGGCCGGCGATGGATACCGCCGCAGGCGCGCGGAGACAGAGGCTGCGATGCGCGAAGCCGGCATCAGGAGCGCGCGCCGGTTCACGGGCGAGCTTCCCTCCGGCACCGACGTGTCGTCGCGGCGGCTCCGCCATGTCGTGAGCGAGACGCGACGTGCGCTCGATGCCGCTGCCGCGCTCAGCGCGGGTGACGACGTGGAGCTCGGGCGCTTGATGTCCGAGTCGCACCGCTCGCTGCGCGACGACCACGAGGTGAGCACGCCGCTGCTCGACGCGGTCGAGACGGCCGCAGAGGCCGTGCCCGGCTGCTATGGCGCGCGTCTTGTCGGCGCCGGGTTCGGCGGGTCGGTCGTGGCATTGGTCCATCGCAGGGCCGCCCCTGCGTGCTGCGGCTCGATGCGCGCCGCGGCGGGTGCGTCCTCCGCAACGTGGGTGCTATCGCCCGCTCCCGGACTCGCGTTCACGGCGGGAGACGTGGTGACGCGCGACTAGACTGCGGCCATGCCTCGCCGTCTCTCCAATGTGACCGCGGTAGCCGCCGGCTACGTGATCGGCTCGGTGCCGGTTGGGCTGCTCTTGGGCAAGGCGCTGCGCCGCGGGCTCGACGTCAGGGAGCACGGCAGCCACAGCATCGGCACTACCAACGTTCTGCGCCAGCTTGGCCCGGCAGCAGCCGCAACCACGTTCGCGCTCGACGTGGCCAAGGGGGCCGCCGCTGTCGGCGTGGCCCGCAGGCTTGGCGCCGACCGCGAGGGGCAGGCTCTGGCCGGGTTCAGCGCCATGGTCGGGCACGCGTGGCCCGTGTTCGCCGAGTTCCGCGGCGGCAAGAGCGTCGCCACCGGGTTCGGTGCGATGCTGCCGGTCACCGGGTGGGGATCAGCCACGGCCGTGGCCGGCGGCATGTGGACGCTGGTCGGGACAAGGATCGTGTCGCTCGCGTCGATGAGCGCCGGCGCGTCGGCCGTCGTCGGCGCGGCGATCGAGGCCAAACGCACCGGCAACCGCGTGCCGCTGGCGTTCGCGCTGCTCGCCAGCGGCCTGATCGCGCTTCGCCACTCGGCGAACATCCGCCGTCTGCTCCGCGGCGAGGAGCCCCGAGTCTCGCTCAGCGGGAGGCGCGGCGCCACATCTCCGTGACATCGCCGTCCGCGCGAGATCACGAAATTGTCTATAGCCAACCGGATGACCGGCCCTTATGATGCGGCGTATGGGGCGATACGGCGCACCTCGTCCGCTGCGCTACATCACGGGGGCTGTTCTGGGAGCGAGCGTGTTCGCCGCTTCGAGCGTCGCCATGTTCACGCTTGCTGCGTCGGCCGACGACAGCCTGCTCGGCGCGCTGGGGAACACAGTCACGAGCGTGACGGGAAGCGTGGGGAGCACCCTGGGGAACACGGTCAACAGCCTTGTCGGCCCGTCCGGCGCCGTCTGCCAGCTGCTCTGCAGTGTCACGAATCCGCAGCCGCAGTCGCAGGCACAGAACCCGCTGGCACCGCTGCCGTGCTTGAACGCCGCCCTGTGCGCGGTCACCAAGCCCTTGACCGGAGCCGCCTCGAACAAGGCGCCCACCACCACGATCACGACAGCGCCGCCGCCGGCACCGCAGCCCGACCTGAAGCCCGGCAGCGTCGCCGGCGCCAGCGGTGGTCCGGTAACCGCGCCCGATCCGCCGGCTGGCGTCACCGCAGGCACCGGGTCACTGGTGCAGCCGCCGCCGTCGTCGATCACCCTGCCCACCGCAACTAGCGGCATCAACTTCGGCAAAGCGCCGTTCCTGTGGCCGCTCTTCCTGGGACTCGACGTCCTCGGGGCGGCCGCGGTCGTGCTGGCACTGAGGAAGACCTGGTCGAGACCCGCCGCGGACTGACCTAGGGTCCCTCAACGGCATGTTCGGCAGACTGCGGAGTTCGTTCGCCGCCAAGCTGCTGGCCGGCGGTCTGCTCTTCGCTCTCATCCTGATCGGCGCCGTCGCCGGCTACCTCATCTACAGCCGCAACCAGCAGACGACGACCGGAGCGCTGAGCAACTCCGACAACCGCGTCGGCGTCATGCGCCAGGTGCTCGAGCAGTTCACGGGCAAGCAGTCGTTCGACTCCGCCCAGGTGGTGGCCAAGGAGACGCCGCTCATCACGGCGCTCTCGGCTTCAGACCCGAACGCCGCCCTGCAGCAGCTGTTCAAAACGTCGCAGCCAGTTGGGCTGTCTGGCCAGGTGCTCGTGCTCACCGACGCCGGCGGCAAGGCGCTGTACGCCGGCGCCGCAGCCGACGTCGAGAACCCCAGCCAGCTGGGGTCGTTCGATCAATTGACCGGGGTGAGCCACACGCTGGAGGGGCAGCGCTGCGCACTGTCCAATCAGCCCGGCGCCTGCGGCGTCGACCTGCTCTCGGGCGTCCCCGCCTACGTCGTCGCCGCTCCTGTCCTATCGAACGGCAAGACGGTCGGGGCGGTGGCATACGTCGCCCCACTGCAGCAGCAGCTGCAGCGGTTCAGCACGCTGTTCCAGTTCCCGACCGCGTTCATCCCGGTGAGCAACCCCGGCATCGAGATCCGGCTCACCCAGGGCAGCGGCGTGACCACGCTCGCACCGGCCGAGATCGTCGCTCAGATCCGCAGTGGCAAGGACATCATCCACACGACGTACCCGGCGCCTCTCGGCGCCGGTGGCACCGGGCAGGTCGCGGGCAGCTTCGCAGCGGTGCTGAGCACCGACGGGCAAACCATCGTCGGCTACCTCGGCGTTGAGGTTCCGGTGGCCCCGTTCATCGGTGACGAGCGCACCGATGAGCTGACGATCGGCGTGATCACGGTCTTCGCCCTCCTGGCCATCGCCGTCGTGATCATCGTCTTCGTCGAAGCGGTGGTCCGCCGCCCGATCCGAAGGCTCGAGCGCGGCGTCTCTCGCATCGCCGGCGGCGACTACAACTCACCGATACCGATTCGCGGCAAGGACGAGCTTGCCCGGCTGGGCAGGAGCGTCAACCGGATGGGGGAGAGCATCGAGGCGTACACCACCGAGCTCAAGGACGCGCGCCAGCGCCTCGACCACGCGGTGGAGCGCGTGAGCGGCGTGTCCCGCGCGCTGACCACGACCACCGGCGGCGTTGCCGCGCTGCAGCGCGAGGTGGTGCGCGCCGCAGCGGGGCTCGTGGGTCAGGGCAGCTCGGCGCTGCTGCTTGTCCGTGAGGGTGACGAGCTCACCGTCCAGGCGTCGCAGGGAGAGCGTCGCTTCTCACCGGATCTGAGCGACTGGGAGCGCTTCCCCAATGTGCTCACGGGCACTGTGGTGCGCGAGACGCGCTCCGGTGTCGGCTCGCTGCTGGCGGTGCCGATGTTCTATCAGGACGAGGTGGTGGGCGCGCTCGCGATCGCCATGCCGCCCGGAGCGCGCCTGCCCGCCGAGGACGAGGAGAAGGTTCTGGTCGTTCTTGCCAATAACGCGGCGATCGCGACGGAGAACGCCAAGCTGTTCGAGCAGGAGAAGGAGACGGTGCACCGTCTGCGTCAGCTCGACGCCATGAAGACCGACTTCCTCTCCACCGTGCAGCACGAGCTGCGCACACCGCTCACCGCGATCCTCGGCCTCAGCGATCTCATCGAGATGTGCTGGGACACGTGGGAGGACCAGCCCAAGCTCGACGTCATTCACGACATCCAGCTCGCCGCGCGCAACCTGTACGACATCGTCGAGACGATCATCGATTTCAACGCGGTCGAGGGCGAGACGGTCGTCATTCATCCGACGAGCGTGCTGCTTCGCGACGCCATCGACCGTGGGGTCACCGGTGTGGCCGAGCGCTACAAGGGCGGGCTGCCGGTGCCGGTGGACCTCGATGTCCCCGACCAGCTCTCGATCTACGCCGACCCGGATCGGTTCGAGCAGGTGCTCCGCGCGCTCATCGACAACGCGGTGAAGTTCAGCGACGGCAACGGGCGGGTGCTGGTGCGTGCCATCGGCGCGACGATCCCCGACTTCGTGCGACTCGATGTGGTCGACCAGGGCATCGGGATCCCGCCTGACGACCTGCCGCGGGTTTTCGATCGCTTCTATCAGGTGGACAACACCGCCACGCGCAAGCACGGCGGCACCGGCATGGGCCTCGCGCTGGTGAAGAAGCTGGTCACCGCGCATGGGGCGCAGATCCAGGTCGAGTCGAAGCTTGGCTTCGGCACGCGCGTCGTTCTGCAGTGGCCGGGCTCCGACATCGCAGCCGCGAATGCGAACGGCGGGCCGCCTCCGGGCCGCGTCGCCGCCGATACGCCGCTGCCGGGGCTGGCGGTCTCGTAGCTCCCGGCGGGGCTACAATCAGAGGCGGTCGCGCTAGACGGGGCGTTAGCGGTGCCCTGTACCCGCAATCCGCTACAGCGGGGTCGAATTCCCCACCGAGGGGGTGTGTCGTCGGGTCTGCTCCGATCTCACTGGCGTTGACGACTGGGTCCCGCGCAGCTCGGGCCCGTGAACCCCGTCAGGTCCGGAAGGAAGCAGCGGTAAGCGGTCTCCCGGGGGTGCCGCGGGGAAACCTGGTCTGAGCCGGTGGAGCGGGTGAGCGCCGAAGGCGCACCATCGACGTGGGGTGCGCGACTTTTTCGCGCCATCGCCGCTGGTCGCGCACCCACGCCGCGGCAACGGTGGCTTCGTGCCAGCACGGTGGTGCAGAAGTCGCTGCGACAATGGTCGCATCCTCATGTCTATTGCTCTCTATCGACGCTACCGCCCTGCGCTCTTTGCTGACCTTGTCGGTCAGGAGGTCGCGGCACAGACGCTGAGAAACGAGGTGATCTCGGGCTCGCTTGCGCACGCGTATCTTTTCGCGGGCACCCGCGGCACCGGCAAGACGTCAACCGCGCGAATCCTCGCGCGCGCGGTGAACTGCCTGCACCCGAAGGACGGTGAGCCCGACAACGAGTGCGCCGCCTGTCGCGAGATCCTCGACGGCGCGTCCGTCGACGTGCTCGAGATCGACGCAGCGAGCAACCGCGGCATCGATGAGATGCGCGACCTTCGCGACAAGGTGAAGTACCTTCCCGCGTCGCTGCAGCGCAAGGTGTACATCATCGACGAGGCGCACATGCTCACCAACGAAGCATGGAATGCCTTGCTCAAGACCCTCGAGGAGCCGCCGCCGCATGTGCTCTTCGTGCTGGCGACGACGGAGCCGCACAAGGTGCCCGAGACGGTGCGCTCGCGCGTGCAGCGGTTCGACTTCCGTCGCGTTGCCACAGCCGACATCGTTGCGCATCTCCGCGGCATCAGTGAGCGCGAGGGCATCGAGGCCGACACCGACGCGCTCCAACTCATCGGCGAAGCAGCGCAGGGCAGCGTGCGCGACGCTCTATCGCAGCTCGAGCAGGCGGTGAGCGGCGGCGAGCGGCCGCTGACCGTCACCGCTGCGCGCCGTGCACTCGGGCTCACCGATCCGACGATCGTGCACGACCTGATGCGCTCACTGTCCGGCCTGGACGCGGCCGCGACGCTCCGCGCTGCATCCGCCGCGTTCGCGGCGGGTGCGGATCCGCGTCAGCTCCTGCGCGAGGTTGCACGGCTCTCACGCGCAGCGGAGCTGCACGCGCTCGGGTACGGCCAGGGGGCCGAGGTGTCCCCGGAGGAGGCAGCGCTGAGCGCCGAACTGGCCGCGATCGCACCGGCGGGCTTCTGGTTGCGCGGGCTCGAGCTGTTTGCCGAAGCCGAGATGAACATGCGGCAGCCGGTCGACGCGCGGCTGCAGGTGGAGCTCTGCCTGCTGCGGATGCTCCGCCCGCCCGGCACTGCGGGCGCCGTCGACGCGCTGGAGGCGCGCGTCGCGGCACTCGAGCGGGGTGCCGTTC
>JBOHUE010000059.1:0-20795 GCA_050734185.1 Candidatus Dormibacteria bacterium | reverse complement strand
GGACGAGGGCCGGTCACTAGTAGCAGCGGTCTGAGCCGAATAGCCGTGCGCCGGTCTCCCCGTCAGGTCGGGCTGATGATGCCCGAACCCTTACGGCGGTATATCAGGCGCTGGGCAGTGCGAAGCCCGACACGAACCATAGCCCGCCGACGTCGGCGAGCACCGGGATGGTCGCGGTGTGGTCGGCGCTCGTGGTGAGCGGCTGGCATTTCGTCCCGAGGCAGCTCTGGCCGACCGCAGTCACCGCCACGTTGCCGCCGCTCTGGTTGCCGGTGAAGCTCTGCGCCGTGAACGCCGTGATCTGCAGCGAGTAGCTCTTGCCCTGCGCCGCCTGTATCGCCTTCTGGAACTGCGACCGCTCGGCGCTGTCGACGTACCCCGACGCGGAGGTGTAGTCCTTGCGCGCCATGAAGTCGAAGAAGGCGAGCACCGCTTTCTGCGGCGTGTCGTGTCCCTTGGCGCCAGGGATGCTCGTCAGGGTCCCGGGCAACAGTGAAGCTGTGGGCTGCGGCGTCGGCGTCGGCGTCGAGCTCGCGCCGCACGCGGCGAGCACTCCACAGAATGCGACGAGGCCCGCCACGACTCTCCGCGGTGCGGCTCGTCTGCGCCGTCGTGGATGTGGCTGCAACACGGAGGCTGCATTATGGCGCTGCCTACGGGGTCCAGGCGGGCGGCGACGTGCCGTCGAAGTCGAGCCCGGACGTGACCTGCTGCGGTGTGTGCGGAGTGAGTCCGCTCGCGCCGGCGATCCACCACAGCTGGAAATGACCGGTGGCGTCCGCCGGTGCGAGATACGCGAGCCCCGATCCGTCTGGCGCCCACGACGGCGACGTACACAGGCAGTCCGGGATGAGCGTGCGCGTTGGCCCGAGTGTCGTACCGGTGAGTGAGGCGATTTGCAGCGATGTGCTCTGCAGCCCCGTGCCGTTGGTGCACACCATCGCCACCGTCGCGCCGTCGGGTGAGATCGCCGGCTGCGAGCAGTCAGTGGCGGAGTCGGTGAGATACACAGGCTGGCGCAGCGGCGTCTGTTGCAGCGCGATGCGCGAGAAGACGTTGCCGTTGTCGATCTCGTACTTGGAGTACAGCAGTGTCCCGTCGGCGAGCGGCACCGACTCGGTGTCGCCGCCCGTGTAACTGAACGGGTCGGTGAATTGCGACGCAGCCAGTGTGCCGCTGAGGGTCCCCTTCCACACGGCGAACTCGATCTCGTAGCTCTGCGGCGATTTGGGCGCGTCGTAGCTGACGAATACGGTGCCGCCGTCGGCGGCAACCTTCGGCCAGAACATCCAGTGGTTGAGCTGAACCGTGGAGCTGTTCGTTGCGTTGTGGCTCAGCTGACTGAGCACGTGGCCGCTGCTGCTGATCTGGTACACGTCTGAGAACGCGTCCTGGCGCGCCACCGCGAGGATCGTCTGTGAGCCCGGAACGATCGCCGGCTGCATCCATGTCCCGATGCTCGACGGCAGGCGCAGGTCGGTGAACGCGCCGTGGTCGAGGCGGTAGATGTCACCGTGCGCTGCGAGGTACAGCGTGCCGGGCAGCGGGATCATGGGCTTCACCTCGGTGGGCGCCGCCGCCTTCGCCACCTGCGTCTGCCGCGATGCGATGAATCGGTTGACACCAAAGGCGAAGACCGCCATCAGGACGACGGCGATGAGCACGATCCAGCGCCGGCTCATGCCGGCGGGAAGTACTTGTGAACCTCCGGCAGGATCAGGTCCCAGTTGGGGATGAGCACGTCCTGGTCGCCGATGGTCGCGC
The DNA here is from genome assembly GCA_050734185.1 of Candidatus Dormibacteria bacterium. GTDB lineage: Bacteria > Chloroflexota > Dormibacteria > Aeolococcales > Aeolococcaceae > JAFALX01. The sequence continues at coordinate 19,031 of JBOHUE010000059.1, read as the reverse complement.
TCGACGTGAACGGCGGCAGGAGCAGCACCTGGTGCACATTCTCCAGCGAGACGTTGCTCGCGATCGGCAGCAATGCGGCGACGTCGGTCAGCGACATGTCGGTGTTGAAATCGTTGGCCATGGCATCGGAGATCGCGGGCAGGTCGGCAAGCCCGAGCAGCTTCGCCTTGGAGCGCAGGGCGAGCAGCACCTGTTGCTGCCGCTGGGAACGGCCAAAGTCGCTGCGAATGTCACCGTGGCGGCTGCGCACGTACTCGAGCGCCTGCATGCCGTCCATGTGCTGTGGACCGGGCAGCACCGCGACGCGCTCGTATGCGTACGGGTCGTTGCCGGTGAGGTCCTTGGGGTAGAAGTCGTCGAGCACCGGGTTGGTGGCGACCACGTCGATGCCGCCGACCTTGTCGATCAGGTTGACGAGACCGAGAAGCCCGATCCACGCGTAGTGATCGATGTGCACGTCGAAGTCGTTATCAATTGTTTGCACCGCGGCGCTGGCCTGCCCATATGAGTAGGCGTAATCGATCTTGTTGGTCTGGCCGGTGGCGAGCTTGACATAGGTGTCGCGCGGGATCGAGAGCATCGTCACCTGCTTGGTCGTGGGGTCGACGCGGCAAAGAATCATCGATTGCGTCAGCACCTGACCGCCGTACTTGGCGTCGTTGTCCGAGCCGAGCAGCAGCAGCGTGAACGGTTGTTTGGTCGACGCGTCCTGCACCGCGGAGTTGGCCTGGTGCGCGTAGGGGGAGCTCGACGTATGCAAGCTGTGTCCGGTGACCTTCACCGCGGTGACGATGGCGGGCAGGAAGTAGGCAAAAGCACCGCCGGCACCCGAGACGATGACGCATGCCGCGACCACTGAGGCAACCCCGATGCGCCACCGCCATCCGTGCCGCCGGTACGCGGATGCACGCACCCGACGCTGGCTCACCCGTCGCATTAAAGCCGGTGCCACCCTTGACGCCGCCTCACGGGGCCACCGGTACACTCGTTCGTATGCCTGGCCAGGACCTTGCGACTCGGCTCGTCGCGGGTGACGTTCGCGCCCTGGCACGGGCGATTCGCATGGTCGAGGACGGCGCCTCCGAGGCCGACGACGTGGTCCGCGCGGTCCGGAACCGCACCGGCCGCGCCCGCATTATCGGCATCACAGGACCACCGGGGAGCGGCAAGAGCACGCTCAGCGACCAGGTGATCGCGCGCTGGCGTGCCGGCGGCCACCGCGTCGGCGTGATCGCCGTCGATCCCTCGAGCCCCTTCACCGGCGGCGCGATCCTCGGCGACCGCGTGCGCATGCAGCGGCACGCCACCGACTCCGGTGTGTTCATCCGCAGCATGGCGGCCCGCGGTCATCTCGGCGGGCTCGCCTCGGCCGCGCGCGAGGCGGTACGGCTCCTGGACGCCTCAGGCCGCGACCGCTGCCTTGTCGAGACTGTTGGAGTCGGTCAGTCCGAGCTCGAGGTGATGCAGCTGGCCGACACCGTTGTCGTGGTGACGACCGCGGCGGCCGGCGACGCGGTGCAGATCATCAAGGCGGGCATCCTCGAGATCGCCGACGTCTTCGTGGTGAACAAGGCGGACCTCCCGGGCGCGCCCAAGGTGTACCGCGAGCTCAAGGACCTGGTGCGGCAGACGAAAGCGCATGCGGCGTGGGTGCCGCCGGTGATTCAGGTGTCGGCGCAGATCGGGACGGGGATCGACGAGCTGGTGAGCGAGCTCGAGCGGCACTACGAGTCAATGGAGGCGAGTGGGGAGCTCGAGCGGCGGCGCCGCGAGCGCGTGCGTGCCGAGGTGGAGTCGATCGTGGTCGAGAAAGCCGCGCGGCGCGCTAGGGCTGCGCTCGAGAGCCCGATTTTGCGTGAGGTCCTGGCCGCCGGTCCCGCAGACTTCGACCCCTACGCAATCGCGGATCAGATCCTCGACGGCGACGGCGACGCCCGCCACTGACGCGGCCTCCGCCGGCCACAACTAGTGGCCTCACGCAGATATTGACCCCCGTCCCGGCGACGAGCTACCGTCGCGACCGGACGGGCGCTGCGACGCGGCCGAACACAGGGCGAGGCATGCTTGCGTGAGTTGCGGAACACCGGGATCTCAGCGAGCGTGGCTGGTGGCTTCGGGCGGTCTCCTCCTGGGGAGACCATGGCGCCTCGTTTTCGTTGTCGCCGCTGTCGCTCTACTAGCCCCCGTTGTGCCTCAGCAAGTGGCAGATGCTGCGCAACCGCTGCCCGCGGCTACCGACTGGTCGTGGTATGTGACGCACAATAATGACGATTACAGTTCGATGCGTGCTTTAGGATGCAACGAAGGCACAGCGCGACGTACGGACAACAGCAACAGCGAGCTCGTTCTAGACTTTGGGTCGCAGGATCCAAACGGTGGGCAAACATATCTGCCCTTTCACGATGTCTTCCTGTCATACACCACTATCATTGGCGATTCGGAGTGGTTTGCCATCGGCTACTTCGAATGTGTCGGCAGAGGCGGGACGAACTATCTAAAGCTCGGGATCGGAACCAGCAACGACAACGTCCAAGGCCAGTACAGCGATCCGACTAATGCCTACTACGCGGGTGTGACCTGGACGCAGATTGCTACAGATGTGTACAACTTTGTGGCATCGCAGCAGATGACCGGCCGAGTAGCCGTGTACGGTGCGAGTGACATGGAGACGGGGTATGGGTCACAGAACGCGACACTCAATTGGGTTCAGGGCTTTGCCACGGGGTCTCTCGCGTTTCTCGACTATGGAGATGCGGGCGGGTGTCCCCGGAACAGCTACACCTCAGGTGACGGGTATGGCTGCAACGGCGATTGGAACCAATATGGCGTCTGGTATAAGAGCTGGGGAAACCCTGCGGCCTACCCACTGCCGGAGATCTACTACCAACCCCTCGCAGATCAGTGGTGGACCATATCTAGGTACGGATATTACGATCAGGGCGGTGCGCGTCTGACCTTCGAAGGACCCTTGGATGAATATGACAGAGACCCGTCGACGAACACGAACGTTCAAGCCTGGAACGATTTGTCGAACGACCTAGAGAACGATGCCAACACGAACGTGCCTCTGACCTATTCGGTCGAAATACACTAGCCGGAGAATCATCAGACGTGAGACTGCGCCGCATCTGGCCCGTTGGCGCCGTGGTTGTGCCTGTGCTTGCTGGCCTCGGCGTTGCCGCTGTAGTCGCTAGCTCGGCCCCTACTCAGTCGCCGCTGCTGACCCAGAAGCAGCAGTTTATCGCAACTGAAAAGCAGCGGATTGCCCAAGGCCAAGCTGGCGGTGCAGCCGCAGAGGAGAGCGCGCTCGCCAACCTACAGACGCCGCTACCCGCTCCCCCGTGCAATCGCGTGACCCTCCCGTTCCCGAGTGCGGGGATCAACCCTAATCGCCAAGGCGGTCCGTTTGGATCCTCAACGAATTTCCAAGCGCTGAGCAGCTGGGTCGGTTCGACCGCGCCAGGGGGTCCCGTGTATGCCGTCTGGTCGGGCGCAAGCGGCTCACCATCTGGTTCCGCGGGAGCGGCCGCCGTCACCGTCTACACGGAGACTCTGGCCGCGGACGAGTGTGGCGTAAACTACGCGCACGTCGGCACTTTTCTTGTCAGCGGCATGCAAGGCCCAATTCGGATCATTGCTGCGTCAGGACGATGGCTGTCGCTGTCTGACCCGGCCGGCCAGCTGCGGTACTTCGATCTCGACGCTGACAAGTTCGCGCTCAGCATCACCTAAGGGGGCCTAAACGCAATTCCCCCGGTGCCGGTTGACTGGTCGTGGGCCGCGTTTGGCTGTCATCGACTGCGGCAGCGCGTCCCTGGTTGCTGCGTCCCTCGCTTGCGTATGTGTGCTTTCCGGGTGTACCGCGGCTCCGCCAAGATCGGCACCGTCTCCAACGCCGATTGCGCCAACACAGGCGGCGGGGGCATTACATGTTGCGAGCTCGGTTAGCCTTGAGGCTCCGGGCGTGTATAGGCTAGTTTTGGCGGGGGACGCAATCTGGGCGATCGCACCCCCTCTTGCCGGTGTGCCGTCTGGACGAGTGATGGCCTTTGACGCGGATTCGCTGCAGCTGCTCCACAACTGGCCGGCTGGCGGCGACCCTGTCGCAATATCCGTCGCTGGCGGCGAGGTGTGGATCGCGAACGGAGCTGGCGACCGAAGCCATGGGGTGCAGGACGCAAATACTGTGCTTGAAATGAGGGCCAACGACGGCGCAATCGTCCACACTTATGCGATGCCGAACCCAGGCGACGTTCTCGCCGGTTCGGACGGTACGGCCATTGCGATCTCGGAGGAGACCGAGAGCGGTCCAGCCAGCGCTTTCCAGCTTCGTAGCGGCTCTGCCAGTCAGATCGGAACCGCGCTCGGAACGCGGTTGACGCTTGACGGCAAGCAGATGGCACGGGCTGGCGATTCGGTGTACGTGTTGCTAGGAAGCGGAAGCGGGCTCTCCTTGCAGCGCCTCGCGAGCGATGGATTCGCAGCAATAGCCCAGCTACCACTCGCGCGCGGGGCACTCGCGTGTGGCGGCAACGCATGCTACGTTGCCCTCGGCAACGCCGACCACGGCGGTGTCTTTCGCATCGATCTCGACACTGGAAGAACGCAAGGCCCTTGGGGGGGGCGATATCCGCAGGACGTCAGCGTCGGCGGCGGCAATGTTTGGGTAGTAACACCCGGGCCAGCCGTGCGCGCTATCGATGCTACAACCGGAGGTTACGCGTCTAATGCGGTTGCGCTGTCCGGCGCCGGGACGGATGGCCAGGAACTTGCAAGTGACGCAATGGATGTCTGGGCTGTGTCGAACCGACAACTTGTGAGGATCACAGCGCACTGAGATCGCGATCCCGGCGACCCTCGTGAGGCTGGCCCAGGCCGTCGGCTGGAGGCCCTGCCTCGGCGCGAACGAAGTACCGGAGGTTCCGAGACGCACTTCGACTCCTGCGCCAGCGCCGATCAGAGCCCGCTACACGAATAGCGGCGCTCGCGGCTACCCGTCGCTTAGCGGGGCCCGACCGCGACTGCCTCGATCGAGGTCAGCCCTCCTGGGACTGGACCCCAGCTGGCCACGGGCGCCGAGCGATCCGACGCCGGTGGCGGGAAGGCTCGGGCACAGACCGCGGCGATCGCGGCCCTATGCGCGGGGTCGGTCAGCCAGGCGGTGAGCTCGACGACGTCATCCAGCGAGCACCCCGCCCCGACAGGACCGCTCGCAGGTTCTCGCGTGCGCGCTGCCTGTGCATCGATGCCCTCTCGCCACCTCAGGTCGCTATGTTCCCGCCGACCCTCCCGATATGAACACTAAGTTCCCGCGATGACGGCCCGGCTGTAGCTCGCGCTCGCCGGGCGCTGTCCGTCTCGACGGCCAGTCGCGTCATTACAACCCTCCATCTGGTGTGACGGGGCGTGTCTCAGTGCCGTCCCCGCACAAACCCCGGCAAACCTTGCAGGCCCTCGCTGGTCAGTGCGTAGAAGATCGGCAGCAGGACATAGATGATCAGTGCGACGAGCGGGCTGACGAGGTACCCGAGAAGCCCGGCGGCGCCGTACGACACGATCCCCAGCAGACCGCGCAGCCCGTCGAGGCGCAGGAGCCGGCCGTCGCTCTCGCGGTGGAGCAGGTGGGGGTGACGCCCCGCATACGTCAGGAAACAGAACCACGCGACCGCGTCGGTGGCGAACACGAAGCCGTAAAAAGCGGCGGCCGTGCCGCTGTCGACCGCATTCCCATCGCGCAGAGCGTTGGCGAGGACGGCCGTCGGAAACGGGGTGGGCACAACAGTGATGAGGATTCCGAGGTTCACCCAGCAGAGGCCGCGATCCACGGATCGCAATCGCCTGAACACGCCGTGGTGGTTCACCCAGGAAACACCGACGAACAGGAACGACGCAAGGTACGCGAGGTAGGCGGGCCAGAGCTCGCCGAGCGCGTGTAGCAATCCACCCGGCAGATGCGGCGGGACGACGAGGTTGAGCACCAGGAGCGTGATCGCCACCGCGAAGACGCCGTCGCTGAACGCCTCGACGCGCGTGGTGTCGCGTCGACTCTCCGCTGGGCTCGGCGACTGCGCGTCCCCGTCCGGCAGAGGGTCGCCACTTCCTCCGCGCTGCCCGCTCACGCCGCGAGTATGACCTCCGGACCGTTGGTCAGCCGCGCAGCCGAAGCACGATGTTGAGCACCACAGTCAGCACAACACTGATCAGGATGCAGGTGACGATTGGGAAGAACAGGCTGAACCCGTTTCCCGACACGGTGACATCACCCGGCAGATGACCCAGACCCAGGCGGCGCGCCACCATGATCACGCCGCCCACCGCTGCGATGACCAACCCGATGATCACGAACAGCTTGCCGATATCGGTGAACGGCACCCCACAACCCTACGCTAGAATCCGTCAAACGCATCCACTTCAAGCAGGTCCAGCGAGGCCGGCAAGGGATCGCACCGCTTCGGCACCGGTACGCCCTGGTCAACTTGCTGGCCCGGAGGGCTGTCACCGATGGCGCTGAAAGAGCCGCTTACAGGGCTGCGCCACGTGGTGTCGAGCGAGCAGTTCGATCCGGGCACGCTGGCTGCGCTGTTCGCCCGGGCGCAGGCGCTCGACGGCGTGCGTGACCACCGCCTCGACGGGCGCATCATGGCCAGCCTCTTCTACGAGCCCAGCACGCGGACGCGGCTCAGCTTCGAGTCGGCGATGCTTCGTCTCGGCGGTAGCGTGTTGGGGACAGAAGCGGCACATACATTCTCGAGCGCGATCAAGGGCGAGACGCTCGAGGACACGGTGCGCATGGTGTCGACGTACGCTGACCTCATCGTCCTGCGCCACGATCAGCTCGGAGCCGCCGCGCGCGCAGCGCAGGTCGCGACCGTGCCGGTCATCAACGCGGGCGATGGTCCCGGCGAGCACCCAACGCAGGCGCTGCTGGATCTGTTCACGGTGCAGCGCGAGGTGGGGCACATCGATGGTGTGAGCGTCGCCTTCTGCGGCGACCTCCGCTTCGGGCGCACCGCACGCTCGCTCGCCCTGCTGCTCGCGCAGTACCCACGGGTGCGCTTCTACTTTGTCGCACCGCCGGTGGTGCAGGTGGGGCCCGACATCATCAGCCGGCTCGAAAAGCGCGGCGTGCCGTACACGCTGAGCGACAGCCTGCATGACGTCGCCGCCGACGTGGATGTCGTGTATCAGACGCGGGTGCAGCGTGAGCGGTTCACTGACGCCGCCGAGTTCGAGCAGGCGAACACCGCCTTTCGCATCGATGCCGACCTCATGCGCGCGCTGCGCGACACCGCGGTGGTGATGCACCCGCTGCCGCGTATCGACGAGATCGCGCCAGAGGTCGACGCCGACCCGCGCGCCGCGTACTTCCGCCAGGCGGCCAATGGCGTTGCACTGCGCATGGCGCTGCTCGACTGGATGCTGACGTGAGCCAGCTGCCCTCGCTCGAGGGACACCCGCAGCTTCTCGACGCTGCGCAGCTGCACCGCGCTGTCGTGCGCCTTGCGCACGAGGTCGCCGAACGCCACCCCTCGCTGGATGCCTGCGTGCTCGCCGGCATCCGGACGCGTGGCGTGCCGCTGGCGCAGCGCGTCGCCACCGCCCTCGGGGACTTCGCTCACGCACCGCATGTCGTCGCACTCGATCCGCGTGGGTACCGCGACGACCGCCCGCGCCCGCTCGATCCCCGGCCGGCCGCGCTGGCTGCGCTCGACGGTGGTGCGCCGGCATCGATCACCGGGTCGACGGTGATCGTCGTTGACGACGTGCTCTTCACCGGACGCACGCTTCGCGCGTCCATCGACGCTCTGGTCGACGCGGGACGCCCCGCAGCCGTCGAGGTGCTCACGCTCGTCGATCGCGGTCACCGCGAGCTGCCGCTGCGGGCCACGTATGTGGGCAAGAACGTGCCGACCGCGCCCGGTGACCGCGTGTACGTTCGGTTTCGCGAGATCGACGGCGTCGACGGCGCGTGGCTGCTCCGCGGAGACGCGCGATGAGGCTCCACCTCCGCGGCATCCGCGTCATCGATCCAGCCATCGACCTCGACGTCTCCAACCGCGACGTCTGGATCGAGGACGGGCGCTTGATCGCGATCGATCACGGTCCGCCGGGCGACGACACGGCGCCAATCGACCTGACGCCGCGCGCGGGCGAACCGGAATGCGTGCTGTGTCCGGGCTTCATCGACCTGCACGCGCACCTCCGCGAGCCGGGCGGTGACGACGTGGAGACGGTGCTCAGCGGCGCTGCGGCGGCAGCTGCCGGCGGATTCACAACGGTGGTCGCGATGGCCAACACGCGACCGCCGATCGACTCACCGCGGCGCGTGCAGGCCGCGATGCGCCGCAACGAGGAGGCGCGGGTGCAGGTGCTGCAGGTTGCGGCCCTCTCGCGCGGTCTCTCCGGCCACCGGCTCACCGATGTCGACGGATGCCTCGCCGCCGGCGCGACCGCGCTGGGCGACGACGGCCGCAACGCTGCGCACAGTCCGCTGCTCGAGCAGGCCCTTCGCGCCGCAGCACGGCACGAGCGTCCGGTGTTCGTGCATCCCGAGGACGAAGAGGCCATCGCGCGCCGAGCCGGCCGCGGCGCGCATCTCCCGGTTGTCGCTGTTCGCCCACCCGAGACGGAGGTGCGCGCGGTGCAGGCCGCGCTCGACGCGCTGGAGCACGCGGCGACGGGGCGCCTGCACCTGCAGCATGTGTCCACCGAGGGCGCCGTCGATGTTCTGCGCCAGGCGCGCGAGCGCGGCGTCGCGGTCACCGCCGAGGTGACGCCCCATCACCTGACGATGCAGCAGTCGGCGATGCTGCCTGACGATCCGCTGCGCAAGGTGAACCCGCCGATCCGCGAGGCGGATGGCGTCGAGGCGGTGCGCGCTGCCCTTATCACCGGCGTGATCGACGCCATCGCGACCGACCACGCGCCGCACCGAGCGTCGGACAAGCGCCTGCCGTATGAGCGCGCGGCAGCGGGCATGATCGGATTGGAGCTAGCGCTGCCCCAGCTCCTCAGCGTTCCCGAGTTTCACGCTCTCGCGCTGCCACGAGTCATCGCGGCACTCACCGTCGGACCGCATCGCGTGCTGCGCGACGCGCGTGTCGCGCTGCCGCGCCTCGGCATCGACGAGCCCGCGACGGCGACGCTGTTCGATCCCGGCGCGGAGTGGGACGTGACCGCGGCGACGCTGCGCTCGCGGTCGCGCAACACGCCGCTGTTCGGCGCGCGCGTGCGGGGCAGGGTGCTGCTGACGATCGCGTCCGGCACCGTCGTGCACATGGACCACGAACGGCTTGCGCCGCGGATGGCGGTCGTGCATGGCTGAGCAGCGCGGTCTGCTGGCTCTGGAATCCGGCGCGGTCTTCGATGGTGTGCTGTTCGGCGCGCCCATCGACTCCATCAGCGGCGAGGTCGTCTTCAACACCTGCATGACCGGCTACCAGGAGGTGATCACCGACCCGTCGTATGCGGGCCAGGTGGTGGTGATGACCTATCCGCTGATCGGCAACTATGGCTGCCGCGACGACACGCGCGAGTCGTCGCGCGTGCACTGCCGCGCGCTCGTGGTGCGCGAGCTGTCACCGGACATCGGCCACGCGCGTGCGGACCGCTCGCTCGACGAGGAGTTGCGCATGTTCGGCGTCCCCGGACTGCGCGGTGTCGACACGCGGATGCTGACGCGCCACCTCCGCGACCGCGGCACGCTTCGCGGCGTCATCGCTCCCGCGCATCGCGCCCCGGCGGAGCTGGTCGAGGCCGCGTCGTCCGCGCCGTTGGTGACCGACCAGGACCTGGTCGGCGCGGTGTCGATCGCAGAACCGTGGGAGCGTTTCGATGACCCGCTCGACGCGCCGCTCGAACGCGGCGTGGGCATGGCCGGATCGCTGGGGACGTTCGCCGGCGCCCGGGTGGTTGTTGTCGACTATGGCGTGAAGTACAACCAGATGCGCGCGCTGGTGAGCCGCGGCGCCGAGGTCACCGTCGTTCGCCAGGACGCGCGTCTTGACGACGTGCTGCGCCACGAGCCGCATGGCGTGGTGCTGTCGAACGGGCCTGGCGATCCGGCGGTTCTGCCGCACGCGGTGCGGCTGTGTCGCGAGCTGCTCGAACAGCGCGTCCCGCTGCTCGGCATCTGCCTCGGCCATCAGATCCTCGGCCAGGCGGCCGGTGCCACGACGTCGCGCCTGAAGTTCGGCCACCATGGCGGCAACCATCCGGTGCGCGACGAGCGCACGCACGACGTGTACGTGACGTCGCAGAACCACGAGTTCCAGGTGGATGCATCGTCGCTGCCGGACGATTCCGGCTGGTACGTCAGCGAGCGCAACCTCAACGATGGAAGCGTCGAAGGCCTGCGGCACCGCGAGCTGCCCGCGTTCTCCGTGCAGTACCACCCCGAGGGGGCGCCCGGGCCGCAGGACCGCGCGGTCGTGTTCGACGAGTTTCTGCGGTTGTGTGTTGGTTCACCGCGTGGACGGGATGCATACCGTCTTGCTCAGACAGTCCTCGGCGACCACGGGTCGCCTGCGGAACTCGCCGACGGCATGCATCCCCTCCCCACGGAGCCCATGCTCACCCACGACTCGTCGGACACACCGCCGCGGTGCGTTCTCGTCATCGGGTCCGGGCCGGTGATCATCGGGCAGGCTGCGGAGTTCGACTATGCGGGCACGCAAGCATGTCGAGCCCTGCGCGAAGAGGGTGTGCGCACCGTGCTCGTCAACAGCAACCCCGCGACGATCATGACGGACGACTCGTCAGCCGACGCCGTCTACGTCGAGCCGCTGACCGTCGAGGTGGTGGAGCGAATCATCGCCGCTGAGCATCCCGACGGATTGCTGGCGACGCTCGGCGGCCAGACCGGGCTCAACCTCGCGATCGCGCTCGATGAAGCCGGTGTGCTCGAGCGCCACAACGTGCGCGTGCTCGGCACGCCGCTGTCGGCGATCCGTGCCGCTGAGGATCGCGAACTCTTCAAGGAGCTGCTCATCTCGATCGGCGAGCCGGTGCCGGTGTCCGAGACGGTGTCGAGCATCGCCGAGGCGAAGGCGTTCAAGGAGCGCGAGGGCCTGCCGCTGGTGGTGCGGCCCGCGTTCACCCTGGGCGGCACGGGCGGCGGCTTCTGCGAAACCGAGGATCGCTTCGTCGAGACCGTGTCCGCGGGGCTCGCCGCGTCGCCGATTCACCAGGTGCTGCTCGAGCGCTCGCTGGCCGGATGGCGCGAGCTCGAGTACGAGGTGATGCGCGACGCCGCCGGGACGGTGATCACGGTCTGCAACATGGAGAACCTCGACCCCATGGGCGTGCACACCGGTGACTCCATGGTGGTGGCGCCGTCTCAGACGCTGACGGACCGAGAGCATCAGCAGCTGCGCAGCGCGGCGCTGCGCATCATCACAGCGCTCGACATCGCCGGCGGGTGCAACGTGCAGTTCGCGATGGCGCCGGACTCGCACGAGTACTACGTCATCGAGGTGAACCCGCGTGTGTCGCGATCGTCGGCGCTGGCGTCGAAGGCGACCGGGTATCCGATCGCGCGCGCCGCCGCGAAGATCGCGGTGGGTCGCCGTCTCGATGAGATCGCAAATGCGGTCACCGGCAAGACGTGCGCCGCGTTCGAGCCGGCGCTCGACTACTGCGTGGTCAAGATCCCGCGCTGGCCGTTCGACAAGTTCCCCGAGGCCGACCGGCGCCTGGGGACGCAGATGAAGTCCACCGGCGAGGTGATGGCCATCGAGCGATCCTTCGAGGCAGCGTTCAGCAAGGCGCTGCGCTCCATCGAACAGGCGCCGCCCGATCCCGTGGAGCTGCAGGAGCCCGTGCTCATCGACGTCGCCAACGACCGGCGCGCGCAGGCGGTGCTGGAGGCGCTGCGCACCGGCGCCGACCCCGAGACGCTGTCGCGGCGCAGCGGCATCGGCGTCTGGTTCGTGCGCCGGCTCGCTGCCATCATCGCGTGCGAGGAGCGCCTGTTGCGCGACGGCCTGGACGCCGCCGCCGTGGCTGCCGCGAAACGCGCCGCGATCGGTGACTCGCGAATCGCCGCGATCACGGGCTCGCCGGTGCAGCGCGTGCGTGAGGTGCGCGAACAGGCGGGCATCACCGCGGTCTACAAGTGCGTCGACACCTGCGCCGCCGAGTTCGAGGCGCAGACGCCCTACTACTACTCGACCTTCGAGCCCGAGGACGAGGGCGCCGCCGCGTCCGGCGCCGAAGGCGCGGTCGTCGTCATCGGCAGCGGCCCGATCCGCATCGGCCAGGGCATCGAGTTCGACTACTGCAGCGTCCACGCTGCGCAGTCGCTGCGCGCCGCCGGCGTCGCCGCCGTGATGGTGAACAGCAACCCCGAGACGGTGAGCACCGACTTCGACTGCAGCACGCGCCTGTATTTCGAGCCCCTCGACGAGGAGTCGGTGATGGCGGTGATCAACGAGGAGCGCGCCAGTGGTGCCGTGGTCCAGTTCGGTGGCCAGACGGCGATCAACCTCGCGGCGCCGCTGCACGAACGGGGCTGTGCAATTCTCGGCAGCTCCGTCGAGACCATCGACACGGCCGAGGACCGGCGCGCGTTCGAGCTGCTCATGCGCGAGCTCGAGGTGCCGCAACCACCGGGTGCCGCCACCACCGATCCTGCCGAGGCGGTGCAGATCGCCGAGCGCATCGGCTACCCCGTGCTGGTGCGCCCGTCGTACGTGCTCGGTGGGCGGGCCATGGAGATCGTGCACAGCCGCGACGCGCTGCAACGCTACCTCGATGCGGCGATGGCCGCGCTGCCGTTGGAGTCGGGCGGCAAGCGCGGCACCGTGCTCGTCGACCGCTACCTGTTCGGGGTGGAGGTCGACGTCGACGCCATCTGCGACGGCGACACCGTCGTCATTCCCGGGCTGATGCAGCACGTGGAGCGCGCGGGCGTGCACAGCGGCGACTCGATGGCCGCGTACCCCGCAGCACAGCTCGGGTACGTCGTCATCGAGCACATCGTCGCGGACACGGTCCGCATCGCCAGAGCACTCGGCGTGCTCGGTCTGTGCAACATCCAGTTCGTCGTGTACCGCGGCGTGCCGCACGTGATCGAGGTCAACCCGCGCGCCTCGCGGACGGTGCCTTTCCTCAGCAAGGTGACCGGAGTGCCCATGGTGGAGCTGGCAACGCGCGTGCTCCGCGGCGAGTCGCTCGCCGCGCTCGGTTGGGAGTCGGGGCTGGTGTCACCCAGCCCGCTGGTCGCGGTCAAGGCGCCGGTGTTCTCCACCGTCAAGCTCCGCGACGTCGACACCGCGCTGGGACCGGAGATGAAGTCGACCGGCGAGGTGATGGGCATCGACATCGACCTCGGGGCTGCGCTGGAGAAGGCGTTCGTGGCCGCGCTGGGCTCGATGCCCGAGGCCGGCGGCGCACTGTGCAGTGTCGCCGACTCCGACAAGGCGGAGGCGCTGCCCATCCTTGCGCAGCTCTCCGGCCTGGGCTTCACCATCTACGCCACCGCGGGCACGGCCGGGGCGCTGGAGGCCGCGGGCATCTCCGCGGTGCCGGTCGCGAAGATCGGTCGCAGCCGGCCCGACGTCATCGACGTCATCGAGGACGGTCGCGTGTCGCTCGTGGTCAACACCGTGTCGAACTTCGACACCGACGAGCTCGAGTGGACCTCGCAGGGCCACACGCTGCGCGCCGCGGGGCGCACGGTGAAGGACGGCTACCGCATCCGGCTGGCCGCGGAGCAGCGCCGCATCCCGTGCTGCACGTCGCTCGACACCGCGGCGGCGCTCGTCGACGCGATGGCGCGTCACCGCGCCGGTGGCTCGCTGCGCGTCGCCCAGGTGCGGCAGTACCGCGAGGGCCTGGTGGCGGCGCCACCGTGAGCGCCGACCTCTCCCGCACCCGCATGGAGAGCGGCCAGGTGATGCGCGTGGAACGCTTCGGCTCGCTGGTGGAGCTCACCGTGCTGCTGCCGAATCTGGCAGCAACGGCCGAGCCCGGTCAGTTCGCGCAGCTCCGGTGCGGACCCGGGGTCGAGCCGCTGCTGCGGCGGCCGTTCAGCGTCGCGTGGATCGACGGTGACGAGTGCGCCTTCGTCTTCGAGGAGGTGGGCGCCGGCACGCGGCTGCTCGGCGGCCTCGGTCCCGGCGACGAGCTCGAGGTGCTCGGGCCGCTCGGCCACGGCTTCACGCTCGACGGCGTCGCTGACAGCTGCGTCGTCATCTCCGGCGGTGTGGGCTGCGCGCCGTTTCCGCTCCTGATCCGCCGCCTGATGGACCGGGGCGCGCGCGACATCCTCGTGTTCAGCGGCGCGCAGACCGCCGCGCGGCTGTACCCCGCGCCTCGGTTCCGCCGCGGCGCCGCGATCGAGGTGCGCGAGACGACGTACGACGGCAGCCGTGGCATGCGCGGCGTCGTCACTGATCTCCTCCGCGCGTTGCCTGATGCGGGAGAGCGCGACGTCTACGCCTGCGGGCCGAACCGCATGCTCGCCGCGGTGTGGGATGTGCTCACCGAGCGTGAGACGCGGGCCGTGGTGCTCGAGGCGTCGCTGGAGGCGCCGATGGGGTGCGGCTTCGGCACGTGCCTGGGCTGCGCCGTCCCGGCATTCGACGCGGTCGGCACCTCGCGCTGGGCGCTGTGCTGTAGCGACGGACCGGTGTTGCCGATGAGCACGGTCGACTGGGACGCGGTCAGGGCAATGCCGGGGGCGGACGTCGCGTGAGCGCGATCGATCTGGGCCGAGGGCTCGTGCTCTCCAACCCGGTCGGCCTCGCCAGCGGCACCGCCGGCTACGGCTTCGAGCTGGAGCAGCTCATCGACCTGCAGCGCGCCGGTGCGCTGTACACCAAGGGCACGACGCGCCTGCCGCGCGCGGGGAATGCGCCGCCGCGCGTTGCCGAGGTGGCCGGCGGGATGCTCAACAGCATCGGGCTGCAGAACCCGGGTGTCGAGTGGGTGCGCGAGCACTACGCGCCCGTGTACACCGGCTGGCGGATCCCGGTGATCGTCAACGTCGCCGCCGAGAACGCCGACGACTACGTGCACTGCGTGCGGCGCCTCGACGACGCAGCCGGCATCTCGGGCTACGAGCTCAACATCTCGTGTCCCAACATCGCGCACGGGATGGACTTCGGCCGCGATGCCTCGGCCGCTGCGGCCCTGGTGCAGGCGGTGCGTGCGGTCACCGGCCGGCACGTTATGGTCAAACTCAGCCCCAACGTGACCGACATCGCCACCGTCGCGCGCGCGGTTGCGAGCGCGGGCGCCGACTCGATCTCGGCGGTGAACACGTACGTGGGCACCAAGATCCACCGGGCGTCGCGCCGCCCCGTGCTGCCCCAGGGCAGCGGTGGCCTCAGCGGTCCCGCCATCCATGCGCAGGCGGTGGCGGCTGTGGCGCAGGTGTGCGGCGCGGTCTCGATCCCGGTCGTCGGTGTCGGCGGCATCACCGACGCCGCCTCCGCCGCCGACTTCCTCGTCGCCGGCGCCGTCGCGGTGCAGGTGGGCACGGCGAGCTTCATCGATCCCTGGACCGCGATCCACGTCGCCGAGGCGCTCACCGACACGAGGGCGCGCGCGCACGCTGCTGTCTGATGTACGTCGGGGCCACGGTTCTCTGCTTCCTCGTGCTGCTCGCACTCATCGCGGACCGCTACGGATCGCGGGTGTTCCACGGCGAGGGAGACCGCATCTACTACCGCTGCGACCAATGCGACCTCCGTTATCCGCGGCGGCAGATCCCCGATCCGCGGCTCCGCGTCTGTCCGGCCGGCCATCCGATCGTGGCCGAGGAACGTCGAGCCGGCGCGGGGCTGGTCTCGATCTTCGCGTGCCTCGGCTTTTTGGTTGTGGCGCTCGTGCTGCTGCTGACCGGGACGATCAGCTGACCGCGCGCCCT
This sequence comes from Candidatus Dormibacteria bacterium, assembly GCA_050734185.1. GTDB lineage: Bacteria > Chloroflexota > Dormibacteria > Aeolococcales > Aeolococcaceae > JAFALX01. Next base: position 3,157 of record JBOHUE010000059.1, on the reverse strand, counting down.
ACCTCGCGGGGCGGCGGGCGCCGACGGCCGAGATCTCCTGCGCGATCTCGTCCAGCGTCGACTGCATGACTCCGCGCACCGCGGTGTGACGCACGGCTGCGGCCGCCCACTGCACGCTGCGACCCTCGTCCGCCGCCTGCACGAGCACGCCCTCGAGTCGCGGAGCAGATCGGTGCAGCCGCCGGCGCACGATCTCGAGCAGCTCCGGCATCACCGCGGCGGCCGGCGTCGGATTCTCGACATGCACGTCTCGCCGCTGCGGCTCGGGTGTCTCGACCACGGCGAGCTCCCGCGGCGCGGGCTCGGGTTGCGGGAACAGCTGGGCGATCGGATGCTCGTCGAGCCCGAGTGCCGCCTCCGACCAGTCGAACGGCTCCAGCTCCGATAGCTCATCCGCCTCGAGCGGCACCGTGACCTCGTAGAGCGCGTCGTCCCGCGACACCGTGCCGCGATACGCGGGCGCTCGGTCGCGCCGGCCCAGTGCCTCGTACACCGGCGGTGCCTCGGGCGCCGGCCTCGCGATCTGCAGCGGCGCAGGATCGGGCGGCGGCGGCGGCGGAGGAGGAGGCGCAGACGCTTGTCCGCTGTGCACGGCGCCGTTGCTCGGCTGTGGCACCGGATCGTCGCGAGTGACGGCGGGCTCGGGAATGGCGATGCCGAGCACGTCGCAGAGCGCCGAGTCGACGAGCGCCTGACGCCTCGCGGACACTGCCCCGAGCGGCCGCACGAACGCGGAGCGCTCGAGCGATGTCAGGTGCCGGACGTCCACGGTCGCCTGCGCTTCGAGGCCATCGGTCTCATCGACGGCGACGCAGCCACGGGCGTCGAGGCGCTCGGGCACCAGCGGTGCCACGGCGACCGCGGACCCCGGCTCACCGTCATCGCTCAGGACGAGCACGGGCACGGGCGGCTCTGGCGGAGTCCGCTCCGCAAGCCAGATCTGTCCGCGACGCACGGACCGACGAGCTTCGGCGGAAACCCGCACCGTATCCGGGGCGCTCCACATCGCGAAAGGATTGATAGCAGGTCTGGTCGCATGCGTACAGGGTTTCCGCTCTATTAACCCGTCACGGTCCGGCATCCGTCCAGATTCGCCGGACCGGCCGACCCTGCTAGGGTCCGCTGGCTATGGATCTGGGACTTCGAGGACGCGCGGCGTTCGTCGCCGCGTCCAGCAAGGGCATGGGCCGCGCGATCGCGGAGGTTTTCGCTGCAGAGGGCGCCGATGTCGGCATGTGCGCCCGCGGCGCCGACGACCTGGCGACGGCGTCGAACGCGGTGCTCGCTCGGGGCGTGCGCGTGGTCTCGACGGTCGCCGACGTCGGCGACCGGGAGCAGGCGCACGACGCGGTGACGCGGACGGTGGACGAGCTCGGCCGCCTCGACACGCTCGTGGTGAACACCGGCGGACCGCCCAAGGGCCGCTTTGGTGAGCTCGGCGACGAGGACTGGCAGCTCTGGTTCAACAACCTGTTCATGAGCGGCGTCCATCTGATTCGCGCGGCGCTGCCGGCGCTGCGCAGGTCGGACGCCGCGGCGATTCTTTTCGTGTCGTCGTCGACCGTGAAGCAGCAGCTTCCCGGGCTCACGCTGAGCAACACCGTGCGCGGCGCGGTGAACGGGCTGTCGAAGAACCTCGCCAACGACCTGGCGCCGAAGGTGCGCGTGAACTCACTTCTCGCCACCGCCATCCGCACCGAGCGCCAGATCGAGCTCGCGCACGCTGCGGGCGTCACCGACCTGGACTCGTACTTTCGTGGCATCGGCCACCGCAATCCGCTCGGTCGCGTCGGTGAACCGGAGGAGGTCGCCCGCGTCGCGGTGTTCCTGTGCTCACCGGCTGCGTCGTTCGTGACAGGATCGACAGTTTCCGTCGACGGCGGCCAGACCCAGACGGTCTTCTAGCAGGGCGTTGATCTTCGACGCGAGCAGGGTCGGCGAGAGCTGAGCGACCGCGTGTTCGGAGGTACGGGCGGTTTCGCCTGCGATTTCGGCAAGGTCAGAGCGTTGTTCCGCCCACCACTCGCCTCGGTTTAGGCGGTCTGGGCGTCCAGCGCAGCGATCCGGATGACGTTGTAGACGGCCCCAGCCATCAGGAACCAGGCCCGATTGCGCTGCACACCGATGTACCGCAGCTTTCTCCCGCCGGCAAACACTTTCATCCAGCCGAACGGTTCCTCGATGCGCTTGCGGATGCGCAGGCTGACCAGGTGCCCGGCGTGCCGGGTGGTCCGTGCATCGATGGCGCTGCGCCGATTGCTGGTGTTCTGCGCCACGTGCGGCGTCACGCCGAGCTCGCGACACCCAGCCACGAAGTCCCTCGTGTCGTAGCCCTTGTCTCCGGCCACGGTGCGTCGTCGCCCGCACCGCGGCAGCCGGCCCAGCAAGGTCAGTGCCGTCTCCCGCTCCGCGTAGCCGGTTGCCTGGGTCAACTCCATGTCCGCGATCAGCGCGTTGCGGTGCTCCATCAGCAGATGGCCTGCGTAACTCAGCCTGGCTGGTTGCCCGTCGCCCTTGCGGGCCAAGCGCGCCTCGGGATCCGTGGTGGACTCATGTGTCTCATTGCTGCGTCGCTCGCCGTGAAAGCTCACTTCGGCGTTGCGACCCGGCCCCGACGGCCGACCCGTGCCGCTGTCCTTGGGTCGGAAGCTCTTGTGCGACGCCCAGGCCTCGAGCAGCGTGCCATCGACGCTGAAATGCTCGCCGGAGATGTACCGGCGCAGGTGCGCCTGCCGCACCACCGCCGCGAAGAAGCGGTCCGCGATCTCGTGCTCGAGCAGCCGGTCGCGGTTTCGCGAGAACGTGCTGTGGTCGAACGCAGCGGCATCGATGTTGAGATCCAAAAAGAACTTGAAGAGCAGGTCGTACTGCAGCCGCTCACAGAACTGCCGCTCGCTCCGAATCGAGTACAGCGCCATGAGCACGGTCGCCTTGAGCAGCTGCTCCGGCGGCACGCTCTGCCGCCCGGTGATGGCGTACATGGCGTCGAACTCCGCATCGAGGTCAGCCAGCACGGCCTTGACCACCTTCTTGATGCGTCGGATCGGATGGTCCGGCGGGATCATGCTCTCCGGTGTCAGCGTCGACAGCATCGTCGTCTGCGGATCTGTGGTGCCACGCATGCTGGATCTCCGAGGCGGCGTTGACGGCGTTGCCC
>JBOHUE010000058.1:0-9185 GCA_050734185.1 Candidatus Dormibacteria bacterium | reverse complement strand
CGCCGCCGCCGCCGTCGCCGCCGCCGTCGCGGCCAGGGGGGTGGAGCGTCCGCAGCCGAAGTCACCGATGGCCCGGCACCGGCGTTGGCCGGCGACGGCTCGACCATCCCGATCGTGCTCCCGGGCGAGAGCGTGAGTGGCTCGACTCTCCAGGAGCGGCCGGCCGAGCCAGAGGCGGTCAACGACTGACGTCATGGCCGATGAGGTCACCGTGTTCGTCAAGCCGGGCGACGCCGGCAGCGAGGCCACGCTTCGCTACCTCGATCAGAAGGGTGTGGCCTACAAGACGCGCGACGTGCTCAGCGACCCGTCGGCGACCGCGATCCTGTTCGGCCGTCTTGGCCGTGTCACCACACCGGTCGTGCAGATCGGCGAGCGGCTGCTCGTGGGCTATGACCCCGTGCAGCTCGCGCGCTTCCTTCCGCGCGACGGTGATGAGGAGCCGGCGGTGTCGTTCGGCGCGGCAGTTCGCAGCGTCACCCAGCAGATCGCGACCGACAAGGGATTGCCCGCGACGTACGGCGTCGAGGTCGGGTCGGTGAAGGAGGGCTCTCCCGCAGAGGCCGCGGGCATCGAGGCGGGTGACGTGATCACCGCGATCGGTCCCTACACCATTAATGGGGGCGCCGACCAGTTCCGCAGGGCGGTTGCCCTTCGCCGCCCCGGCGACAGCATGGCGCTGACGCTGTGGCGCGACCACTCCAGCATTGACGTCGCCGTCAGCTTCCCGGCGCAGCCGCCGCACGCCGACGAGCCGGCCGCTGGCTGATCGGACGTCACCTCACAGCGCCGGCACCGCGCCCGTTGACATACCGGTGATCGAGATGAACGCCTCCGCGATTCGCACGCGGCCGCTGCCGCTGCCCCCATTCGAGTGGGTGCTCGCCGAGCATGCGGGTGCGGTTCTGTCGTTCCTGTCGCGCATCGCGGGCGCTGATGCCGACGACTGCTTCCAGGAGACGATGCTCGCCGCATTACGGGCGTATCCGGCGCTCGAGCACGGCACCAACCTCCGCGGCTGGCTGTTGACCATCGCGCGGCGCAAGGCCGTCGACAACCACCGCGCGTCGGCGCGCCGCCCGGTCACGGTCGAGGAGATCGACGCCGCTGCACACGATCACGGGGCAGATGCTCCCGACACCGACCTGTGGGAGCAGGTGCGCCTGCTGCCGTCGAAGCAGCGGCGCGCCGTCGGCATGCGCTTCGTCGAGGATCGATCGTACGAGGACATAGCGGGCGAAATGGAGATCTCGCAGGACGCTGCACGTCGCAACGTGCACGAGGGGGTCAAGAAACTGCGGAGGTCGCTGCAATGACCGGTGCCGCCGAAACGCTGGCGCGCAACCTCGAGCGCTTCCACGAGCAGGCGGAACGCGAGGGGTTGATCGAGGTCGCGTACAAGACGATGGACACCCCGATCGGGACGCTGCTGCTCGCCGCAACGACCCATGGCCTGGCGCGCATCGCGTTTGCCGAGGAGGTGGAGGACGCGCTGATAGAGCTGTCGGCGACGCTGTCGCCGCGTCTGCTCGAGCTGCCCAGCCGGCTCAAGGCGGTGCACGATCAGCTCGACCTCTATTTCGGCGGCCGTCTCAAGACCTTCGACCTCGAGCTCGACCAGGAGCTGCTGAGCTCGTGGTCACGCCGCGTGCTCGACCAGACGTCCGCAATTCCGTACGGCTCGTACGCCACCTACGGAGAGGTCGCGGGCGAGATCGGCTCGCCGCGTGCCGCGCGCGCGGTGGGCAACGCCGTTGCGGCGAATCCCATTCCGGTCGTGATCCCCTGCCATCGTGTGCTGCGCAGTGGCGGCGCATTGGGCAAGTACGGCGGCGGTGTCGAGCGCAAGCGCTATCTGCTCGACCTCGAACACGCGATCGACTGACGTCGCCGCGCGACGCAAGTGCTGCAACGCTCAATCGCTAACTGTCGAAAGCACTTACGTCACGTAGCCCGGCTGCGTATTCTGGCGCGGCTTGGCAGCAACGAAGCGGATGCGCCGAGCGCGGTCGGAGAGACAGGGATATTGGCGGGAGGAACCACGAGAGTGGGTGGCGAGAGGCGGGGAGGGAGAGCACCCGGGATGAGCGCGCGCGCGAGAGTGTTGGCCGCGAGCGCCATCTGCCTGCTGAGCGCGCTCGCCGTTCCCGCGGCGATCGTCTGGGCCTGCGTGAGCGTCGCATCGCTCACTGCCTCGCCGCAGTCGGCCCAGTCTGGTGGCACGGTTACTGTCACCGGTGGCGACTACGTACCGGGCTTCCCGGTGCAGATCCACCTGGACTCCGTGACCGGCCCCATCCTCGGCACCGTGGCGACCCCAACCGGGCCGAGCTCGATGCGCTCGACCTTCAAAACCGACGTCGTTCTGCCCTCCAGCCTCAGCAGCGGACAGCACGTGCTGATCGCGACGCAGGACGCGCACAACATGACCGCGGGCATCCCGGCGCGCGCCGTGATCTACGTCGGCACCGCTCCCCCGGGCGCGCAGCATTCGACCCGGTCGGCCGCCCCCGCCATCGACAGCGGTCTGAGCGTCGGCACGCTCGCGCTGATCGCGGCAGCGGCCGCCGCGCTTGGGCTCCTCCTCCTGGTGGCGGTCATGCTCGTCACGTCGCGCCGGCCACCGCGGCCAGGAGCTGCGAGTGCGTAGGACCCGCCGGGCGGGGCAGGCCGCGTTCGTGCTCGCGGTTCTGGTCGTGACGTTCGTGCCGGTGTTGGCCCAAGCTGCGGACCAGCCGTGGGCATCGGCAACCTTCGCGGCGCAGAGCCAGAGCGTCATCAGAAGCACCAACGGGGTGCGCATGACCAACGACGACACCGTCCCCACGCGCGCGTTCGCCGGGCCGTCCTCGATGCTGTCGGACCCGTCCAACCCCCTTGTGATCCTTGCGGCGACGGTCGAGCTGCGCAGCGGCGTCTGCCGCCTCCTGCGTTCTGACGATGGTGGCCAGAACTGGCACATACTCCCAGCGAAGCCTTCGATGACGTCACTGCCGTACTGCAGCGTCTCCAACGGAGCGGTGGCGCAGTCGTTCATCGCGTGGGGCAAGCACGACACGCTGTACTACGCGCTCACAGGCTATGACTCCAACAACAGCGGCCCGAGCAAGGGGCACATGGTCATCCAGCTCGCCAAGAGCACCGACCTGGGCAACAGCTGGAATACCGTGCTCGTCGACGATCCGCGCACCGCGGCCAACAATCCGAGTGACACGCAGGTGGGCGATCTCGTCGTCGACGCGTCAGGCAGCCAGGACGCCGTCTACGTCGGCTTACGTCGCAGCTACCCCTCGGCCGCGACCGGCACCCCGCTTGCCAACGGCGAGCAGGACGTGTCCGTGTCGACCGACGGCGGCAACACATTCGGCACGCCGGTCAACCTCAACACGTTCTCGCAGCAGACGCTGACGGTTGCCGGAAAGTCCTACCCGCTGCTCCTGAGCGGCGGTCCGTTCCTCGCGGTGCACGGTGGCGTGATCGAGGCCGTCAGCTCGTCGACGACACCGAGTGGCGTGACGATCCCGAGCCCGACCAACGTCTTCATCCCCATGCCGCACCTCGTTGCGAGGTCCACGGACCAGGGCAGAACGTGGACCGTCAACACGCTCGGTCCCCCCATCTTCAGCGCGATGGGCGGGCAGACGGGCATGGCATGGACGCCGAAGGGCGGCTCCCAGGGGACGTTCATCGCGGTGTTCGCGGCGACACCCTCGACAGCATCGACGTCGGGGTGGGAGAGCCTGGTGGAGATGCGATCCACCGATGCCGGCCAGAGCTGGAGTGATCCCACCGTCGTCAACGACGACGATCCCAGCCTGCAGTACACGAGCTTCTGCCCGCTCCTGCAGGTTGCGCCCAACGGCCGCGTCGACCTGGTGTGGGAGACCAACCGCGCGCAGGTGAACGACCATTTCGCCGTCTACTACACGTACTCCGGCGACGGTGGGGCAACGTGGGCGCCCAACGTGCAGGCGTCCGACCAGGGCACGAACTTCGACTTCGGCATCAGCTACAACGGCGACATCCGGCAGCCGGCGGGCGTCGCGTCGGCGAACCAGTACGCGGCGTTCGGCTGGGCCGACACGCGCCTCGCCAACGCGACCACGCAGACCCAGGACGTCTACGGCGCGATGTCGCAATTCGCATCGATCCCGTCGCCGAACACAACCCCCTGGCCGCTGATCGTCGCCATCGTCGACGGTCTCGCCACAGCGGCGGTCATCGGCGGGCTCGTCGCTTACGCGCGGCGCCGGCAGCGGGGGCGCGCAGCTGCCGGAGCGACACGGCCACCGGTCGGTACGCGCACGACGTAGGCGGGCCGCAGCAGCGACGTATCTGGCGTCGTTACAGCGCAGTACAGGGTCGTTACCCACGTTGCCGTCGTGGGCGGTGCCCGCGTAGCATCTTTTCGTTGTGCGAACGTCGCAGCGAGATCAACGGCGCAGCCATCTGCGCGCCGGCGTCACCAGCTTTGCCGCATGAAGGGTCTCATCCTGAGCGGGGGCAAGGGCACGCGGCTGCGTCCGCTCACGTACACCTCGGCGAAGCAGCTGATTCCCATCGCCAACAAGCCGATCCTCTTCTATGCGATCGATGCGCTGGCAGCGGCCGGCATCGACGACATCGGCATCGTCACCGGCGACACCGGCAGCGAGGTTCAGGCTGCCGTCGGTGACGGCTCCCGCTTCGGGGTCCAGGTCACGTACATTCCGCAGCCCGCGCCGCTCGGGCTGGCACACGCCGTGCAGGTGTCGCGGTCATTCCTCGGCGACTCCTCGTTCGTGATGTATCTCGGCGACAACCTTGTGCGCCGCGGCATCGTTCCGATCGTCGAGGAGTTCCGGCAGAGCTCACCGGACGCGATGATCCTGCTCGCACACGTGGCCGAACCGCGCCATTTCGGAGTCGCCGAGTTCGACGACGGGAGGCTGATCCGACTGGTGGAGAAGCCGATGGTGACGACGAGCGACCTGGCGCTGGTCGGCGTGTACGTGTTCACGAGCTCCGTCTTCGAGGCCATCGATGCCATCGAGTACTCGGCTCGCGGCGAGCTGGAGATCACCGACGCGATCCAGAAGATTATCGACAGCGGGCAGCGCGTGGAGTCGCACATCATCACCGAGACACATCAGGCGCGGGTGGCAACGTGGAAGGACACCGGCCGGCTCGAGGACGTGCTCGAGGCGAACCGGCTCGTGCTCGACGAGATCGAACCGCGCATCGATGTGGAGATCGGCGGCGATGTTCGCGTCGAGGGCAAGGTCGTCATCGGATGCGACTCAAGTCTCCGCGACTGCGTGGTGCGTGGTCCGGCGATCATCGGCAACCGCGTGCACATCGACAACGCGTTCATCGGGCCCTACACGTCGATCTCCGACGGGTGCACGGTGCGGAACGCGGAGGTGGAGAACAGCATTCTGCTCGAGGGAAGCGAGGTCGAGGGCATTGTCGGACGCATCGATTCGTCCCTCATCGGCAAGGGATGTGTCGTGCGCGGCACACCCGCGCGGCCCCGCGCTCACAAATTGCTCCTCGGTGATCACAGCCGCCTGGAGCTGAGCTGATGGGGTGGATCCCGCTCAGCGACGGGATGACGCGGGTGCTCGACGCCATGCGGGCGGCGCCTGCGCCCGGGCCCGCGCGCATCGACGGCGTCATGGTCAAGACGCTTCGCAAGCACACCGACTCGCGTGGCTTCTTCATCGAGCAGCTGAAGCGGGGCGACGTCGACGACTCGGGTGCGCTGTTCATCCTCGACCAGCCCTTCGCGCAGATGTCGCGGAGCGTCGTCTACGCGCGGGGGGGCAATCCTCCCGAGCCCATCAAGGCGTTCCACTGGCATCACCGTCAGTGGGACTACTGGGATGTCGTGAGCGGCAACGCCCGCGTCGTGCTCGTCGACCTGCGTGAGGAGTCACCGACGGCAGGTGCGGTGCAAACACTGACGCTCGGCGAGGATTCGCCCCGCGTGGTCGCAATCCCGCCACGCGTCGCGCACGGCTACCAGTGTCTCGGGTTGCGCGACGTGCATCTGACTTACTACGTCACCGAGCCCTATGACGCCACCGCCCCCGACGAGGGCCGCATCGCGTGGGACGACGCGCGCATCGGGTTCGACTGGCGCATCGAGAACATCTGATGCGGTTGCTCGTGACCGGCGGCGCCGGGTTCATCGGCAGCGAGTTCGTGCGCATGACCCTGGCCGCGCATGCCGATACGTCGATCACCGTGCTCGACAAGCTGACCTATGCCGGCAACATGGCAAACCTGGCGCCGGTGGCCGGCGATTCGCGCTACTCGTTCGTGCAGGGAGACATATGCGACGCCGCTCTCGTGCAGGAGCTGTCGCGCGACGCCGACGTGATCGTCAACTTCGCCGCGGAGACGCACGTCGACCGCTCACTGCAGGCCCCCGGCCAATTCATCCAGACCGACGTGTACGGCACGTTCGTGTTGATGGAGGCCGCGCGTGCCGCCGGTCACGAGCGCTACGTGCAGGTGTCCACCGACGAGGTCTACGGCGAAGTCCTCGAGGGACGGAGCGCGGAAGGCGACGCGCTGCGCCCACGGAGCCCGTATTCAGCGAGCAAGGCGGGCGCCGAGATGCTGGTCTCCGCGTACCGGGCGTCGTACGGCTTCGGCGCGATCGTGACGCGCGGCTCGAACACCTACGGGCCCTATCAGTATCCCGAGAAGATTGTGCCGCTGTTCATCACCAACGCGATCGACGACCTGCCTCTGCCGCTGTACGGTCGTGGTCAGGCGGTGCGCGACTACCTCCACGTCGGCGACCACGCGCGCGCCATCGACAACGTGCTGCGCCGGGGCACGCCGGGCGAGGACTACAACATCGCGTGCGGCAACGAGGTCAGCGGCGTCGACGTTGCGTGCGGAGTGCTGCGTGCCCTCGGCAAACCCGAGTCGCTGCAGCAGTTCGTGCAGGACCGGCCGGGTCACGACCGCCGCTACGCGATGACTGCCGGCAAGCTGCGCGCTCTCGGATGGGCTCCCGAGAAGGACTTCGACGGCGTCGTCGTCGAGACCGCGCGGTGGTACCTCGAGCACGAGCAGTGGTGGCGGCCGTTGAAGTCAGGCGAGTTCTGGGACTTCTACGAGCGCAACTACAAGCCTGCTCTCGCCGATCCGCCGGCACGCTGACGCCGGCGCTACCAGCCCGGCGGCGGCTCGCTTCGGTTGAGCAGGCGGAGGAAGTCCTCGGCGCGGGCGACGGCCTCCCAGCGGCGAGAGAAGAAGTCCTGCGTGATCATCCTGCCGTCGGCGAGTGAGGTCACGGTCACAGCCCACTGGTTGAGAGCGCGTTCAACGGACACCTCATGGGTGCCGCCCTCGTTGCGCATGACGAGCCCACTCGGCGCAGGGCGGCGGCCCCGGTCGTTGCGACGGGGAGACGCCATGGCCATCGCGCTACCTCCAGAAAGGCCCAACCGAGGGCCGGGGAATGGTTGCCTGGGGGCGCTGACCTGCGGGTGCAGCGCCTGCTGCCGGGCAGTCGATCGCTCCGGTGGCTATTTTCCCCCAAATGGAGCCGCGACGGAAGCGCCGAAGCCCGTTACAGCGACAGGCGCAGCTGGCGCTCGGGGTCGGGGTCCGCGCCCGGCGCCGGCTCCGGCGACACCTGGGGCGGCGGCTCTGGTGCGTTCTGGATCGAGTCACGGACCGCCCCGTCGCGGTGGCGCATCACCTGCAGCACGGGCTCCGGCGGACGCGGCAGCTCCTCGCCGAGCAGCGCTGCCAGGTCGAACGCGTTGACGACCGCGTAGTTGCTCCGGTTGTTGTTCATCAGCGCGTGCACCGGCACGTTTTGGTCACTCGCCGCACGAAGTGCGGGCACCCACGAGGCGAGCTCGTCGTTGTTGTACAGGTAGTCGAAGCGGTCGGCGCTGGTGGCGCCCCGGACGTACCAGGTGCGTTTGTTGCGCCCGTGGAACCGCGCGATGCACAGCTTCGGTGAGGTGATGGCCAGGTGGGGCGGTGCCGTCGCGTCCCCGATCTGGGGCGCGTCGACGCCCACGAACACGCAGTCGAGCTCGCGCAGCAGCTCTTCGGTCTCCGGCCAGGCGCCGCGGTCGAACCAGGAGCGATGGCGGAACTCGATGGCAACGATGTCGTCCGGATGGCGCTCCCGCGCGGCGAGCAGCAGCTCCCGGGCCGCCGGTGTATTGGTCAGCCACGGCGGGAACTGGTAATGGATGGCACGAAGCTTGCCGCTCTCCCGCAGCGGTTGCAGGGCCAGGAGGAAATCGCGCTCCTCCTCGGCCGTCGGCGGCCGGATCGTGCGACCGTCGCGCTCGTGGCCCGTGAGGCTGCGGTACGCCTTGACGTTGAACAGGAAGCCATCGGGCGTGCGCTGCACCCAGCCGTCGGCAACTGAGGGCTTGGGCACGCCGTAGAAGGTGCTGTCCACCTCCACCACGCGGAAGTAGCGGGCGTAGTACGAGAGCTTGTCGCGCTGCCGGCCCCCGTGCTCGAACTCCTCCGGATAGAAGTCCTGGTGGTCGGCCCAGTTGCAGGTGCCGACCAGGATCCCCGCTGCCATCTGCAGACAACCTCCGATGCTCTGAAGACCAACGGTAACGGAGCCGTCACCGGAACGACTGCGGGTGCTGCCTACGATCGCGCCGCGGTGCCAGGTCAAAGGAGTGCTTTGAAGTGCCGACGCTGAGCCTGCCCGACGGAGGGCCGGCTGAGATCGTGCCGGGGACACAGTGGCGGATGCTGTGGCGACAGTGGCCGCGGCTCGCGTGGGCGGGGGTCCTCATCACCACCGCGGTGCTCTGGGCCACCATCGTGTGGAAGCTGCCCGTCCACGGCGCTCCCGCGGTTCCGTGGTGGCTGCTGGCGCCCGCCTTCCTGGCCGCGGAGGTGTGGCCGGCCCGGTTGCGCTTGCGCGCCGAGTGGGAGTCGGCTCGGATCTGGGCCGCCCCGCTGGCGGTGGGCCTCTTCTTCTCGACCCCGCTCGACCTGCTCGCCGGCTTCGTCGCGGGTGCGCTTCTCGGCGCCGTGATCCGCTGGCCGCGCCACCCGGCGCGCGCGCTGGCGGTCGCGACGCGCGCCGGAGTCGCTGTCGCGGTTGCAGAGCTCTTCTTCACCGGCCTCGCGCCGCCGGGGTCGTCGCAGTGGCTGGGCTGGCTGGCTGTGGCCGTCGCGGTGGCGGTCGCCACCGC
>JBOHUE010000057.1:0-13228 GCA_050734185.1 Candidatus Dormibacteria bacterium | reverse complement strand
ATAGTTAACGCTTCGATAACCGGAACACCACCCGTCGACAACGGTTGTCGCCGCACGATCGAATACGAGTGAGCGGAACGCCTCGTTACCCCGGAGCGCACCCCTCACCACGCGAACACGTCCGGGTGATCGATCTGGGCGGGCGGTATCATGACGGTGCCATCGCATCCAGCACCTCGCCGCAGACGGCGTTCGCCTCGCAGGACACCCTCATGGAAGAGCGTTCGAGCGCATCGAGATCGGGTCTCGACCGCGACCTCGAGCAGATCCGCGCCATCGCGATCGAGATGGGCGAACTGGTGGACCAGGCGATCCATCGAGCCACCAAGGGCCTGCTGAATCGCGACGTCGCCGCCAGCAACGAGGTGATCCGCGGCGACGCCCGCGTCAACGCCCTGCAGGAGCAGGCGCGGCAGCTGTGCTTCAGCGCCTTGGAGACCGGCGTTGCGGTGGGCCGCGACATCCGCGAGACGCTCGGCTTCCAGCACATGACCAGCGAACTGGAGCGCATGGCGGACCACTGCGTGAACATCTCACGGCTCGCGCGCGACCTTGCCGACCTCCCGCCCCTCAGCGAGTACATCGATCTCCCCAAGCTCTCGCAGCTCGTTGCAGGTCAGGTGCGCGGCATCCTCGGTGCACTTGTCTCGCACGATGTCGACGAGGCGCGCGGTGTCGCCGCACGCGACGACCTCGTCAACCGCCTGTACCACCGGCTCGTCGACGAGTTGATCGCGATGATGTCCGACCATCCAGAGACGGTGTACAGCGGCACCAAACTCATCCAGGCGTGTCAGAACTTCGAACGCATCGGAGACCGCGTCACCAACCTCGCCGAGGACCTCATCTTTCTCGAAACCGGCGAGATCGAGGAGCTGGGCTGATGGTTGCACCTGCCACAGCACCGCGTCGCGTGCTCGTCGTCGAGGACGAGGACGCGATCCGGCAAACGCTGCGCTACAACCTCACGCGCGAGGGCTACGCGGTGACCGAGGCGAGCACCGGGACGTCCGCCCTCAGCGCGGCGCGCCGTGATCATCCGGATCTGATCCTGCTCGACCTCATGCTCCCCGAGCTCAACGGCCTCGAGGTGTGCCGCGTGCTGCGGCAGGAGATGACCACACCGATTCTCATTCTCACCGCGAAGGGCTCTGAGCTCGACAAGGTGGTGGGGCTGCAGGTCGGTGCCGATGACTACGTGACCAAGCCGTTCTCGCTCAACGAGCTGATGGCGCGCGTCAACGCACTGTTGCGACGCAGCGAGATGTCGCAGCGCGAACGCTCAGATCCGCAGGAGCTCGAGGAGTTCGACGGCTTCCGCATCGACCGCGCGGCGCGCACCGTGCACGTGCAGGGAGCGGAGCTGCGGCTCGCGCCCAAGGAGTTCGATCTGCTCTCCCTCATGGTGCTGAATGCCGGGCGTGTCCTCTCGCGGCAGACGATCATCCAGCGCGTCTGGGGCAGCAAGTTCTACGGCGACTCCAAGACCGTCGACGTGCACGTGCGCTGGCTGCGCGAGAAGTTCGAGAGCTTCGATCGCCTGCCGTTCCGAATCACCACAGTCTTCGGCGTCGGGTACCGTCTCGACCGCCTTGATCGGCTGCCCGAGGCCGCGGTCTAGCAAAACGTCGCTAGACTCGGCTCCTGCGGGAGCCTGGCGCCACCGGGCTGAGAGGACGGCTTGGTCGCCGTCGACCGCCAGAACCTGCTCCGGATCATGCCGGCGAAGGGAGGAACGCGGTGCCTGACGTTGTGGTTGTCGGTGGTGGGGTCATCGGCCTCGCCATCGCCTGGCGCACCGCGGCCGCCGGCGCCGACGTCAGCGTCGTCGATCCCGCTCCCGGATCGGGGGCGTCGCGCGTCGCGGCCGGGATGCTGGCACCCGTCGGCGAGGCGCAGTTCGGCGAAGAGCGCCTCTCGGCGCTCGCGCTGGAGTCGTGGCGGCGCTACCCGGACTTCATCGCGGCGCTCGAGGCGGCCGCTGGGTGCGAGACGGGGTATCGCAAATGTGGCTCGTTGTTCGTTGCGCGTGACTCCGATGAATGGGCGGCCCTGAGTCGGGACGCCGGCTTTCGAGCGGGGCTGGGGCTCGACATCGTCGCGTTGAACTCACAGGAGTGCCGCCGCGTCGAGCCCCGGTTGGCGCCGCGCACGCGGGGTGGCCTTCTCGTGGAGGGCGATCATCAGGTGGATCCGCGCCTGGTGCTGCGGGCGCTGCTCAGCGCGTGCGACCGCGCGGGCGTGACCGTCTGCCGCGAGAGCGCAACGATCCGCGCCGGCCGGGATCGGGTCGTGGGAGTGACGGCGGGCGATTCCGGCGACATCACCGCGGACACCGTGGTGCTGGCCGCGGGCTGCTGGTCGCCGCTCGTTCCGGGGCTGCCCGCACACGCGATACCGCCGGTGCGACCCGTGAAGGGTCAGATCCTTCGTTTGCGCACGCGCGACGGCGCAGCGCTCGCGGGTCACGTGATCCGCGGCCGCGACGCGTACCTCGTGCCGCGAGACGACGGAACCGTCGTCGTCGGTGCCACGGTCGAGGAGCGCGGGCACGACACGGCCGTCACCGCCGGCGCCGTGTCCGACCTGCTCCGCGACGCACGCGAGCTCATCCCCGATGTCGCGGAGCTGGAGCTTGTCGAGGCGAGCGCCGGGCTGCGGCCGGGGACGCCCGACAATGGACCGATCATCGGCTGGTCGGGGGTCGACGGTCTGCTGATCGCGACGGGCCACTATCGCAACGGCATCCTGCTCACCCCGATCACCGCTGACGCGGTCTCCGCGCTCGTGCGCGGCGACGACTCACCGGCTGTTGCGCGGCCGTTCACACCGGATCGCTTCGCGACTGCGGCAGCGGTCGCCGGATGAACGTCGTGGTGAACGGAGCTGCGCGCATCGTCGCTGACGGAGTCACCGTCGCCGACATGGTGCACCAGCTCGACATTCGCGACGATGCGACAGGAGTCGCGGCGGCGCGCAACGGTGAGGTCGTGCTGCGGAGCCGCTGGCACGACACCACGCTTGCCGAGGGCGACAGCGTCGAGGTCT
The DNA here is from genome assembly GCA_050734185.1 of Candidatus Dormibacteria bacterium. GTDB lineage: Bacteria > Chloroflexota > Dormibacteria > Aeolococcales > Aeolococcaceae > JAFALX01. Next base: position 10,180 of record JBOHUE010000057.1, on the reverse strand, counting down.
TGCAGGCGGTGCAGGGCGGATGACGTTGAACGACGACGAGCTGCTCATCGCCGGCGAGCGTTTCAGCTCGCGACTCATCCTGGGCACGGGGGGCGCGCCGTCGCATGACGTGCTCGAGCGTGCCATCCACGCGTCCGGCGCTGAGATGGTGACGGTCGCGATGCGCAGAATCGGCATCGGTACGGGGGGCTCTGTGCTCGACGTCGTCCAACGCTGCGGCGTGCGCGTTCTGCCCAACACCGCCGGCTGCTACACCGCACGCGACGCGGTGCTCACCGCACGTCTCGCGCGTGAGGCGCTGCAGACCGACTGGATCAAGCTCGAGGTGATCGCCGACGACCGCACGCTGCTCCCCGAGGCGATCGAGCTCGTCGCCGCCGCCGAGCAGCTCGTCGACGAGGGCTTCGTGGTGCTGCCGTATGCCAATGACGACCCCGTGCTCGCACGCCGCCTCGAGGACCTCGGCTGCGCCGCGGTCATGCCGCTGGGTGCGCCGATCGGCAGCGGATCGGGGATCCGCAACCCGTACAACCTGCGCATCATCCTCGAGCAGGCGCGAGTTCCGGTCATCCTTGACGCCGGGGTGGGAACCGCGTCCGACGCGGCCATCGCGATGGAGCTGGGGTGCGCGGCAGTCCTCGTCGCCTCGGCGATCACGCGCGCGGCGGAGCCGGTGCTCATGGCCGAGGCGATCCGCAAGGCGGTCGACGGGGGCCGGCTCGCGCATCGCGCCGGGCGTATCCCGCAGCGCCTCTACGCGGAAGCGTCGACGCCGTGGGACGGTATCGCCGACCTCCGCAGCCGCGCGGGTTGAGCTTCGCCGGTCGCGATCCCGACCGCGGCCGCTGGCGCCGCCACCGCCTCGATGCCGCACTCCTGTACGTGATCACGGGCACCCGCGACGAGCAGGGCGATCTCGTCGCTTTTCTCGATGCCGTCCTGCGCGGCGGGGCCGACGTCATCCAGCTGCGCGACAAGCACGCGGCGGTCACATCCCTGCTCAGCGCCGGGGCGCTGTTCAAGGAAGCGGCCGAGCGCCACGACGCGCTCTTCATCGTCAACGATCGGCCCGACGTCGCGCTGGCGCTCGATGCCGACGGTGTCCACCTCGGCCAGGACGATCTGCCCCCCGGCCTCGCCCGCCCCATCGTCGGACCCGACGCGATCATCGGCCTGTCCACGCACTCACGGTCACAGTTCGCCGGCGCGGACGCGGCGGCCGACTACCTCTGTGCCGGACCTGTATACGCCACACCGACGAAGCCGGGACGGCCCGCGACCGGCCTCGACCTCGTCACGGACGCCGCCACGCTGGCGGCGGACGAGCGCGAGCGGCGGCCGTGGTTCGCCATCGGCGGCATCGACGCGCTCACACTCCCGGACGTCATCGCCGCCGGCGCTCGCCGCGCGGTCGTCGTGCGAGCCGCGGATGGCGGCGACCCATACGCGGCGGTCGTTGCTCTGCGAGAAACACTGCTGCGTGTACAGACGTCCACGCAGTTGTAGTGGTTTTCGCTGTTGCAGCAGCGAATTTCGTCGTCACGGTGCACGGTTTACGCTTTCTTAATGTCGAGCTAATCCCTCGACAACATACGGCTGCGTAGTGTCCGATCTAGTGAGCGCAGGCTATCTCAGCATCCCGACGAGTGCAGTCCAAGAGCGGGAGCTTTCTCAGGACACTGCCATTCGCATGCGGGGGTTGAGCGTCTTCGCCGGCCAGAAGGCGCTGGTCGACAGCGTCTCGCTGACGTTTCCCCACCAACGGATCACGGCCATCGTCGGCCCGACCGGGTCGGGAAAGACCACCGTGCTGCGCTCGATCAACCGCATGCACGACCACTCGCCGACCCTGGCCGTGCGAGGCGATGTCTCCATCGGCGACATCGAGGTCTACGCGCCCGACGTCAACCTGCGGGCGCTGCGGCGCCGCGTCGGCATGCTCTTCCAGCGGGCCAACCCGTTTCCCCAGAGCATCCAGGACAACATCCTGATCGCCCCGAAGGCGCACGGGCTTGTCAGCAGGAACGGCCGCGAGCTCGTCGAGGAGCGGCTCCAAGAGGTGGGGCTGTGGAACGCGGTCAAAGACCGCCTCGGCGGCTCCCCGTTCATGCTCTCCGGCGGCCAGCAGCAGCTGCTGTGCCTCGCGCGCATGCTGGCGCTGCAACCCGACGTGCTGTTGCTGGATGAGCCGACGTCCGCCCTGGACCCGGGAACGACCGAGCACATCGAGGAGCTGCTGAAGCGGCTCTGCAAGCGCGTGACCGTCCTGATCGTCACGCACAACCTCGCGCAGGCGCTGCGCATCAGCGACGAGGTGGTGTTCCTCATGGCCGGAAAGCTGGTGGAGCACGCAACGGCAAATAAGTTCTTCCACGACGCGGCCGACGAGCGAAGCCGCGAATACGTCAGCGGTCGAATCGGCTGACAGACAGCCGTCACGAAATTGGCTGCACGGCCTGTGCCGCGTAGCCGGGTGGGCACTCGATCATCAGGAGAGGAATTTTCATGAGAACGCGACTGATCGGTGGAGCCGCGCTCCTCGGAGCTCTCGCACTTGCCGCGTGTGGCAGCGACAGCGGCACGACCAGCACTCCGACAGCGGCGGCAACGCCCACGGCCGTTGCCGTCAAGACCGGGAACCCGGCGGCCGCGGTGAAGATCCAGGAGGATGGATCGTCGCTGATGCTGCCGTACCTGCAGGCGATCGTGGCGCCGCTGACTGCGGCCTATTCGAACATCACACTCGCGCCCGCCGCCGGCGGCTCGGGCAAGGGCGTCACCGACACGATCGCCGGTGCCGTCGACATGGGCGGTTCGGATGCGTACCTCAGCCCCGGGCAGATGACGCAGAACCCGACGCTGGCCAACATCCCCGTCGTCGTCTCTGCGCAGGATGTGTTCGTCAACCTGCCGGGTATCACCTCGCTGAAGCTCACCGGTGACGTGCTGGCCAAGATCTACCAGGGCACGATCACCAAGTGGAACGACCCGGCGATCGCCGCACTCAACTCGGGCGTCACACTGCCGGCGACGGGCATCGTTCCGGTCCGCCGCGTCGACTCGTCGGGTGACACCTTCCTGTTCACCTCGTTCCTTGCGGCGACGAACAGCACCTGGGCCAACGGGCCGAGCATCGGCACCACGGTCACCTGGCCGGCGGTGAGCACCGAGGTCACCGCCATGGGCAACCCCGGCATGGTGACTGCCTGCCAGGCCAACCCCGGCTGCGTCGCGTACATCGGCATCAGCGCGCAGGCCACCGCGCAGGCTGCGAACCTGGGCCTGGCGTCGTTGCAGAACAAGGCGGGTCAGTACACCAACGCGAATCCAACGTCGATGGCGTCCGCGGTCAACGCGGTGGCTTCGGAGATCCCGGACAACCTGTCGCAGTCACTGATCTACCAGGGCGGTGCGCAGTCGTACCCGATCGTCAACTACGAGTACCTCGTGGTCAACACCACCCAGACCGACGCCAACAAGTCGCTGGCAATGCGCACGATCCTCGCCTGGTTGATCGACATCAGCGGCGGCTCCGCTGACCAATACCTCACCAAGGCCAACTTCATCGCGCTTCCCACCGCGGTGATCAACAAAGTCAAGGCAGGCATCGGCACCATCAAGCCGTAGTTCCATCGGGGGGAACGGCACCCAACGTCATATGGCACTGACTCGCGTGAGGGTCGGCGGCAAGAATGCCGCCGACCCTCTCCCACGTCACTCAACCGCCAGCGAGCTGACGGTCGGCGACCGCATTCTGCAGGCGGCGTCGGCCGTTGCCGCCTTCATTCCGGGCGGCCTGGTCGGCTTCTTCGCGGTCATCATGATCGTGACGGCGCTGCCCGCGATCATCTTCAGCGGCCTCCACTTCTTCACCGGCACCACGTTCACGATCGGCAACCTCTACGCGATCACGACGACCACGCAGAACGGGCAGACGGCCGCGCACGGCGCGCAATTCGGCGCATTGACGTTCATCATCGGCACGCTGGCGACATCGATCTTTGCGCTGGCGCTGGCGGTTCCGATCAGTGTCGGCGGCGTGCTCATGCTCAGCGAATGGGTGCCGCTGCGGCTGCAGGGGTACCTGTCGGTCTTCCTCGAGGTGCTCGCGGGCATCCCGAGCGTCGTCTTCGGCCTGTGGGGGCTCAGCGTGTTCGGGCCGCTCATGGCGCAGCACGTGTACCCGGCGCTGTCGCGCATCGGCGATGTGATCCCATGGCTCAAGGGACCGGTCGGCGCGGGGCAGGGGCTGCTCACCGCATCGCTCGTGCTCGGCATCATGATCATCCCGATCATCGCGTCGACCACCCGTGAGCTGCTTCGCGGCGTTCCCATTCTGGCCAAGGAGGGCGCGATCGCCCTCGGCATGACGCGCTACGAAACAGTGCGCGTTGTCACCATCCCCTACGTGCGCACGGGCATCCTCGCGGCGTCGCTGCTGGGGTGGGGCCGGGCCCTCGGCGAGACGATCGCCGTACTCATCGTCAGCGGCAACGCGCTCAACGTGCTGCCGCATTCGATCTTCTCGCCCACGAGCACGATCGCGTCAACGATCGCGGCGCTGCTCGACGCAGCGCTTGGGGACTTCACGAGCATGAGCGTGCACGCCCTCGCCGAGCTCGGTCTGCTGCTCCTGATCATCAGCCTGCTCACCAACTTCGTCGGTCGCGTTCTCGTCAGGCGCGTCTCGACGGCGGCACTTCCGGTCGGTCGTGGTATCTAGCGAGCGGGGGCGCGCTCTGGCTCTCGGCCAGCGAATGCGTCAGCTGCGCGCGTCGTTGTTCTGGATCTTCTGCGGCATCTCGCTGCTGATCATCATCATCCCGGCCCTCGACATCGTCATCAGCATTCTTCGAGCGGCGGCCCCGGCGTTCAAGATCGATCTCATCACCAAGGGCACCGGCCAGGGTGGGCTTCAGAACGCGATTCTGGGGACGCTGTTTCTCGGCATCGGCGTGCTCCTGACGGCGGGGACGATCGGCATTCTCGGCGGCCTGTACATCGCGGAGTTCGCGCCGGCACGGCTGGCGTCGATCCTGCGTTTCTTCTCGGAGGTGCTCTCCGGCGTCCCGTCGATCGTCGTCGGCTACGTCGGCTACATCAGCCTGGTGGTCACGCTGAAGTGGCACTACTCGCTGATCGGCGGCGTGCTCGCGCTCGGCGCGCTGATCCTGCCGTACATCGTGAAGACGACCGAGGTGTCGTTCTCCAGCGTGCCGCGCACGTTGCGAGAGGGGGCGGTCGCACTCGGCCTGTCGCGCATTCAGACCATCCGCAAGGTGCTGCTGCCGCCCGCGCTGCCGGGCATCATCTCCGGTCTCGTCATCGCACTCGCCATCTCCACCGGCGAGACCGCGCCGCTGCTGTTCACGGCGGGCTTCAGCGACACGAACCCCGCTGGGCTGATCAACAGCCCGGTCGGCTATCTCACTGGTGTGACGTACAACGACCTGCAGCTCCCCGGCGCCAACTATCAGGCGCTGGCCAACGCCGCCGCCGGCGTGACGATCATCCTGATCCTCCTCCTCATATTCGCCGGCCGGCTCATCACCGCGCGCTCACGCCGCCTCGTGTCGCGGATGGACCTCTAGAGGAAGCCCGAGCGCACCCACAGGTGCCGAGTCGGCCCCTTGATGAGGCCGATGTCCTTGAAGAACGATGTCATCTTCGAGGCGGCCCAGCGCAGTGTCTCGCGGCGTAGATCGCTCTGCCGCGCCTGGCGCCGTGCCTCGCGTGGGTCGAGTCCAACCGCGGCGTAGCAGCTTGGTCTGACCAGCGCTTCGGCCACGACAACCGCTGAGATGCCGACGATGTAGCGCGCACGCAGCATGCGCACGCGGTTGAAACGTGCCACGAGCTGGGCGAGCTCTTCGCGGGCGAAGTGCACGTGCCGCGCTTCCTCGGTGACGTGCAGCTGGCACACCGAGCGCACCAGCGGCTGGATCGTCTGGTCGACCATCGCCTCGCGCTGAACCATGTCGAGCACCTCCTCGGCGATGAGGATGTCGGCGAAGCCCTCGACGGTGTTGCCGTACGTCTTGAGGAAGCGGCCGAGGAAGATCGTCGGCTTGGTGGGGCGGTGCTGATGTCCCACCAGCGTGTCCGCCAGGCGGGCGAACATCATCGAGTGGCGGCACTCGTCGGCGATCTCGGTCAGCGCCCAGCGTGTGTGCTGGGCGAGGTAGTCCTCGTCGTAGATGAAGCGGATGAGCAGCTGCCCGAGGATGAGCTCGAACCAGATGCCGGCCTGGGCCATCGAGGCCACCTCGTGGCGCGACAGGTCGATCCGCTGCTCCGGCGACATGCGCGACCACAGCGGCGTCCCGTAGAGGGACACGCGGTGCTCGGGGATGAAGTAGCGGTCGTTCGGGAGTGACTCCGGCCACTCGATGTCGGTGTCCGGGTTGTATGAACGTTTCGCCGCGGCGCGCACCAGGCGCGCGGCGAGATCCTCGCGAACGATTTGGGGTTCCGCCGCCACGATCGCCATACCCGGCCTCCTGCTGCGCCTCTACCTGTTACTCAAGGTAACAGGTAGTATCGGATCCATGCAAGCCCCGGCAGCCCGCAGCAGCCGCTGGGACGCACATCGCGCGCAACGCCGCCGGGACATGGTGGCCGCCGCGATCGAGGCGATCAAGCGCGCCGGGCCGGCGGTGACGATGGACGAGATCGCCGCCGAGGCCGGTGTGGCCAAGCCGGTGCTGTACCGCGTGTTCCGGGACAAGGCCGAGCTGTATCGAGCCGTGGGCAGCGCGGTCGCCGGGGAGAGCCTTGTCCCTGCGCTGGTGGCGGAGCTGCAGACGCCGCGCGAGCCGCGGGCGTACGTCGCGACGATGATCGACACCTACCTGCGCTTGATCGAGTCCGAGCCGCAGCTGTACCGGTTCGTGGTGCACCCCGTGCTCGACGAGCGACCCATGGACGAGGACCTTGTGGGCACGTACAAGGACGTGATCGCCGGACACCTGGCGCAGGTGATCACGGTGTCGCTGCCTCGCCGCGACGGCGATGCGGCCCGCGCCGAGACGTGGGCGCACGCGCTCGTCGGCATGGTCCACGAGGCCGGCGACTGGTGGATCGAGCAGAGCTCGATGACGCGCGAGCAGCTGTGCGAGCAGCTGACGTCGCTCATATGGGGCGGAGTGTCGAGCGCCCTGCCCGCAAGCCTTCTCGGGTAATGTGCGCGCGATGCCGCGCGCCACTTCCCCGTTCACCGTCGGCGACGCCGAGGAGCACGAGCTCGCGGAACGCGATCCCGGCGTGCACTACGCCCGCGTGCGGCTCGACAAGACTTTTGGCGGCGATCTGGAGGGAAGCAGCAGCGTCGAGATGCTCTCGGTGCGGCACGAGTCGCAGGGCGCGGGATACGTCGCGGTCGAACGCATCGCGGGCACGCTCCATGGGCGGCCTGGCAGCTTCGCGCTGCTGCATCTGGCGACCATGTCCAACGACGGCCAGTCGGGCCAGTGGGTGGTCGTGCCCGGATCCGGCGCGGGCGACCTCACCGGGATCAGCGGCCAGGCCCGCATCGAGATCGACAACGGGGCGCACACGTTCGTGCTCGACTACGAGGTCGGCTAGCGGCCCTGATCCGGCGTCACCTCGTCGATCGCGTCGGCGACGGTGCCGACGAGCAGTGACGCCTCGTCGTCGCTCATCACCAGCGGCGGGTTGATGACGACGACATCACCGAGTGGCCGCACGATGACGCCGCGACCGCGCGCGGCGAGGGTGACCCGCCGGCCCATGCGCAGCGCGGGGTCGAAGGGCTCACCGGACGGGGCGCGCAGCTCGATGCCCACCATGACACCGCGTTGACGGATCTCGAAGACGGTCTCGCGCGATGAGAGCGCGCGCAGCTCGCGCGCGAGCGTCGCGGCAAGCCGCTGCGCATGCTGCAGCGTCCCATCGCGCTCGAAAATAGCCAGAGATGCGCGCGCGACCGCGCACGCGAGCGGGTTGGCGCTGTACGTGTGCCCGTAGTACAGGGTGCGGTGCTCTGCGTACGGTCCGCTGAAGAGCTCGTACAGCTCGTTGCTTGCAACGGTGGCACTGAGGGGCAGGTATCCGCCGCTGAGTCCCTTGCCCAGCACGAGGATGTCGGGCACGACGCCCGCGCCCGATGACGCGAACATCGCGCCGGTGCGACCGAATCCTGTCGCCACCTCATCGCAGATGACGAGCAGCCCCGCCGCGCGAGCGCGCTCGACCGCTGCGCGCAGCCACTCGTCGCTGTGCGGCAGCATGCCGGCCGCGCCCTGCATGCGCGGCTCGACGATGAGCGCCGCGAGCGTGTCTGCGTGCTGGCTCAGCGCCTGGTCGAGCTGAGCCAGCGACTCCGCCTCGCTGGCGATGTGCGGCGGAGGCACGCGCACGACGTCGAACAGCAGCGGATCGAGTCCGCGGTGAAACGGCTCGGACCTTCCCACGCTCACCGCTCCCGCGGTGTCGCCGTGATACGCGTTCTCGAGCGAGAGCATGCGCCGGCGAGTTGCGTGCCCGCGACGCTGCTGCGCCAGCAGCGCCATGCGCAGTGCCGCTTCGACGGCGGCCGCCCCTGCCTCCGAGTAGAAGACGTGGTCCAGCCCTGACGGTGTGATCGCTGCGAGCTCCTGCGCCAGCAGCGCGCCCGGCTCGTGCGTGAGGCCGAGAAACGTGCTGTGCGCGATGCGCCCCGCCTGCTCGTGCAGTGTTCGGTCGAGCGCCGGATGCGCGTGGCCGTGGACGTTGGCCCACAGGCTGGCTACGCCGTCGAGGTAGCGGCGGCCGTCCGCGTCGATCAGCCAGCATCCGTCGCCGCCGCGGATGACAAGCCGCTCCTCGTCGCGCCACTCGGTCGTCTGCGTGAAGGGGTGCCACACGTGATCGCGATCGGCGTCGAGCGCGATGTCGCGCCGTCGCCGCGCGTCAGTTGGCAGACGCAGCAGCCCGTCAATGTCAATGGCATCGGTGCACACGCGCGCGAGCACATCGATGTCGGTCGCGTCGCCGAGATGCGGAACGATGCCGAGCACGGCGACGTCGCACTGTGCCGCGATCCGCGCGGCGTTCTCCGCGGCGAACCCGGTGTCGACGCCGTCGACGTCGCTCAGGACGACGCCGGCGACACGCAATCCGCGAGCGCGCGCGGCCTCGACCGTCAGCGCGCACTGGTTGATGGTGCCCAGCCCGGCGCGGCCGACGATGATGGTGTCGGCGTCGAGCGATCTGAACGCGTCCGCCACCGTGCGGGTCGCGGTCATCGGCACCAGCAGGCCGCCGACGCCCTCGAGCACGAGGACGTCGACATCGCGCGCACGGCTGAGCACGGCAGCGATGAGGGCGTCCACGTCGACGGCTGTCCCCGCGGCGGTGGCGGCGGCGAGCGGAGAGCGCGGCACCTCGAACGTCAGGAGCACCGAGTCCGCTGCCGGTCTCCCGGTCGCAGCGCCGAGCAGCGCGGCGTCCTCACCCGGCGTTCCCGGCGCCGTTCCTGTCGCGACGAGCTTCAGCGCGTCGACGCTGATGCCGCGCTGCCGGAGCACCCGCGCGAGGCCTGCCGCAACCACCGTCTTCCCGGCGCCGGTGTCGGTGCCGGCGACACCGATGATCAGCTGATCGCCACCAGCGACTCGCGCAGCGCCTGCGCCACGCCGAGGATCTCGTCCGGCTCGTGCAGCGCCGACACGGTGAGGCGCAGGCGACTCGAGTCCTCGGCGACGGTCGGTGGACGCAGCGCGTGCACCATCCATCCGGCGTCCCACAGGGCACTCTCGAGTAGCACGGCGCGGCGTGCGCTCCCGACGGTGAGCGGCAGCATCGGCAGCGCGCACACGTGGCCAGGGTCGGCGATGCGGTCGACCAGCTCGTGCATCAGCACGGTGTTGCGAGCCAAACGTTCGCGGTGCTCCGGCTCGTCCTGCAGCACCGCGAGCGCGGCGTCGACGGCCGCAACAACGGGATGCGCGAGACCGGTCGAGTAGATGAGCGCGCGGCCGCGTTGGAGCAGGAGCTGACGCACCTGCGCGCTGCCACAGATGGCAGCGCCGGACGCACCCAGCGCCTTGGAGAACGTGACAACCTTGACGACATTCGGCTCCCATGCAACTCCCGCATCGGCGCATACACCCGCGCCCCGCGGGCCGACCACTCCCGAGGCGTGCGCCTCGTCGATCACGAGCCAGGCGCCGTGCTCGCG
>JBOHUE010000056.1:0-30522 GCA_050734185.1 Candidatus Dormibacteria bacterium | reverse complement strand
GGTGATCGCCGAGAACGACGACGAGCGGCGCCGCCAGGCGCAGGCCCGCGTGCGCCGGCAACACCGCCTGGTGCGCAAGCGCGCGCTCGACGAGGCCGCCGGCGGCGAGCCGCTAGCATAGGAGCCGGCCATGGCGACTCAGACACTTCAGGTGCGCGATGCGACGGCCAAGGGGCCCACGGCGCGCCAGCACATTCGCTTCGCGTTCTACGCGGTGCGTCCCGAGTGGCGCCTGCTCGCCGCGACCGAGCGTGCCGCCCACCGTGAGGAATTAGCGGCGCTGGTGCGCGAGATCGATGAGCGCGACAACGTGCTCATCCGTCCGTACAGCCTCGTGGGAACGCGTGGCGACGCGGATTTCATGCTGTGGTTGGTCAGCGACAAGGTCGACGACCTGCACGAGTTCTCGGCGCGGCTCAACCGTCTGCGCATCGCCGCGTACCTCGACTCGCCGTACAGCTACTTCTCGATGACCAAGCGCAGCATGTACGTGGAGAAGCACGAGCACGCCGGCCAGGAGGGACGCAGCAACCGCCTGGTCATCGCACCCACGGGGCGCAGATATCTGTTCGTGTACCCCTTCGTGAAGACGCGCGCGTGGTTCCGCCTGCCGGCCGAGGAGCGGCAGCGGCAGATGAGCGAGCACATCGCCATGGGGCACCGGTACCCGAGCGTGAAGATCAACACGACGTACAGCTTTGGTCTCGATGATCAGGAGTTCGTGGTCGCGTTCGAGAGCGACTCGGTCGCCGATTTCCTCGACCTGGTGCAGGAGATGCGCGAGTCGGAAGCCTCCACGCACACGGTGCGCGACACGCCGTCGTTCACCTGCATCTCGATGAGCATCGACGAAACGCTCGCCGCTCTCGGCTAGCGCAGCGGCTACGACGCCGCCTTCACGATGATCGTGCACGCGCGATCGTATGTGAGCGTGAGTCGCGCGGTCGACGCGTCGTAGGCGGCGGCCGCGTCGCAGGTCGACACCGTCTGGGGCCGACCCAGCAGGTACGCCGGCCATGCGACCTCGATCGGCGCCCCAGCGGCCTTGACGGTGATGCCAAGCGAGCCGGCCAACGAGGAGCGGTCGGTGATGACCCCGCGCGGCGCGAACGCGAGATACGGCCGAGCAAGAACGTGCAGCATCGCCATGTTCGGATCGCCGCCGCTATACGCACGCACCCCATAGCCCGACGTCTCGCGCCACTGCCACCAGGCCCAGCCGGAGTCGTGCGCGTCGAAGAGGTCCAGCATTGCCGCGGTCCACGCAGGACCGTACTTGCCGCTGAAGTCGATGCTGAACTCCCCGAACCACAATGCCGCGGGCACTGAGGCGGCCTCGCCGGCAAGCTCGTCGATGTGCGTGCGCAACGGCGCGGTGTCGCCGGTGAAGGCGGGCGGGATGAGTGACCCGGTGTACACGTGCGGCGCGTACACGAGGTTCGGCGCCTGCAGCGGAACAACGGATGTCGGCAGGTCACCGGCCATGTCGTTGTCGAGGAAGAACAGGTGGTTGGGATCCGCAGCGCCGAGCGCCTCGACGCCACGCTGATAGAACGGGAAGAGCTGATCCTTGTCGAAACGGAACGGCGGCAGGGGGAACGAATGCGGCTCGTTGATCAGGTCGTAGCCGGCGACACCGCTGCTGTCGCGGAAGCGCCTGGCGACGAATTGCCAAGCCTGAAAGTAGTCGTCCTGCAGTGACGTCGACAGCCAGAAGTTCGCGGTGGAGATGTTGATCGCGGGCGACAGCAGCCTCGCCGCCGACGGCATCGGTCCCCACACCGGGTCGGGAACGCCCTGCACGGTGGCCCACATCGGTGCACCGGAGCCGCCGTACACCGGCGAGTATCCGAGCGAGTGCATGTCGAGCACCACGTAGATGTCGTGTGCGTTCAGCAGCGACACGGCTGCAGCGATGCGGTCGAGATAGCGATCGTCGAACACGCCGCGATGTGGCTCGAGGTTGGACCACGCGATGGGGAGCCGCACGACGTCGAAGCCGTTCTGCTCCATCAGTTGCGCATCGGTCTCGTCGAGCGGCGCCGGGTGCACGGTCGACTCGAGCAGCGCGTCGTCGTTGAAACCGTGGAGCAGCACGGTGCGACCGGTGCTGTCGACGATGTGATCGTCGGCGACGCTCAGCCACGGCATCCCCGGCAGCGCCGCGGGACGCTGCGGCGGCGGGACCACGGCGGTCAAGGCCGGAACCGGCAGAAACAGCCACGCAGCGAAGCCTCCGAGCAGCAGCGCCAGCAACATCCGCACCCGCGGGCCGGGGGCCAGTTCACCGGGACCACGAGGCAATCGGCGGCGCCTGTTCGTCGGTGTCGTGCGGCCATCGTGTCATGGGGACGGCTTCGCCCGCCAACATCGCAGGGTGGACCTGCTCGTGTTCAAGCTGACGCTGACCCCGCTCGCGATTGGGCTGGCGACCTATCTCGGCCGTCGTTTCGGCCCGGCGCTCGGTGGCTGGGTCGCGGGGATTCCGTTCACGTCGGCGCCCATCGCCATCTTCCTCACGCTCGACCGCGGCACGGCGTTCGGCACGATCGCCGCAGCCGGGATCCTCGCGGCCACCGCGTCGCAGGCCGCCTTCGCGCTCGGCTACAGCCTTGTCGCGTCTCGCCTGCGCTGGCCGCTCGCGCTCGCCGCCGGCGTCGCCGGGTTCACGGTGGTGACCGTCGCGATGAACCAGCTGCAGCCCTCGCCCGTGCCCGCCCTGGAGATCGTGGTCGGCGCGGTCGCGCTCGGGCTGAGCCTGATGCCGCGCGCCAGGGCGCCTGAAACATCGGAGGCGCCGCCGTTCCCGCTGAGGAACGACATCGTGCTCCGCGCCGTGGTCGCGACAGTGCTGGTCGTGGTGATCACCGCGCTCGCCGGCCGGCTCGGCCCCACGCTCGCCGGGCTCCTCTCGCCGCTGCCCGTGTTCGGCGCCGTGCTCATCGTGTTTCCGCACCGGCTGCAGGGCCGTGACGCCGCGATCCGCGCATGCCGTGGCTTTCTCTGGGGACTGCTCGCCGCCACGGCGTTCGGCTTCACGCTGGCGCAGCTGCTGCCGCGCATCGGGCTGGGTCCCGCGATGGTGGCGTCGCTGGCCGCGGCGTTCGCGGTGCAGGGCACCACGTTTGTGGTGGTGCGGCGCCGGCCTACTCGGGGATGACGGCCTGGCGGCGCTCCGCCGCCACCATCGAGGCGAGCACGACCTCCATCGTGTGCATGACGCGCAGCTTCGGCATGTAGCGAGCCGCGCCCGCGCGCAGCTGCAGCAGGCACGAGATGTTCTCGGTCACCACGACGTCCGCGCCACTGGCCTTGATGTTCTCGAACTTGCGCTCGAGGATCGCGTGACTGCGCTCCGGCATCTTCGCGAAGTACGTCCCAGCGCCACCGCAGCACATCGCCGCTTCCTCGAGCTCGACGATCTTCAGCCGCGGGATGCGCTCGAGCACGCGGCGCTGGGTGCCGCGCCACGCTCCGTCGACGGGCAGCGAGCAGGGGAGGTCGATGGCGACCTTCCAGTGGACCGGCGCGAGCGTGCAGGTGAGGCCGGTGCGATCCAGCAGCTCGGTCGCCGTTGTCGTCAGCCGCGCGACCTCACGCGCCCGGTCGCCGACCTGGCGGTCCTCCCCGATCAGCGTGCCGTAGTCCTTGTAGTGACCGATGCACGAGGCGACGTCACCGATGTACCCGTCGACGTCGAGGCCCCCGAGCGCCTCGGTATTTGCCACCGCGGACTCCAGCATCGCCTCGCGGTCGCCGAGATTGCGCGCAGGCAGCCCGCTGCAGCCTAGCTTCGGGACGACGACGTCGTAGCCGTTGGCGAGCAGCACCTGCATCGATGCCTGGGTCGCCGCGGGCGCCGCCAGGTTCTGATAGCAGCAGACCAGAAATGCGAGCCGGCCGCGCACCGGCTCGGCAACGGGCGGGAGGGTTTCCGCGCGCTGGTACGCGGTCCGCTCAGCCAGCGGGCCGACATGCTGGGCGAGCTTGCCGACGGTGCCCATCCACCCGAAGAACCCTGCGCGTTCCGCGAAGCCGTACAGCCCGGTGCGCTGCGTGAACAGCGCGAACCCATGCAGCGCGCGCATTGCCCACGGCTTCGCGAGGACGCCGCGCAGGGCCACAGACTGCGTGTACGGGTGCCCGTGCTGAGAATGCAGCTCCTGACGTGCCCGGCTGACGATGAGGCTCGTCGGCACGCGCGGCGGGCACGCGGCGACGCAGTTGTCGCAGGTGAGGCACGTCGAGAGCGGGCCGTCTGCGATGTCGAGCAGCTCGAGCTTCCCCTCGATGACGTCGCGAATGAGGGAGACGCGGCCGCGGGCGGTCTCCCACTCGACGGGGTTGGTGATGTAGGCAGGGCATGCCGCCTGGCAGAGCGAGCACTTGTTGCACTCGCTGGCGGCCTCGTAGACGTCGTCGAGAAAGCGTGCGTGTGTGTCGTGTGCTGGAGCGGTGGCCATCGCAGCGGGCATTGTAAGGAGGGAAGGGGCCGGGGCCACGCCGGGCCACCCCGCGGCCTACAGTGACGGCGGATGACCGAGGCGGCCTACCACGTCGAGACGTTCACTCCCGAGGAGCGGGCCCGGCTGGCCGCGTACGTGACCGACCTCGACGCTCCCGTCTTCGCGCTGACGGGTCTGCCGCAGGTGACCTGCGCCGCGCTGTTCGCTCGATACAGCCGCAGCAAGAAGAGTGTCCGGCGTCTGCTGCTCGACGAATTTCTCGACCCGGAGGCGCCGCCGCCCGCTGGCGAGGCGGCCGGCCGCGACCGCGCCGCCGATCTCTTCGATCGCGTCCTCGCCGAGTACGGCGACGACTCGGTTGCCCAGCTCGCCGGCGTCCATGTGGCCTGCGAGCAGGTGTCGCAGCCGCTGGCCAAGGCGATCGAGTGGGGGAGGCTGGGCGCGTATCTCGAGCAGTCGACCCGCTACATCCCGTACACGGACAGGCGTGACGGCCACTACCGCTACCACCGCGATCCCGAGCTGATAGCGTCGCCGCACGGCGGGGCCTACATCGCGGCAATGGACGGGCTGTTCGATGCGTACTGCGCGCTGCTCGAGCCGCTGCGCGAGCACCTCGCGAGCACGTTGCCCGATGAGGACGACCCTGCCGCGCGCCGGCGCGCGGTGCGCGCGCTGTCACTCGACCTCATGCGCGGGCTGCTGCCGGCGGGCACGGTCAGCAACGTCGGCGTGTTCGCGTCACCCCAGACGTTCGAGCAGATGCTGCTGCGGCTGCGCGCACACCCGCTGCCCGAGGCGCGCGAGTACGCGACGCGACTCGAGACGCAATTGCAGCGGGTGATCCCCGAGTTCCTCACGCGCGTCCCGCGTCCGGATCGCGGCGGCGCCTGGGTCACGTACCTTCGCGAGACCGCGGACAACGTGAGTCACGACGCCGAAGCGCTGTTGCCGGAACGCGAATGGGGTCCGGCGGGCGTCACCCTGGTCGACTGGGATCGCGACGGCGAGGACCGCATTCTTGCTGCGACTATCTTTGCGGAGACACACGTTTCCGCCGAGCGCGCCCTCGCCGCGGTGCGTCCGCTCTCAGAGGAGCAGCGACGAGAGCTCTTCGACACCGCGGTGGGGGAACGCCTCAACCGCCGCCACCGCCCGGGGCGCGGCTTCGAACACTGCCAGTACACGTTCGAGGTGGTGTCCGACTACGGCGCGTTTCGCGACCTGCAGCGGCATCGCATGCTCACGATTCAATGGCAGGAGCTCACAACCGCACTCGGCTATGACGTGCCCGAGCAGATCGCGGATGCGGGTCTTGCGTCACAGTGGCGTGACGCTGTCGCCGCTGCCGAGTCGACGCACCGCGCCGTTGCTCGCGACCTCCCGCAACAGGCGCAGTACCTCGTGACGCTCGCGCACCGCATGCGCTACGTCATCAAGCTCAACGCGCGCGAGGCGATGCACATGATCGAGCTGCGCACGTCCCCGCAGGGGCATCCGAGCTATCGCCGTATCTGTCAAGAGATGCACCGCCTCATCGACGAGGTGGCCGGGCACCACAACGTGGCCCGCGCCATGCGCTTCGTCAACGCGGACGACGTCCACCTGCCCCGGTACGCCGCCGAGGCGGCGCACACCGGGCGCTAGCCCGCTCCCTCGATGGCGGTCCCGGCTCCGGCAAGCGCTGTCTGCAATGGTCGATCGCCGCGGCCGTCGGCGATGCGCACGGCGGCGACGCCGCGCTCCGCAGCTCGCAATGTCGCCTGCAGCTTGGGGCGCACCCGGCCGCTCAGGCCGAGCGCGTCGAGGTCACCGGAGCGCACGACGTCGACCAGAGTCGACTCGTCCTGAGGGTCGCGAAGGATCCCGGGGGTGTCCGCGAAGATGACCAGCTCATCGGAGCCGAGTGCGATCGCGACCTCCGAGGCCATGCGGTCACCGTCGACGTTGATCGCGGTGCCGTCCTCGGCCGCGATGGGCGGGGTGAGCACCGGCAGGAAGCCGCGCTCGAGCAGCACGCGGAGCAAGGAGGTGTCGACGCGCTCGATGCCGCCGACGAAGTTGTCGTGCAGGACGCGCGGGCGACCGTTGGCGACCACGCGCAGGTCGGGGCGCCGGCGTCCCTGCACGATGCCCGCGTCGAGCCCGCTCAGCCCGATCGCGTTGGCGCCGAGCTGGCGCAGGCGCTCGACGATGCGCTTGTTGGCCAGTCCGGCGTACGCCATGAGGAAGTGGTCCATCGTCGTGGCGTCGGTGAAGCGGGTGACGTCGCCGCGTCCGGACTCGACCATGCGCGGCGGATGTCCGAGACGCGTCGACAGCTCATTGAGGTCGCGGCTGGCGCCGTGCACGAGCACCACGTGCGTGGTGCCGTCCGCGGCCGTTTCAGCCACGTCCTGCAGCAACGCCTCGGGGTCGCGGACGCTGCCCCCGATCTTGAGCACGAGCAGGGTCACAGGGGATACAGCCCCGCGAACTCCAGGCCGGTGCGCTCATCCCATCCGGAGCGCACGTTGAGCGCCTGCACGGCTTGACCGGCGGCACCCTTCACCAGGTTGTCGAGCGCCGCGGTCACGACGAGCCGGCGCGAATGCGGATCGCGGTCGAAGCCGACGTCGCAGAAGTTGGTGCCGCTGAGCAGCTTCGGGTTGGGAGAACGGTGCAGCCCCACGGCCGACTTCACGACGCGCACGAATGGCTCGCCGCCGTAGCGTGCGCGGTACAGACGCCGGACGTCGCGCTCGGCGAGATCCTCGCGCAGAAAAGCGTGCGCCGTGACCAGCACGCCACGCACCGCTTCGACGGACGTCGCCGAAAAGGCGACCTGGGGACCGGAGTCGCTCAGGCCGAGCTCCTGCACGATCTCGGCGGTGTGCCGATGGCCGGTCGGCGCGTACGAGCGCAGCTCACCGCTGCGATGCGCATGGTGTGTCCCGGGCCCCGGTTCGGCGCCGGCGGCGGACGAGCCCACCAAAGCGTCGATGACCAGCGGCGCATCGGTGTCGAGCACACCGGCCTCGGCGAGCGGACGCAACGCCAGGATGCTGGTCGTCGCAAGGCAGCCGCCGCACGCGATGAGCGACGCCGTTCGCAGACAGTCGCGGTGGAGCTCGGCGATGCCGTACACGGCGTCGCGGAGCAGCTCGGGTCGCGGATGCTCCCAGCCGTACCAGGTGGGGTACGCGGCCGCGTCACGCAGGCGGAAGTCGGCGCCGAGGTCGATGACGACCGGAGCCAGCACACGCAGGCGGTCGATCGCCCGCGCCGACTCGCCATGACGAAGCGCCGAGAACACGACGTCCGCCTCGCGCAACTCGGCGAGCGGCGAGAACACGAGATCGGTGCCGCCGCGCAGCGGCGGGTGCACGAGGTCGACGCGCCTGCCCGCAAGGCGCTCCGACGTCACCTGAGCCACCTCCACCTCGGGATGGCCGTTCAGGATGCGCAGCAGCTCGCCACCGGCGTAGCCGGCCGCGCCGGCGATGACAGCGCGCATCAGAGCGCTCGGAGCGCCGTCTCCAGCACGAGCACACCGCGGTCGAACTCATCGAGGTCGATGTGCTCGTCCGGCGTGTGATCGAGATGTGAGTCGCCGGGGCCGTACGCCACCGCGGCACAGCCCCACGCGGGCGCAAGGTGGTTCAGGTCGGACGTTCCCGTCTTCAGCTTGAAGACGGGCCTGCCGCCCGCGCCGCGCACCGCGGTGACAAAGCTGCGAGCCAGCCTGCTCGTGCGATCGGTGCGCACCGCCTCGTCGGCGTACAGCACCTCGAGCTCGCCGTCGCCCGCGAGCTGTGCGACGTCGTCCCACACCTGCATCGCGGCGTAGCCGGGCGGGATGCGCATCCCGAGCTCGACGCTCGCGATGTCCTCGAGCCCGTCGCCGCGCGCCTCGCAGCGCAGCACGCGCACGTCGACGCGCTGGAAGATGCCGGCGTCACCGCTGCGTGCGGCGGCGTGCTCCTGCACACGGCGGACGAAGCCACTCATGCGGTCGCCCGCGCTCGGCTCCTGCCCCGCGCCGTGCGCCGCCGGCTGATGCCGCGTCCACCGCACGCGGACGCTGCCCTTGTAGCCGATGGTGATGCCCTGCCACCCGCTGGGCTCGAGGATGACGAGCCCGTCCGGGGCGGCCATGTTCGCCACCAGATGACGCGCGCCGCGCGAGCTGGCCTCCTCCTCGACGGCGCCCACGACGACCCAGCGCGTGCCGGCGTCGCGCGGCAGGCGCGACACCGCCGTGAGCGCAGCGGCGAGCGGGCCCTTGGCATCCACCGCGCCGCGCCCGTACAGCAGCGAACCGTCGCGGCGCAGCTGGACACGACCCGGGGCCGTGTCCATGTGGCCGACGAGCGCGAGCGTCGTGTCGCCAGAGCCCCACGCGGCGTGCACGTTTCCGACAGCGTCGACCTCAACAGCGAAGCCGGCGTCGCGCAGGCGCGTCACCAGGAACGACGCGAGCTCCGCCTCACGCCCACTCGGGCTGTCGATGGCGAGCATCTCCTGCAGCAGCGCCTCGCCGTCGAGCTCGGTCGTGACGACTCCGGCGCCGTAGGCCGCGCGTGTCGAGGTCACGCCATCGCCTCGATCCGCCGCCGCCCGTCGCCGGCGACGCGCAGTACGTAGTCGGCGACGAGGCCGGGGATGTCGACACCGGTGACCTCGATGCTGTTGCGGAACTCCATGCCCGCGTTGACCTCGCTCACCAGCATGCGGTCACCGTCCTCGAGCAGGTCGACGGCGATCACGCCGCCGCCGACGGCGGCCGAGGCGCGCCTGCTCAGGCCGGCGATCTCCGGCGTCACCGGGCAGTTGCTGGTCACCGCGCCGCGCGCGGTGTTGGTGATCCAGTGCTCGGACTCGCGGTACACCGCGCACAGCGGCTCGCCGTCGATGACGAACACACGGATGTCGCGCGACGGCTTGTTGCAGTGTTCCTGCAGGTAGAAGACCGAGTGCTCGTGCGATCCCAACGTCGCCTTGTGCTCGAACAGTGCCTCGGCGGCGTCGCGATCGTTGATGCGCGCCAATAGCCGCCCCCACGACCCTGTGAGCGGCTTCAGCACCACCGGATACCCCATCGACTCGGCCGCCTGCAGCGCGGACTCGGCGCTGAACGCGACGACCGTACGCGGCGCCGGCACCGCCGCCGCGGTCAGCGCCGCGGACGTCGCGAGCTTGTCCGCGCAGAGTGCCGACACGGCATGGCGGTTCACTGTGGGCACACCCCACGCCTCGAACACCTGCAGTGCGGCAAGCCCGCTGGTCTGCGACAGCGAGCGCTCCAGCACGACGTCGTAGTCGCGCAGCGGCGCGTCGAGGTCGAGCACGATCTCGCGGTCGTCGACGCGCACCACGTCAGCCCCACGCTGCGTCAGCGCCTCTCGGAGCAACTTCTCCTCGACGCGCACGCGGGAGCAGAGCAGCGCAACCCGTGCGGTCATCACTCGCCCCAGTCCTCCTCCTCGGCGGGCGCGAGCTCGAAGGCCGGAGGGTCGGTGGTGATGACCTCCAGCTCGGCGCCGCACTCAGCGCACTGCACCACCTGGCCGGTCTCGCAGTCCGGCGGCAGCTGCACCACGGCCTCGCACTCAGGACACATGGGAATCCTCCAGCGCCCCCCAACCGCGCGCCTTGATCATCTCGATGAGGGAGCCGTATCCCATGATGGTCAGCGCCATGCCCGACGGCGGCTCGCCCTGGAACGTGCGTCCGCCACTGGTGATGACACCGCTGTGCACGTCGACGGTGATGTCGTCGCCGTCGTTGACCGCGTCGTACAGCTCGACACACTTGATGATGGGGAGCCCGATGTTCACCGCGTTGCGGTAGAAGATGCGGGCGAAGCCCTGCGCCACAACGCACGCGATGCCGTTCTGCTTGATGGACAGCGGCGCGTGCTCGCGCGAGCTGCCGCAGCCGAAGTTGCGGCCGGCGACGATGACGTCACCCGGCTGGACCGTCTCCACGAAGTCGGGCCGGTTCTCGATGAAGCAGCCCTTGCGCAGCGAATCGAAGTCGGTGGTGACGTTGTAGCGGCCGGGCATGATCGCGTCGGTGCTGATGCCGTCGCCGAACTTGTAGACGCGCCCCATGATCAGCTGACCTCCGCGGGGTCGGTGATGACGCCGCGCAACGCCGAGGCAGCCGCGACAGCGGGCGACGCCAGGAAGATCCGCGCCTCCGGGCTGCCCATGCGCCCCGGGTAGTTGCGGTTGCTCGTGGAGAGCGCGTTCTCGCCGGGGCCGAGCACGCCGTGCTGCCGCCCGAGACACGGCCCGCAACCCGGGTTCATCACCAGTGCACCGGCCTTGGCGAACGTCTCGATGTAGCCGGCCTCGAGAGCATCCAGGTACACGCGGCGCGAGCTCGGCACGATCACGGTGCGCGTGCGCGGGCTGACCTCGCGTCCCTGGAGCATGGATGCTGCAAGAGCGAGGTCGCTGAGCCGTCCGTTGGTGCAGCTGCCGATGAACACCTCGTCCAGCGGCGTGCCCGCCACGTCGTCGATGTCCCTGACGTTGTCGATCGCCGGATGCACTGCCACCTGGGGGCGGATCGCCGACGCGTCCACGTCGAGGCGGCGAGCGTAGCGCGGGTTGGAGACGTGCACCTCGCGGCCGCGGCCGCCGGTGTACGCGAACGTGGTGGCGTCCGGCTCGATCATGCCTGCCTTGCCACCGAAGTCGACCGACAGGTTGCACAGCGTCAGGCGCTCGTCCATGGCCATCGCCGTCACCGTTTCGCCGCCCCACTCGACCGCCATGTAGTCCGCACCCTCGGCGCCGACCTGGCGGATGACGTAGAGCGCGATGTCCTTCGCCTGCACTCCGGGTGCGGGTGCGCCGTGCACGTCGATGCGCACCGTCTCCGGGATGCGGAACCACGTGCGACCAGTGGCGAACACCACGCCGATGTCGGTGGAGCCGAGGCCGGTGGCGAAGCAGCCCATCGCGCCGTACGTGGTGCTGTGCGAGTCGGCGCCCACCACCACGCCGCCGGGTGAAGCGATGCCGCGCTCCACCAGCACCTGGTGGCAGATCCCCTCGGCGAGCACGTTGGTGACACCGCGCGCGGTGCAGAACTCGCGGATCTGGCGGTGCAGCTCGGCGGCCGCGACCGTGTTCGCCGGCATCACGTGGTCGAAGGTGAACGCGATGCGCGCCGGGTCCCAGACCGGCTGGTCGAGCTGCTCGAAAGCCTTGATCGCGAGCGGCCCTGTGACGTCGTGCGCGAACGCGAAGTCGACGTCGGCGACCACCGTGTCACCGGCGTGCACGTTGCGCCCCAGGCGCTGGGTGAAGATCTCCTCCGCAAGGGTGCCCATAGTTCCGGTCTCCTATGCCAATGCCCAGTTCAGCAGCAGGGCGTCCAGCTCTTCGTTCTCGAGCGGACGCGCATCGCTGCGCCGCTTCACCTCGGCGGTGACCGCGCGCAGCTGGTCGTCGTCGAATCGGATGCCGAGCGATGTTGCCCGGCTGCGGATCGCGTGCCGGCCGACGAGCCGGTGGCCGACCATGATCTGGCGCTCCAGGCCGAACCGCGCGGGATCGAGCACCTCGTAGGCGGATGGATCGGCGAGCACCGCCTTGGTATGCATGCCCGCCTTGTGGTGGAACGCATGCGCCGCCGTGACCGGCGTGTTGAACGGCACCTCGATGCCGACCATCGCGGCCACCATGCGGTCGAGCTCGGGCAGCATCTCGAGGTCGTACTGCTCCACGAGTTCGGGCTGCAGCGTCATGAGGCGCGCGATCATCCCGCTGAGCGGCACGATGCCGTTGCGCTCACCGATGCCGAGCACGGTGGTGTCGATGTGCGACGCGCCCGCCTCCAGCGCCGCCAGCCCGTTGGCCACCGCGCACCCGGTGTCGTTGTGTGCGTGAAACTCGATGTCGCAGTCGACGTTGCGGCGCACCATCGACACCAGGTCGTACACCTGGTTGGGCGTGGCGACACCGACGGTGTCCGCCAGGCCGACGCGCGCCGGGCCGGCCTTGCTGATGGCGCGATAGATGCGCAGCAGGTCATCCGGGTCGGAGCGGAACGAGTCCTCGCTGCTGAACCGAGCCTCGCGGCCCTGCGCGTTGATCTGCTGCACCACCGAGGTGCCGATCTCGATGATCTCGTCGATCGAGTACCCGTGCGACACCTGCCGGAGCGCGGACGAGGTGGCGAAGAGCACGTCGACCCCGTCGACCCCCGTGTCGATTGCGCGCCGGGCGTCCTCCGGGTTGCAGCGCACGTGCGTCAGAAGGCGGAAGCTCCGCGGCAGCGACGCCAGGAGTCGAAGGTCGGCCTCCGACTGCGGCGACGCCAGCGGGGAGGTGAGCTCCATGTAGTCGACGCCGAAGTCGTCGAGGGCGCGGGCGATCGCCAGCTTCTGCTCCGGCGTGAAGTGGGCGAGCGCGAACTGCTCGCCCTCGCGGAGGGTGGAATCGATGATGTGGAACCGCTCGATGGTCATTCGCCCTTCTCTAGTCGCTGTTCTCGTCTGAGGATCCGATTGTGAATTGTGGTGCGGGCCCTGCTCGCTTGCCGGGTGCCCGTGGGTGTGCGCCGGCCGGGTAAACAAAAAGCCCCTCCGAGGGAAGGGGCTCTGCTGCTTCGGGCCAGTGCGACCTGGGCGCCGTTATGTGATCCGCGTGGAAGAACCCGCTTCCCGGTGAGGGGCGGGCGATTTCGCGGAGCGCGCGCAGATAGACATGTCTGGCGCAGAGCGTAAGCGGAGGCTGCCTCTCGTGTCAACCGAGGACCTGTCGTATGATGGCCAAATCATGGCAATCAACTCTCCGACCCTCGTCACCGTCTCTGACACCGCGCTCGGCCAGCTCAGGGGCCTCATCGCGGAGCAGCCGGCGGACAAGCCGGTCGCATTGCGCGTCTTCATTCAGTCGGGTGGCTGCTCCGGCTTCTCCTACGGGATGGGCCTGGACGAGAACCAGCCGCACGAGGACGACCACGTCATCGACATCGATACCGGCCTCAAGGTCTACGTCGACTCGAACTCGGCGCAGTACATGGAAGGTGCCGAGATCGACTACGTCGAGCAGCTGATGGGCGGTGGATTCACCATCCACAACCCGAACGCGGTCAAGACCTGCAGCTGCGGCCATAGCTTCCAGACGGCCGACGGCTCGGGCGAAGCCCGCGCCTGCGGTCACTGACGCCGGTCCTCTCGTAGCCCGGGCCGGCTCCGCGCCGGCCCACTGAGCGGCGCTCTGTTCGCGTGCTCACCATCCACCGCGCGTTGACCGTGGTGGTGGTGCTGGTCGCGCTGGCAGGCACCATGTGGGCGGTCTATCTGGCGTACAAGCAGCGGTGGAGCGCCAGGCTCTCGTCGGCGGGCTCGGCCGCCACCGCCGTTCTCGCCCTGCAGGCGCTGTTCGGGATCGTGCTCGCGGTCCAGGGAGACCGCCCGCATGACCCGATCCACTTCGTGATCGGCCCGGCGACGCTGCTGGCGCTGCCCGCCGCGCGGGTGCTGGCACGGGACCGCGCCGAGGGCGCCCGGCGGCTCCTTGTCGCTGCGGGGTGGGTGGTCACGCTGGGGCTCGCCCTGCGAGCAGCGGGTACCGGTGGCCTCGGTGGGCTCGCCTGACGCGAGCCGCCGGTTATGAGGTGGTTAGCTCAGCGCCACTTGATGGAACAGCCGAGCGACGCGTGTTGATCAGCAGGCACCGGCGCGCCGCTGAGCAGCGCATCAAGCGCGAGTCGAATGTCGGCGCCGGTTGCTTCGACGCCCTGTCGCGGGCGCGTTTCGTCGAGCCGCCCGCGGTACGCGAGTCGCAGGTCGCCGTCGAAGAGGAACGAGTCCGGCGTGCACACCGCGCCGTACGCGCGGGCGACGCCCTGCGTCTGGTCGTACAGCACGGGGAACGTGAACCCGCACTCGCGGGCCATCTCGGCGAGACTCTGCGGCGCGTCGTCGGGGTATGTCGCGGCGTCGTTGGCGCTGATGCCGGCGATGCCGACGCGCGCCCCGTAATCGCGTCCCAGCCGTGCCAGCTCTTCGGTCACATGCTTGACGTACGGGCAGTGGCGGCAGAGAAAGATCACGAGGAGCGGGCGTCCTGCGGCCACCTCGTCGCGCCGAACCGCGCGTCCGGTGGTGACGTCCGGCAGTGCGAAATCCGGAGCGAGCGTGCCGAGGGGGATGAGCGTCGATTCAGTGGCCATGACACACGTATAGCAAAGGGGGCCCGCGCTACGGCGCGTGGTGCGCGATGACGCTGTCGCTGATGTCGCCCAGCGACTCCAGTTGCTCGGCGGAGAGCAGGTCGACCAGGTGGCGGCGGATGCTATCGACGTGGTCCGGCGCGGCCCCCTCGATCGCGCGCAGTCCCGCAGGCGTGAGACAGGCGAACGCCCCGCGCGCGTCGCTCTCGCAGTCCTCGCGGCGCACGAGCCCGCGCTGCTCCATGCGGTCGATGTGATGCGAGAGACGGCTCTTGGACCACTGGATGCCGTCGGCGAGGTCGGTCATGCGCATGCGGCGACCCGGCGACTCCGACAGCTGGACGAGCACGTAGTAGTCGGGGTGAGAGAGGCCGGCGCGGCGCAGGTCACGCTCGATCGCGGCGGCGACGAGCCAGCTCATTCGCAGGTGGCCGCGCCAGGCGCGCATCTCAACCGGGTCGAGCCAGTGTGGCTCGCGCTTGGACACCATCAGGATCGAGTCTAGCAGAAAGTTGACACGTCAACCTCATCCGCGTATGCTCCGGGCATGCAGGTCAAAGAGCTGGGTCACATCGTTCTCTACGTTGCCGACATCGACCGCTCGGCGCAGTTCTACGGAGACGTTCTCGGCTGGCGCCGTCTCGAGATGCCGGGCGGCGACAACGGCGCCCGCGTCCCGGTGGCGCTCTTCAGCAGCGGGCGCACGCACCACGAGCTGTTGCTGATCGAGGTGGGACGCGACGCGCAGCCGGTGCCGCGACAGCGCCATCTCGGGCTCTACCACTTCGGGCTCAAGGTCGGCGACACCGATGACGAGCTGCGCGCGGCGCTCGCGCGCTGCCGCGAGAGGGACGTGCGCGTCATCGGCTCGAGCGACCACACCGTCACGCACAGCCTGTACATCGAAGACCCGGACGGCAACGAGATCGAGCTGTACATCGACGTGCCCGGTGTCGATTGGACCGCAGAGAACGTCATGTCGCCGATCAAGGCGCTGGCGCTCTGAGCGCCACGTAACAAGGAGACCACCGCATGCCCGCCGTCACCGTCGACGACATCACGGCGCTGCCGCACATTCCGCTGCCTGACGCCACGGCCACACAGGACCGTGCTGTGCTCAGCGTGACCTCTGCGCCACATGGACTGGAGGGCGAGGGATTCCCGGTGCGCCGCGCGTTCGCAGGCGCCGACCCCGCGCTCATCGATCCGTTCATCCACATGGACCAGATGGGGGAGGTGGAGTACGCGCCAGGCGAGCCCAAGGGCACGCCGTGGCACCCGCATCGCGGGTTCGAGACGGTGACGTACATCATCGACGGCACTTTCCAGCATCAGGACTCCAACGGCGGCGGCGGGCTCATCACAAACGGCGACACGCAGTGGATGACCGCGGGTCGGGGCATCCTGCACATCGAGCGGCCGCCGGAGACGCTCGTCGCCAGCGGCGGTCTGTTCCACGGCGTTCAGCTGTGGGTCAACCTGCCGGCGGCGGACAAGTGGCTCCCGCCGCGCTACCAGGACATCCGCGCCGGCAACGTCGCGCTGCTCACCTCGTACGACGGCGGCACGCTGCTGCGCGTCATCGCCGGAGATGTCGCCGGACACCAGGGCCCCGGTGTCACGCACACGCCGATCTCGCTGGCGCACGCCACGCTCAGCCCGGGCGCGCGGCTGGTGCTGCCCTGGCCGCGCGAGTTCAACGCGCTCGTCTACGTGCTCGCCGGCAACGGGACCGCCGGCACCGCGGCGCGGCCCATCCAGACTGGGCAGCTGGCCGCGTTCGGCGAGGGCGACGTGATCACGGTCGGCGCCGCGCAGGAGCAGGAGAGCCGCTCGCCGAATCTCGACGTCCTCATCCTCGGGGGGCGGCCGATCCGCGAGCCCGTGGCCTGGTACGGCCCCTTCGTCATGAACACCCACGCCGAGATAGCGCAGGCGATGTCCGACTTCAAGGCCGGCAAGCTCGGCGTCATCCCCGCCGACCACATCGGCGACTGACCGGCGACGCCGGCGTTCTAAGCTGGGACGCGGTGATCCGAGATTCGATGCCGAGCGTCATGGGAACTGTGGGGACGACATGAGCAGCATCGACTCCGGGGCAGGTGCGGTGGCGCGTAGGCTGCTTTCGCGGCTTCGCGGTGGGCAGCTCACCGTAGTGGAGGGGGCGCGCGAGGAGCGCTTCGGCGAGCCCGGCGACATCGATGCGCAGATCGTCGTCAGCCAGCCGCACATGTGGCGCCGCGCGCTCACGGGCGGCGGCGTCGGCCTCGCGGAGGCGTACATGGAGGGGCTGTGGGACAGCGACGACATCGTCGCGGTGCTCCGCATCCTCGCGCGCAATCTCGACCGGCTCAACCGGTTGCTGCGAAACCCGCTGACGCGCCTGCGCAGCCTGGGCACGTCCTCGTCGAGCCACGCGCCGACCGGGGACGAGGACCGGCGCAACATCCACGCCCACTACGACCTCGGCA
The DNA here is from genome assembly GCA_050734185.1 of Candidatus Dormibacteria bacterium. Taxonomy (GTDB): domain Bacteria; phylum Chloroflexota; class Dormibacteria; order Aeolococcales; family Aeolococcaceae; genus JAFALX01. The sequence continues at coordinate 13,406 of JBOHUE010000056.1, read as the reverse complement.
ACGACTTCTTCAAGCTGTTCCTCGACCCGACCATGGCGTACTCCTGCGCCGTCTTCGAGCGTCCCGAGATGACGCTGCAGGAGGCGCAGACCGCGAAGTTCGACGGCATCGCGCGGCGTGTCGGGCTCAACCGCGACTCGCGCGTGCTCGAGATCGGCACGGGCTGGGGCGGCTTTGCGGTGCACGCGGCGCGCGCGTACGGCGCGCACGTGACGACGACCACGATCAGCGAAGAGCAGTACGCCCACGCCACAGAGTTGGCTGCGCGCGAGGGCCTCGACGACCGTGTCACCGTCCTGCGCGAGCACTATCGCGACGTACGCGGCAGCTTCTCGCACGTGGTGTCCATCGAGATGATCGAGGCCGTCGACTGGCGGCTCTACGACGAGTTCTTCAGCATCATCGCCAAGCGGCTGCGTCCGGACGGTGTCGCCGCGATCCAGGCGATCACGGTCCCCGACCGCGAGTTCGACCGCTCCAAACGCTGGCGCGACTTCATCAAGCGCTACATGTTTCCCGGCGGCTGCCTGCCATCGGTGGCGGCGATGATCGACAGCACCAAGCGCGTGACCGACATGAGCGTGATCGATCTGCGCGACATCGGCCGCGACTATGTGATCACGCTGCGCCACTGGCGCGAGTCGCTCGACAGCCGGTTGGATGCGGCGCGCTCGATGGGACTCAGCGAGTCGTTTCTGCGCATGTGGCGCTACTACTTCGCGTACTGCGAGGCGGGATTCGCCGAGCGGCGCGTCAGCGATGTGCAGCTGGTGTTTGCGCGTCCGGACTGGCGTCCGGTTTGACGCGCGCCCGGCTGGGCGCCACGCGAGGCGGCTCACCGGGCATCTTGGGGTACACCGGCGGCCACGGCGCGTCGACCAGTCCGTTCGCCTGATCGCGCGCGACCAGCTCGAGGATCGGCCCCAGCGACTGCGGCGAGGCCGACATGGGCTCCCACGGGTCGCCGTCACTCGCAACCCGAGGCGGCACCGTGACCATCGTGAGCGTGGTGGGATCGATCGCGTCGAGCTCCTCCCACGCGAACGGCGTCGACACCTGGGCGCCCGGCCGCGCACGCACCGACCACGCACCGAAGATCGTCTTGTGCGGCGCGTTCTGGTTGAAGTCGACAAAAACGCGCGTACCACGCTCCTCCTTCCACCAGGACGCGGTGATGAGGTCGGGGCGGCGGCGCTCCAGCTCGCGCGCGACGGCGACCGCGGCACTGCGCACCTCGATGGACGTCCAGCGCGGTTGCAGCCGGACGTACACGTGGATGCCGCGGTTGCCCGTGGTCTTGGGCATGCAGGCGACGTGCAGGTCGTCGATCAGCAGCCGGTGCACCTCGTGTGCGGCCTCCTGGACCATGGGGAACGTCACGCCGGGCCCGGGATCGAGGTCGATGCGCAGCTCGTTGGCGTGCTCCTGATCGTCGGCCTGCGACGGCCAGACGTGGAAGCCGAGGCAGCCGATGTTGACCGCCCATAGGACGTGGGCGAGGTCGGCGGCGACGAGCGCGTTCGACGTCGTGCCGTTGGGCGTGCTCACGATCGCCGTCTCGAGCCACTCGGGGCGGGAGTCGGGAACGCGCTTCTGGAAGAAGGACGGCCCGCCGGCACCGTTGGGGAACCGCTGGAGGAGCACCGGGCGGCCACCCATGGCGCGCATGAGCGGCACCTCGACCGACTCGTAGTAGCGGACGAGGTCCAGCTTGGTCTCGCCGCGCTCGGGAAAGAACACCTTGTCGGGGCTGGTGATCGGGAGTTCGTGACCCGCCGCCTCCACCAGCACGGTGTTGCCTTCCATGGCGCGATCACCATACCCGAGGCGGTGCGTCCGCGCCGTACCCTGCGACGGTCATGCCGGTTGCCGTGCTTCTCGTGGACTGGCCCAGCCAGGAGATCCCCCGCGCCCTGCTTGCCGCGGGGTGTGTGGTGCTGTCCGCGAACCTCGCGAACGGCACCGCATCCGCCTATGGCGTTGTCGACCCCGGCAACGCGCCTCCGTCGGCCGACGGCGTTGAGGTCATGGCTGCCGAGCGCGAGGGTGATCCGGCGCTCATGATCCGAGCGCTGGACGCGATGCCGGCGCATGTCGACGCCATCGCGTTGTTCCGGCCGGAGGCGGAGCACGTCGCCATCGTGCGGCGCGCCGTCGCGCTGGGCGCTCGTGCGGTGTGGGTGCAGCGAGGGCGATTGGCCGACGATGCTCGGACGATCGCAGGCGATGCAGGGATCGTCGTGATCGAGGACCGTCCCGAGAGCGACGCCATCAAACAGCTCGCCGCGATCGGCTGAGTCGAGCGCCGTGGTGCTCACCGGCGCTCCGCTCGTCGCGTTCCTCGCGACCACCGATGCCGCTCGCGCCAAGGGCTTCTACGAAGGCACGCTCGGTTTGACGCTTATCGAGGAGACGCCGTTCGCGCTCACGTTCGACTGCGGCGGCACCACCTTGCGAGTGACGCCGGTTGCCCACTTGGCGCCTCAGCCGTTCACAGTGGCGGGCTGGCGCGTCGACGACATTGCACGATCTGTCGGCGAGCTGAAGGCGCGCGGCGTTGCCATGCAGCGGTATGAGGGCGTCGACCAGGACGACCTGGGCGTCTGGCGGTCACCGAGTGGCGCGCGTATCGCGTGGTTTCAGGATCCCGACGGGAACACGCTCTCGCTGACGCAGGTTTCGTAGTCAGCGGGGCCGCGTCGCGAGCAGGCCGAATGTCAACGGGACGCGCGGCACGTCGGGCGGCAGGCTCCACCTGCCGTCGGGTTGTTCGATGAGCCAGCGGAAGCGTGGCCATACCGTCCAGTCGTGCTCGATGAGCCAGTTCAGGTGTAGCCCGTGGCGCGACAGCGCGGTCACGATCTCCCCGATCGAGTGATTCCATTCGTACGTGCGTGTGTGTTGCGGAGGACCGACTGAGTCGGTGTACGTCGCACCCGAATCGTCGACGAGCGGCCGTTCGGATTCCTCGAAGTACGTGTGCGCGAACGCGAGCCGGTCGTCGGCGAGTGCCCACGCAAGCGGGTGGCCGTCGTGGATGTACACACGGCCGCCCGCGCGCAGAAGGCCGGCGACCTGCTCCGCCCAGCGGTCAACACTCGGCAGCCAGCCCAGCGCGCCGTCGCGGGCGCAGACGAACTCGGCCGAGGCAGCCAGGCCGGAACGCTCGGCCAGCGATTTCGCAGTCGCGATCGCGGAGGGCGCGAAGTCGAGTCCGACGACAGACGCGCCCGCCCGAGCCCAGGCGAGGGTATCGAGCCCGAAGTGGCACTGGAGATGCACCAGGTGCAGCCCCGAGACGTCGCCGAGCGCCTTCTGCTCCCACGGTCGCGGCCCCTTCTTGTCCCGCAACCATCCCTCGACGTCATAGAAGCGGGAGTTGAAATGGATCGCGACGCGGTCATCCCCGTTGTCGCGATTGGCGGCGATCCGCATGTCGTCGTCAGGTGTCGATGACACGTCCCCTCCCTCTTCAACATAGTAGTCGACGGGGGGCTTGCGGCAAGAGGGGCGCCTCGGTGCAGACTCGCGGGCCGGCTCAGCACCGATGGATTTGGGAGGAGACAGCGATGGGAGAGCACGCGGTCGTGATAGTCGGAGCAGGTCCAACCGGAATGATGCTGGCGGCGGAGCTCGCGCTGGCGGGTGTCGATGTCGCCGTTGTCGAGATGCGCGCCGCGGTGGACCGTGAAAGCTCGCGTGCCGGCGGATTGCAGTCGCGCACCCTCGAGGTCCTCGACCAGCGCGGCGTGGCGGATCGCTTTGTCGCACAGGGCCAAACGGCGCAGGTCGCGTCGTTCGGCGGAGTCCCGCTCGACATCAGCGACTTTCCCACGCGACACAACTACGGACTCGCGTTGTGGCAGCGGTACGCCGAGCACATCCTGGCGGACTGGGTCGAGGAGCTCGGTGTCCCACTGCAGCGCGAACGAGCGTTTGTTGGATTCACAAAGGACGGCAGCGGCGTTGATGTGACGCTGTCATCGGGCCCGCCGTTGCGCGCCGAGTACCTCGTCGGGTGTGACGGCGGACGCAGCGCCGTGCGCAAGGCCGCGGGCATCGAGTTCCCCGGATGGGATCCGGTGACCAGCTACCTGCTCGGCGAAGTCGAGATAGACGGCGAGCTCGAGTTCGGCGTCCGCCGTGACGACAAGGGCGTGCATGCCGTCGCTTCGCTTGGCGATGGCGTGGTCGGTGTGGTGGTGCGCGAAGAGGAGGTCGGGCGCTCGGGCACGCCGACGCTCGAGGACCTGCGCGATGCACTCGTGGATGCGCGGGGCACGCACTATGGGACGCGCAGTGCGCGATGGGTATCGCGCTTCACGGACGCCACCCGCCAGGCGGCGTCGTACCGTGACGGGCGCGTGTTGCTCGCCGGCGACGCCGCGCACATTCACGCGCCGCTCGGCGGACAGGGGCTGAACCTCGGCGTTCAGGACGCGGTGAATCTCGGCTGGAAGCTCGCTCAGGTGGTGACCGGCTTCTCACCAGAGACCCTGCTCGATACCTACCAGTCGGAGCGGCAGCCGGTGGCGGCCCGCGTGATGCAGAACACGCTTGCGCAAACGGTGCTGACCCGCGGCAACCCGCGCGTCGACGCGCTGCGCGACTTCCTGTCGCAGGTCCTCAGCATGGACGAGCCTCGCAAGCACATGGCGGCGATGATCTCGGGTCTCGACATCCACTACGAGCTCGGTGACGGACATCCGCTGCTGGGACGTCGCATGCCGGACATCGACCTGATGACCGCGGACGGTCCGACGCATGTGTTTGCGCTGCTGCACGACGCAAAGCCGATGCTGCTCAACCTCGGGGCGCCTGGCGCGCTCGATATCACGTCATCGGTCGGTCGCGTGCGGTCGATCGACGCGACGTACGACGGTGCTTGGGAGCTGCCGGTGCTGGGTGTCGTGAGTGCTCCGTCAGCCGTGCTGGTGCGGCCGGACGGCTATGTTGCCTGGGTTGGAGACGGAACTGACGCAGGAGTCGCGGGGGCGCTCACGAAGTGGTGCGGCGCGCCCTCATCCGTTGTCGCTGCGTAGCTTGGCGATGTACCTCTCGCGAATCAAGGTCGGTGCCATCGCAGAATAGGGGAAACGCCATGGAGACGATCGACGTCGCGGTGCCGGGCGATCTTGAGGTGCCGCGTGTGTCACGGCGAGCGTTGCGCGCGCTCATGCCGCCCGAGGTGCGCCGAGCGTTTCCCGCGCTGTACTGGTCGGAGGAGCAGCTCTGGGCGCTCGCGACTCCCGCGAGCGATCTGGACGTGCGCAAGCTGTCGTGGCTGATCGACCTTCCGGTGTGGCGGTGGCGCGGTAAGCGATTCCAGGTGAGCATTCGCGACATGCTCGAACGGCCGGACGAGTACGCGGCGCACGTGGCGAAGGCGATGTCTGCCGACCTCGGGTTTCCGATCCACGTCATGCGTCACCGTGGCCGTCTCGTGATCCTTGACGGCTATCACCGGTTGCTGAAGACGCTCCTGCTCGGCCGCGGGTCGATCAGCGCGGTCGCGGTGCGTCGTGACCAGCTGGAGGCGGGAGTAGCGTGACCGCGTGGGGTCGTTGACACCCCTCGCTTCCGTCGTCATCCTTCGCAGACGGAACCACCCTTTTCTAGGTGGGCAGACGATTGGAGGGGTTGTGAGATGGCACGGTACGTCGGGCTCTTCAACTGGACGGATCAGGGCGTCCGCAACGACAAGCAGACAACAGCGCGAGGCGAGGCCTTCGCGAGTCTGCTCAAATCGCTCGGCGCGCAACTGATCGATCTCCACTGGACGCTCGGGCCCTACGACATCGTCGCGGTGATGGAGGCACCCGACGACGAGACAATGACGGCAGCGATGCTCAAGCTCGGCGAGGGCGGCAACGTCCGCTCGACGACGATGCGGGCCTTCACCAGCGAGGAAGTGGACAAGATCATCGCGAAGGTGAGCTGATCGCGGGGGCGAGGCCGCGCCGTCGCCAACCGACTCTACCGAGGACGTGCTCGAACGCCGGCGAGATATGGCGGGCGTTCGTAACGATTCCTAGCTTGGATCGTTGATGCTGATGCCGAGATCGCCTACTGCGCGCGGCTCGATCGGCGACTTTCTCACGAGATGGCGCCACGTCTCGCGGCGGACGATACTGCCAATGGTGGTGGGCGTGACAGAGAACGTGGACGCAAGCCTGCCGTAGCTGGCACCGCATCTGGCGAGCCGGCGGATTGTTATCACGTCATCAACGTTCAGCTTTACGCGGCCGTGGCGCTCTCCACATGCTTGAGGTCGGTTGCGGATTTGCTGCATCATCGTCGCCCAACGGCAGTTGTCAGGCTCGTAGTTGCCGTCGTTGTCAATCCGGTCCAACGAGCGCTCGGGCGGGCAGACGCCCATGTCCGCGAGAAAGTTGTCGAACCGGCGCCAACGCTCGCAAACGGTGATACCGCGTCCGCCGTAATGCGGCCACTCTGGTCGTGCTGGATTGCTGCACCGCTGCAGCATGCTCTTCCATGCGTGGTAGGTCCGCGTGCCATCACCTACGCGGTGTCCATGTCGCATCGGCACGCATACATGAAAACGTCTGCCGACGCCCGCAGCTCGGACGACGGAGAGCGGGAGACCGGGCTCGAACCGGCGACATCCAGCTTGGAAGGCTAGCGCTCTACCTCTGAGCTACTCCCGCGCAGCCTCTCATGCTACGCGGCCCCCGCCCCATGGAGCGTCGCTACTGAGGGATGCTGGCCGCCGGAGACGGCGATCCCGACGGATGCGGCCGGCCGGGGAAACGCTCGCCGCCGAAGTGCGGTCCGCCGAAGCTCGGGCCACCGTCGTGTCCCGCGTTCGTGCTGATGGTCACGGTATCCGCGGTCAGGTGCTTGAGATCGGTCTGCGTTCCCTGGGCGCTGATGTAGTCGCCGGCCTTGACGTCGCTGAACTTCGCGGCCGAGCCACTGCTCGCATAGGTCGTGGCGTCGGTGGTGAACACGTACTCTTCCTGGCCGTCGCGAGCCACGATGAAGATCGTCGGCCCCGAGATCGACGTGACGCGTCCGAAGAACGTCGGCTGCACCACAGTGATCGCGGTCGCCGTGACCGTCGTCGGGGGCGTCGCCGACGGCGACTGCGTCCCGGACGGGCGCTGCGACCGCACCTGCAGGACGTCTCCGTCCTTGATGTCGGTGATGTGGATGGACTTGCCTTCCTTCGAGTAGGTCGTCGAGTCCGTGGTGTTCACCGTCAGGGTGCCGGTCAACGTGCGCAAGGTGATCGTGCCGTTGCTGATCCCGGTCACCGTCCCGGTTCCGCCGCCCCCGGGAAACCCACCGCGGGGCCCCTTTGGATGCGCCGACGGCGACGCCGACGGCGACGTTGTTGCTGCGGCCGCAGCCGTCGCGCCGAGGATCGGGCGGTGCACCGTGAGGAGCACGCCCAGCAACGATGCGAGCGTAGCAACGATGGCAATAGCGATGGCAAGACGAAACCTGGAGGCAGTCACTTGCAACTGATGTTGTACCACGCTGCCTTTCAAATCCCTTACAAAATCAGCGAAACGGTCTCAGTCCCCGCACCGTTTCGGCACAGCAATCACTCAGGGCGCACACAGGATCACGCGGCGTGCTCACGCCCGCCGAACATCGCCTCCATCTCTGCGATCCACGCACTGAGCGTGCTGCGATCGCCGATCCGCGGGAACAACGCGTCGCTGACCGTCACGGGCCGTCCTGGTTGCAACATCTGGAGCTCGGCGGCGGCTGCGCCCGGCCAGCGCAGCTCGGCCTCGGTCAACCCCAGGTCGCGAGCCAGGCGCTCACACCCGAAGGGCACGAACGCGCGCGAGACGATGGCCTCAATGCGAACCAGGTTGATCGCGGTGCGCAGCACGCACGCCGCGCGCGCATCATCGCTCTCGTTCCACGGCGCCGTTCGATCGAGGTACTGGTTGCCCGCGCTCCACAGCGTGCGCAGCGCGAATGCGGCTGGACGGAAGCGCACCGCCTCCATCTCCGCGACGTAGGCCGCGAGCGCTTCGTCGACGTCGCTGAATAGACGTGCCTCGTCGTCGCCCAGCGCGCCGCCCGCGGGCACCACGTCCCCGAAGCGCTTCTGCGTCAGCTTGAGCGTGCGCGTCACGAAGTTGCCGAAGATCCCGGCGAGGTCCTTGTTCACGTTGAGGGCGAAGCCCTCCCATGTGAACTCGGTGTCGTCGGACTCCGGCGCGTTGGCCATGAGCCAGTACCGCCAGTAGTCGGCGGGCAGCAGCTCGATCGCCGCATCCATGAAGATGCCGCGGTGCTGGCTGGTGGAGAACTTGCCGCCGTAGTACGTCAGGTAGTTGAACCCCTTGATGTAATCGACGAGCTTCCACGGTTCGCCCGAGCCCATGATGGTGATGGGGAAGTTGATCGTATGGAAGGGGATGTTGTCCTTCCCCATGAACTCCATGTAGCGCACATCGCGCGCCTCGTACCACCAGCCCCGCCAGTCGGGCTCGACGTCCGGCTGCGCGTCGGCCCACTCCTTGGTGGCGCCGATGTACTCGATGGGCGCGTCGAACCACACGTAAAAGACCTTGTCCTCCCACCCCGGCCAGCCGACGGGCACGCCCCACTTGAGGTCACGCGTGATGCTGCGGTCCTCGAGGCCGACGTCGAGCCAGTTGCGCGCGATCGACGTCACCAGCAAGGGCCACTCGCCGTGCGAGTCGATCCACTCCTGCACGCGGTCGCGCATCAACGACTGCCGGATGTAGAGGTGCTTGGTGCTGCGCCGCTCTAGGTTCGTGCTGCCCGAGATCGCGGAGCGCGCGTTGATGAGCAGCGCGGGTTCGAGCAGCCGCGTGCAGTTCTCGCATTGGTCGCCCCGAGCGCGCTCGTAGCCGCAGTACGGGCACGTGCCGATGATGTATCGGTCGGGGAGAAATCGACCGTCGTCGAGCGAGAAGACCTGCTCGGTCACCACCTCGTCGATGAGCCCGTTGTCGCGCAGCTTCCCTGCGAAGTGACGCGTCAGCTCGGCGTTCTGCGGCGACGAGCTGCGCCCGAAGTGGTCCCATGACAGGCCGAAGCGCTCGCCGAGCTCCCTTTGAATCACGTGCTCGCGGGCGCAGTAATCGGCGACGTCAAGACCAGCCTCGGCTGCCGCGAGCTCAGCGGGCGTCCCGTGCTCGTCGGTGGCGCAGATGAAGAGCACCTCGTTGCCGCGGTCGCGCAGGTAGCGCGCGTACACGTCCGCGGGCAGCATCGACCCGACGAGGTTGCCCAGGTGCTTGACGCCGTTGATGTACGGCAGCGCGGACGTGATCAGGTATCGCATCGACCTCATCGTACAGGCCACTCGTCGAGCAGCCCGGGCGGGGTCAGCCGGCGAGTGCGCCTCCGTGCATCACCTCGAGGTCGGGCCCCGGCTCGCGGCTGCGCAGGAGGCGTCCAAGGTCGCGAGCCGGCAGTGGCTTGGCGAAGTAGAAGCCCTGGCCCATGCGGCATCGCAGCCGCACCAGCTCAGCCACCTGTGCCGCTTCCTCGACACCCTCGGCCACAGTCTCGAGACGCAGCGTCCGCGCCAGCTCGATGATCGCGCGCGCCACCTTGGCCTCCGACTTGCCGCCGGCGATGTCCGCGATGAACGACTTGTCCACCTTGAGCAGGTCGATGGGGAACGTGCGCAGATACGTGAGCGACGAGTAGCCGGTGCCGAAGTCGTCGAGCGCGATGCGTATCCCGAGCGCGTTGAGCTCGCGCAGCCGCTCCCCAACCTGCGTGGTGTCGTGCATCAGCGCGGTCTCGGTGATCTCGACGAGCAGCCGTGCGGGGTTGAAGTCGGTGGTCTGCAGCGCCCCCATGATGTCGGTCACCACCTCGGACTGCTGCAGCTGACGCGGCGACAGATTGATCGAGAGGTTGAGCGAGGTTGCGTGCGGGAACGACCGCTGCCACTCGTGCACCTGCTCCATCGCCTGGCGCGTGACCAGACGGCCGATCGGCACGATGAGCCCCGTCTCCTCGGCAACATCGAGAAACCCGCTGGGTGCGACCAGCTCGCCGTCCTCGCGCCGCCAGCGCACCAGCGCCTCGACGCGGACGATGTCGTCGGTGTCCAGCCACACGATGGGCTGGTAGTGCACGACGAAGTCCCCGTTGCGCACCGCGCGACGCAACTGCGCCTCGAGCAGCACGCGGGCGGACACCATCGTGTGCATGTCCGGCTCGTACACGAGATGCTGCCCAGGGCCGTCCATCTTGGCGCGATACATCGCGAGATCCGCATTGCGCAGCAAGGCATCTGCGCTGGTGCGACCGCCGCGGTCGAAAACGACGCCGATGCTGCCGGTGACGCTCAGCTCGTGGCCGTCGATATCGAATGGATCGCGCAGCGACTCGGTGATCGCCTCGGCAACGGCGCGGGCTCCCTCGATGGTGGTGTTCTCCGCGAGAACCGCGAACTCGTCGCCGCCGAGCCGCGCGGCCAGGTCGGAGTCGCGCAACGAGCGGCGCAACCGGCCGGCGACGGCGCTGAGCAGGCGGTCGCCGGCGGGGTGACCGAGGCTGTCGTTGACAAGCTTGAAACGGTCGAGGTCCAGGAACAGCACCGCGAGACTCTGCTTGCTGCGCCGCGCGTTGCTCACCGCGCGCGTGAGGTGTTCGAGGAAGAGCGCGCGGTTGGGCAGGCCGGTCAGCGCGTCGTGATACGCCATGTGGCGCATCTGGTCAACGGCCTTGGCGTCGTTGAGCGCGATGCTCGCGTGGTGGGCAAACGCGAGCAGCATCTCGCGCTCGGTGTCGCTGTACACGCGCCGCTCGCGATACGTGGCGACGACGATGCTGCCGACGGCGACGCCATCTTCGTGGATGGGTGCGGCCATCGCGGTCTGCAGGTTGTCCTCGACAAACGTCTCGATGGCGGCGCCTTCTCTGGCGTAGTCTTCGACGATCACGAGCTGGTCCTCGAGCACCGCGCGGCCACCGACACCCTTGCCGACGGGCGTGCGCGCAATCGATCCGCGCAGCGGGCGGGTGACGCCCACGCTCGACACGAGGTTGAGATAGCGGGGATCATCCTTGTCCAGCAAGCGGAGTCCCACCACCTCGTCGCCGAGCAGCTCGTGCGCGCCGGCGACGATCGCGTCCAGCACCTCGGGCAGTGGCGCGCGTCGCGAGATGGACACTTGAATCTTCGTCAGGCGTTCGAGCAGCGCCTGCCGTTCCTGCAGCATCAGCAGCAGCCGCGCGTTCTCGGCGGCGCGCTGCTCGCCCTCCTCTCGCAGGCCGCGCTCCTTGTCGAGCATGCCCAGCGTGCGGAGTGTCATCGACAGCGTGCGCGCCATCGCGCGCAGCAGCTGCATCTCCTCTGCGTTGAACCCGTCCTCGCCGGAGCGCGCCAGTACGAGCGACCCGCTGACGCCATCGATTGACTCGGCGATTGCGGGCAGGTCACCGAATCCCGGAACCGCGAGCACGTGCGCGGAGCGGTCGGCGACCGCGGCGATCTCCGCCTCCGGCACGCGACCGCGCGGGTAGCCGACAGCGTCGACCACGCGACCGTCGACGACGATCGCCGCCACCTCCGCCTCGAAGGACTCGGCGGCCCACTGGATCGCGCACGACGCCGCGGACTCCTCGTCCCCCGTCGCCGCGATGGCGACGAGGAACTCGGAGAGCTGGTGCGTCGACCAGCTGGTACCGCCTGGCGCTGCGATGACTGTGGTCATCGGTCTACGCGAAGGCCAGCACCACGAGCGTCTGGTTGTGGAACCCGCTCACGCCGGTCGTGCGCGCGATCTCACCGTACGTATAGAAACCGGCGACCGGTGCTCCGCCCGCGCTCTCGCCGATGCGCTGCACCTCGGTGCGAATTCCGTCGCCGAGCACGCCGCGCCTTGCGATGCAGTCGAACGCGAGAAGTCCAAGCGGAGGCGCTCCGTTCAGCGATTCCAGCGCCTGCGCGCAGGCAGCATCGGTTGCGCTCAGCACTGAGTCGGCGTCACCTTCCATGATCCAGATGAGCCCACCCTGCGGGACGCCGGCGATGCAGCCAATGGATCGGTCCTCGAAGTTGGCCTCGGCGATGAACCGCACTTCCTCGCCGCTGCGCCGGCGCAGGCCGAATGGGTGGGTCATCGCGAACCGCGTGAACGCCGCCGCGTCCTGGAGGATCTCCGCAGGCGCGCCGAGGCGTTCCGCATACACGTCGAGCGCCGGTTTGTCGTCGAGCTCGAAGACCCGCGTGCCGCTGCTCTTGGTCACGAGGAATGGATCACCCACCGGGCGCCAGCCGTGCTGCACACCGATGCCGAACGGAGCGTCAGAGGAGATGGCCGCCGCCACGACGCAGTCCTCGAGGACCTCGTCGTCGTGCAGCTGGTGGGTGCGCTTCATGGCCAGGTCGTCGCCGGCGCAGCCGCCGACCAGCGGCACCGAGGCGCCCAGGACGGAGTACGCGCCGCGCACCACCTCCTGCTGGTCACCGCCGAGGCCGTCACTCAGCAGCAGCAGCACCTGATGCTTTGCCGGCGCCACGCGCCCGACAGCAGCCGCTGCTCGTTCGCCCGCCAGGCGAACGTCGCTCGAGGCGTTGCGGGCCACCTCAGTCGCGACCGAGAAGCCGTCGCCCCCCAACGCCACGACGACGACGCCGGCGTCGCCGGGTCCATCGGTCGCGATCTCACCAGCCGTCGAGCATCCGACCAGCGGCGCATCGGGACAGAGGTCGCGGATCCCCGAGAGCAGCGCGGCCAGATCGTGCGCCGGCGATGCGAACGTGATCACGAGGCGCGGGTCATCGCCCTGCAGAGCATCGCGGGCGGCGGCGGCGCCGGCGGCGCGCGAGTCGCGCCCGGCTGAGGATCCGACCCCGATCCAGCGCTGGCGCGTCGTTCGCGGCGCAGTGGGGGTGGGGAGTGTCGAAACCATTGGCATTCTCCAGCTTGCGGTCAGATGCGGCGGCACGCGCTCCCGCTCAGTCGTGCCGTTGTCGGCTCGACCGTAGCGAGGCATCCGGCGCAGAAGACCGCGCTTAAACGTTTCTTGACGAAACCATTGCAAGACGGTCGGACGCGCCCGTGACTTTGTTTCCCGCACATACCAAATTGCGGGCGGCTTCGCACGGACACGCTGTGCCAGAACGCACGGTTCGCACGCTACATCCCCGCTGTTATCGCGACTGTTGCCACTGTGTGACGAAACGTCTGATACGCACAGAAGCTGGGCCTGTTTGTGCATTTCGACGCTAATGCAGCGTTTGCATTCGCGCCCTAATTGCGGCATAACATGCGGCACCGTCGTTTGGGGACCCGGTTGCTGTCATGCTGCGCCCGCAGAGGCGTGCGGATGACCGCAAGCGCACGTTCAGAGAGGGGACTGAGAACTTGGTGGATTGGGACGCCTGATGCCTGATCGCCGCGGGCTGGTTGCGCTCGCAATGGCCC
>JBOHUE010000055.1:0-4131 GCA_050734185.1 Candidatus Dormibacteria bacterium | reverse complement strand
CCGTAGCTCAGCGGATAGAGCAGAGGTTTCCTAAACCTCGTGTCGCAGGTTCGACTCCTGTCGGGGCCTCGTTATCGCATGTAAGAGTGCGGCTGAAGAGTCCCAATGGGCCTTCGGCTGATGGGTCACACACCTTCGGTTGATGTGTCCCAGCGACTCCGGCTGATTGGTCACAGTCGCGCCCATGAAGGACATGAGCGTGGCTGAGATCAAGTACCAAGCGGTCCTGGCAGTGCTGTCACAGGGGCGAACCATCGTCGAGGTGGCCGACCAATGGCATGTGAACCGGCGCACCTTGCATCGCTGGTTGGCGCGGTACGAGAGTGAGGGCCTCGACGGGCTCACGGAGCGGTCGCATCGGCCAGCGTCGTGTCCCCATCAGATGAGCGCCGAGGCGGAGGTCATGGTGCTCGAGCTGCGACGCATCCACCGGTATTGGGGAGCTCACCGCCTGGTGCTGGAGTTGGTGCGTAGACGAGTGACACCAGCGCCATCGGAGTCAGCGGTGTACCGCTGTCTCGTCCGCGCCGGCGTGATTGACCCGCAGCGACGTCATCCACTGTAATCGCCAGACTGAAAGGGACCCACCCGTAGGCAAAACGATGGCCTGAAAGGGGACCACCTTGATCAACCAACCCCGGTACGTTCGAGCGGTTGTGCAAGCCGACGAAGTGCCGGGAGGAGGCAGTGACCAAGGTGGCTGAGATCGAGCGTATCCGCTGGGCCCATTTCCGCGAGGGGGTGGCCATCCGTGAACTGGCGCGGACTTTCCACAAGAGCCGCAAGACCATCCGCCGTGCGCTCGCGGACGCAGGCCCGTGGCGATACCGCGAGCAGGGGCCGCGGCGCCACCCAGTGATGGATGCCGTGGCGCCGATCGTCGTGCGCTGGCTGGAGGAGGACCAGTCGCGACCGCGCAAGCAGCGGCACACGGCCCACCGGATCTGGGAGCGGCTGCGTGACGAGCACGGCTTCGCCGGCGCCGAGTCGACGGTGCGCGGCTGGGTCCGTGAACACGGCCGGCCGCGGCTGAACGCGGTGACCATCCCGCTGGCGCATGATCCGGGCGCCGAAGGGCAGATCGACTTCGGGGAAGCGCAGGCGCGGATCGCGGGTGTCGAGCGGACGCTGCAACTCTTCTGCGCTCGACTGTCGCACTCCACGCGCGACGTGGTCGTCGCGTACAGCCGGCAGGACCGGGCCGCCTGGCTCGATGGACACGTCAATACCTTCACCACCTGGGGCGGAGCGCCCGCCACCATCTGGTACGACAACCCGAGCCAGTTGGGTCGTATCGTCAAGGGTCACTTCGTGCCCTGCGACGAGTTCGTGGGATTGCAGAGTGCGTTCCGCTTTCGAGCGCATCACTGCACTCCCGGGCAGGGCCACGAGAAGGGCTTGGTGGAGAACCTCGTCGGGTACATGCGCCGGTCGTACCTGGTCCCGGTGCCCGACGTGGGCAGTCTCGACGAGCTCAACACCATCCTGGCGGTGCGCGCCGCAGCCGAGGAGCGGCGTCGCCGCCGCGGTCAGGAGCAGACCGTCGGCGAGCGCTTTCGTGCCGAGCGTCCGCTGCTGGCGCCCTTGCCGGCGCAGCCCTTTCTGCCGTGCACGCGGCACCCGGTGAAGGCGACGCTGCAGGCGCTGGTCACCTTCCAGCAACGTCGCTACTCGGTGCCGGTGGAGCACGCCGGCCGGCGGTTGTGGCTGCGCGCCTTCGCGGAGCACGTCGAGGTGTGGACGGCAACCCGGCGCATTGCGCGTCACCGCCGCGTCGACGGCCCTGGTGAGCCCGTCTGCGACTTCTGGCATTACCTGCCGGTGCTGCGGCGCAAGCCGGGCGCGTTCAGCAACGCCATCCCGGTGCGGCAGGCGCAGTTCGCCGAGGAGGTGGGCGCGATGCTGCTCGCACTGGAGCAGCGACATGGTGACGACCGGCGCCGGGCCCATCGCGAGTTCCTCGCCGTGTGCGCGCTCGCCAATGACGTGGAGCCGGTGCGCTGGCAGGCAGCGTGCGCCGCGGCGCTCGCCCGCGATGACATCAGCGCCGCCGGAGTGCGCACGGCGTTGCTCGGCGGCGGCGCGGACCGAGCGGCTCCGCTGCAACTGCCGCAACGGCTGGCGATGGTGGACGTCCCGGCGGGTGACATCGACCAGTACAGCCGGCTGCTGGAGGCGGCGCGATGAGCACCATCGCCGCCGAGCTGCGGATCCGCACCCACGCGAAGCGACTCCGGCTGCCGTTGATCGCAGCCCAAGCCGCGCGGTACGCCGAGGAGGCAGCCACGGCTCGCCACGATCATCTCGAGTTCCTGGCCGCGCTGCTCGACGCCGAGGTGGCTCAACGTGATGTCAACGTGGAGCGGGCCCGCATCACGCAAGCACGGTTCCCGGAGTTCAAGGAGCTCAGCGACTTCAACTTCTCCCTGGTGCCCTCGCTCAACGCGACGCTGGTCAGCGACCTCGCTCGCTGCAGCTTCATCGATCGCCGCGAGGTGGTGCTCGCCGTTGGTCCGCCGGGCACCGGCAAGACCCACACCGCCATCGGGTTGGGCTTGGCGGCCTGCCGCCGTGCCAAACGTGTGCGCTTCCTCACGGTCGCCGAGTTGGTGACAGAGCTGGCTGAAGCTCAGGCGGAACATCGGCTGAGCAACCTCGAGGAGCAGCTCGACCGCATCGATCTGCTGGTATGCGACGAGCTCGGCTTTCTCAGGTTGGACGCTGACCAAGCGCAGCTGCTCTTCATCCTGCTGGCACATCGGTACACCCGCGGCGGCCTGATCATCACCTCGAACCTGGAGTTCGCCGACTGGACTTCCGTGTTCAACGACGACGCTCGTCTCACCGCCGCCTTGCTCGACCGGCTGACTCATCGCTGTCATCTGCTCCATTTCCGCGGCGACTCGTACCGCTTCCGCGAAAGCCTCGCCGCTCGCGCGTCCAGCACTGACACTGCGCGCCCGCGATCGCGCCGGCCCACCACGCCGCCCGTGGCCACCACAGAGGAGGAACCGCTGCCGAGGGCGTGAAACAACGACGATCAGTCGGAACGCATCACTCGCGTGCCGATGAGCGCGTCCAGGAGCCCCGGAATCGAGTCGACATGACCTGGGACACCACGTGGTTATCCACATTCCCCAGGTTGTTCAACCCCTCTCCCCGCGCCCCTCACCCCTTCACGACGACGACCAGAGATCCATCAACCAACGGGGTGGTCCCGTTTCTGATCATCGCGCCGGGTCCCTTTCTGCTTGACGTTCACATCCACGTCAGGAGCACTGGAAGCGCTGGGAACGAGGTGTGCCGATGGAGCTGTGGCAGATGGACGTTGTGGGCGGCTTCCTGATCGCCGACGGGACCAGCGCCAAAGCCCTGACCGGCATTGATGATCACTCGCGCTTTTGCATCTCGGCGAAGCTCATGCCCCGCGAACGGACCCAGGTGGTCTGCGACGGTCTCTCGGCGGCCATGAGGACGTATGGCGTCCCCCAGCAGATCCTCACCGACAACGGCAGGGTTTTCACGGGACGGTACTTTCAGCCACCGGTCGAGGTGCTCTTCGACCGCATCTGCCGCTTGAACGGCGTCGAGCACTTGCTGACGCAGCCGCGCTCGCCCACGACCACCGGCAAGATCGAGCGCTTCCACCGCACATTGCGCATCGAGTTCGACACCACGCAGATCTTCCGCACCCTGCCCACGGCGCAAGCTGCGCTCGACGAGTGGGTGACGTACTACAACACGGGCCGCACCCACCAGTCGCTTGGCGACGCCACGCCGGCCACCCGCTTCCAAGTCGCCGCCCCGCGACCGCCGGTGCCCGAACGGACGCCCGAACGCACGGGCGAGCAGTGGGTCACCCGCAGCGTGGCTCGGAATGGCGTTGTTTGCGTCGGGTATCAGCAGGTGAGCGTCGGCAAGAACTACAGCGGCAGCGCCTGCAACGTCCTCGTCGGCGACAAGGTCCTGCAATTCTGGGTGGGCAACGAGCTACTCAAAACAGTGGCCCGGACGTCGACGGGCGAGATCCGCAAGAAGCGCGCCGGCGGGACGGCGAGGAGGACCTAAGCTCCATGCGAGTGGGACAGATCACCCGAACTAGATCTGCGACGGATCAACCGACGCTCTACA
>JBOHUE010000054.1:0-3874 GCA_050734185.1 Candidatus Dormibacteria bacterium | reverse complement strand
CGCGCCAACGCGCTGCGTTGCAGCGCCGGCAGGCAGACGAGCAGCACGTCGGCGGCCGCTGCCTGATCGCGGAGGAGGCCGGCGAGGGACGTGCAAGCGGCTGCGACCGGTTCGCGCCAGCCGTCCGAGGCCGGCACCACCACGCGTTCGAGGAGCGACTCGGCGACGAGCTCGAGCACCTGATCCCTGTCGCGAACGTGCCAGTAGAGCGAGGCGGCCTTGACGTTGAGGCGCTCGGCGAGACCGCGCATCGAGAGCCCGGCGATGCCGGCCTCGCTCAGCAGCTGCAGCGCTGCGTCCACCACGGCCTTGCGATTGAGGCCGGAGGCCTCGGTGGTGTCGGGGGTCATCGGCTGCTCCTCGTAGTCGCCCCAGACGATACAACGGCGTCAGGGCGATTGACTTGTCTAACTGCGTTAGTCTAGCATCCGCACCTCGAGGCGTTAGATAGCTTCAAGCGTAGGAGGACGTTAGTGACACGCAACACGATCATCGAGGCCTCGGGCCTCGAGCAGCGGTTCGGCAAGGTGAAGGCGCTGGATGGCCTCGACCTCGCCGTGCAGTCCGGCGAGGTGATGGCGGTGCTGGGCCCCAACGGTGCGGGCAAGAGCACCTTCATCAACCTCTTGGCCACGCTGCTCCGGCCAGACGGAGGCCGGCTCACGGTCGGCGGCTTCGACGTCGCCAAACAGCCCGCAGACGTTCGTCGCCTCGTCGCTCTCGCGGGGCAGTCGGCGGCCGTCGAGCCGACGATGACGGGCCGCGAGAACGTCGAGATGATCGCCCGCCTCTTCGGCCAGTCGCGGACAGATGCCCGTCGCAACGCGCGCAGCGTGCTGGACCGGCTGGGGCTGACCGACGCGGCAGACCGCCTGGTGCGCACCTACTCGGGCGGCATGCGCCGCCGGCTCGACTTGGGCGCAAGCCTCGTCGGTCGCCCCGCCATCCTGCTCCTCGACGAGCCCACCACCGGGCTCGACCCGCGCAGCCGCAACGAGGTGTGGGACATCATCCGCTCGCTGGTCGCCGACGGCACCGATGTGCTGCTGACGACGCAGTACCTCGACGAGGCGGACCACCTGGCGTCGAGCATCGCCATCGTCGACCACGGTCGCGTCGTCGCATCCGGGAGTCCGCGCGAGCTGAAGCAGCGGGCCGGGAGCACCGTCGTCGAGGTGCACGTGCGCGACGCCGATGCGCTGCCGCGCGTCACGGCGACGCTGCGGGCGCTCGGCGCCGACTCACCCTCGATCGACGTCCCCACGCGCATCGTGACCGCGCGGCTGGACATCGCAACGCAGCACGTCTTCGCGGCGCTGCGACCGCTCGACGAAACCGGCATCGCCATCGATGAGGTGTCGGTGCGTCAACCCACGCTCGACGAAGCGTTTCTCGCACTCACGGGTGCGCCCCAGGAGGAAGTGGCATGAGCCTCGCCATCGCGCTGCCGCGCGACAACGCCGCCGGCCTCGTCACCGCTGCGCAGCAGATCGCCCGCCGCGTGCTGCTCAATTTCATTCGCACACCGCAGTACGTCGTTGTCGGCACGCTGCAGGGCGCGATGTTCCTGCTGATCTTCCGTTACGTGTTCGGTGGGGCGATCAGCACGGGGGGCATCGACTACGTCGACTTCGTGGTCCCCGGGTTCATCACCACCGGCGTGCTCTTCAACGCGATGTACTCGTCGGTGGGCATGGCCGAGGACATGAACAGCGGCCTGATCGCTCGGCTGCGGTCACTCCCCATCCCGCGCAGCGCGGTGCTCGTCGGCCGCGCGCTCGCGGACACCGGCCTGCAGCTGTGGAGCCTGGCCATCACGATCGGTCTCGGGTTTGCGGTCGGGTTCCGCCTGCACGGCTCCGTAAGCGGCGCCCTTGCCGCTGTCGGGCTCGTGATCCTGTTCGGGCTCGTCTTCGAGTGGCTGTTCCTGCTGATGGGGATGTTCGCCGGCTCGGCCCAGGCGGCGCAGGGCGGTGCGCTCATCATCTTCCCGTTCACGTTCGTCTCCTCCGCATACATCCCGGTGGCGACGATGCCGTCCTGGATGCGCGGCTTCGCCGAGAACCAGCCGGTCACCGTCATGGTCAATGCGGTGCGCTCCCTGGCAGACGGGCACGGCGCGGAGGCGCTGCTGGGCCATCCCGCGTCGTACTTCGTGATTCGCGCGGTCATCTGGTCTGTGGGGTTGATCGCCCTCTTCGCCCCGCTGGCAATCGCGAAATACGCGCGTAGCTAGCCAGCGTTCCAGTCAGCGCATATAGTTCGGTCCTCGGGGCGCCGTATATGGCGTCCCGAGGACTAACGGGTCCAAACGGGTGGAGGTGGTCAGGGATGGATCTGAGGAGCGCCGCTGCAGAGCGGCTGTCGAGCCCGCGCAAGGCCGCGGCATTCGCGATCGGTTCTGCGGCGGTGACGGCGGGCGTCTGCCTGCATCTGCCAATGCTGCTCGGCGCGGCGGACATGCACTACCGGTTGGTGGGCATGCCGGTCGACGGGCTCATGACGATCGGCATGGTGCTCATCGGGCTTGGCCTCATCGCCGTCGTGTACGGGCTTGCGCCGGTGCGCACCGTCGTTGGGCACGACGGCGACGCGATACGCGTCGGGACGCTGGACACCACCCGGCTTGGCAGGGCGCACATCGCGTTGCTTCTGGTCCTCATCGTGGCGATCGCCATCGACGCGATGAAGCCGTTCACGTTCACCTTCATCCTGCCCGGAGTCGCCAAGGAATACGCGCTGAGCGCTCCGGGGCACAAGATCCACGGTGCGCTGCCGGTCGCGCTGTATCCGTTCTGCGGCATCCTCGGCACGGTCATCGGTTCCTTCCTCTGGGGCGGTCTCGCCGACCGCTTCGGACGCCGGCGCGCCGTGCTGCTCGCGGTCATCATCTTCATGGCCACCGCGATCTGCGGTGCGATGCCGACGTTTCAGCTGAACCTCGTGATGTGCTTCCTGATGGGGATCGGCGCCGGCGGACTGCTGCCGATCGCGTACACCCTGCTCTCGGAGACGATGCCGGCGCGCGAGCGCGGGCTCGTCCTCGTGCTCATCGCCGGCGCAGGCACAGCACTCGGCTTTCTGGCGACGAGCGCGATCGCCTCGTGGCAACTGCCGATCTTCGGCTGGCGCATCATGTGGTTCTGGGGGCTGCCGACGGGCGTGATCCTGATCGTGCTGAACCGGTTCCTTCCTGAATCGCCCCGCTTTCTCATCGAGCACGGGCGCAGCGCCGAGGCACACGCTGTGATGCGGCGCTTCGGCGCGGTGATCGAGACCGTGCCAAGCACTGCCGCGCGCGTCGCGTCCAGCGGTGGCTGGGCGATGCTGTTCCGCGGCCGGCTGCTCCGGCTGAGCGTCGCGCTGATCGTGTACGGGCTCGCGTGGGGCATCGTCGACTTCGGCTTTCTCACGTGGCTACCCGTGGACCTCGCGGGTCACGGCATCGGCGCGGCAAGGATCAGCGGCATCCTAACCAACGCGTCGCTGTTCGCGCTGCCCGGCGCGGTCGTTGTTGCGGTGCTCTACGGACGCTGGAGCAGCAAGTGGACGATGGTGCTCGTCGCTGTGGCAAACGTCGGCGCACTGGTCGCATTCGCGATCGCCGGTGAGGGGCTCGCCACGCACACTACGGAGCTCACCGTGCTCGTGGTGTTCCTGCTCGTGGCGCTCTGGGGCGCGATCGCCGTCCTCGCGCCGTACAGCACCGAGGTGTACCCAACCACGTTGCGCGGACGGGGATCCGGTCTCGCGGCGGGCGCAAGCAAGCTCGGCGGCGTGCTGGCGCTGGGCATCGCCGTGCTTGGCATTGCGCCGCCGGCTCTCGGCGGTGCCGCGGTGATCGCCGGCGGTGCGATGTTGATCGCGGGAGCGG
>JBOHUE010000053.1:0-1883 GCA_050734185.1 Candidatus Dormibacteria bacterium | reverse complement strand
AGACCGGTCTCGAGCGCGACCGACGCCTCCCAGCGCAGCAGTGACCACGCGCGCGTGACGTCGAGGCAGCTGCGTCGCACCTCGCCCTGCGGCAGGTCGGCGTGCTCCGGTGCGCCGGTGAACCCTGCCGCCGCGCACAGCGCGCTGACGACGCGCGTCACCGACGTGTCGCGTCCGGTGCCGATGTTCAGCGCACCGGTTGCGTCACCCAGCACGGCGGCGACGTTCGCTCGCGCCACGTCGTGCACGTGCACGAAGTCGCGCGTTTGCTCGCCGTCACCGCGAACGACCGGCGTCAGCCCGCGTGCCAGGCGGACGCTGGTGATGGCGACGACGCCGGCCTCGCCGGTGCCATCCTGGCCCGGACCGTACACGTTGCCGTAGCGCAGCGCCACCGCCGTGAACGCGCCCGTCCGCGCGAAGTACCCGAGATACTGCTCCGCCGCCCACTTCGCCGCACCGTAGGGCGAGCGCGGCTGCGCTCGCGTGTCCTCCGCAGCCGGCAGCGACGCGGCCGCACCGTACAGCGCGCCGCCGGACGACGCGATCACCACGCGCGCGCAGCCGCCGGAGCGCGCGGCCTCGAGCATGCTCACCGTTCCCTGCACGTTGATGCGCGCGTCCGCGGCCGGGTCGCGCCACGAGCGGTTCACGCCGCCCTGCGCCGCAAGATGCAGGACTGTGGCCGGACCGAAAGCAATCACCGCATCGCGCGCTTGCTCGCTGCACACGTCATGCACGCCGAGCTCGCACGCCGACGGGAGTTCGCGATCCGAAGCGTGTGAGAAGTCGTCGATCACGAGCACCGCACAGCCCGCGCCGAGCAGCGCTTCGACGGTGTGGACACCGATGAAGCCGGCGCCACCCGTGACGACGACACGGCGGGATTCCGTCACGCGAGTCACCACGCCACAGGATGGCAGACGGCCCGGCGGGTACGGCGGGCGGTCCCCGCGCGCCCCGGCGATATCATCGAGGCAGTTGATGATCACTGATGCCGCGCCCTCGGTGCTTCCCGACAGCGGGCACAAGGCACAGGCCGTGGAAGCGATGTTCGACCGCATCGCCCCGCGCTACGACGCGCTCAACCGTATCCTCACGCTTGGCCTTGACGTGCGCTGGCGCCGCCGGGCGGTGCGCGAGCTGGGCCTACGCCGGGGTGCGACGGTGGTCGATCTCGCCTGCGGCACCGGCGACTTCTGCAACGAGCTGTCGCGTGCCGGCCTGCGACCGATCGGCGTCGACTTCGCAGCCGGCATGCTGATGCGCGCCCGCACCGAGGCGCCGCTGCTGCGCGCCGACATCCTGCAGCTGCCGCTGCGCGACGAGTCCGTCGACGGCGCGACCTGCGGCTTCGCGCTGCGCAACGTGACCGACATCGCCGCGTGCTTCGCCGAGACTGCGCGCGTGCTACGCCCTGGCGGCCGCGTCGCGTTTCTCGAGGTGTCGACGCCGAACAACGCGGTGCTGCGCGCCGGCCACGGCGTGTACTTCCAGCGCGTTGTGCCATGGGTCGGCGCGCGGCTGTCCGACCGCGCGGCGTACCGCTACCTCCCCGCCTCCGCGTCGTACCTGCCGGCACCCGACGAGCTGCAGCGAATGCTCGCCGCGAGCGGCTTCGTCGGCGTGCACCGCATCGCCCTCGGTGGCGGCGCCGCGCAGCTGCTCACCGCGACACGAGCGGCATGAACCCGCCCTTCGCCGAGCCGATCCACGACGGCGACGTCTTCGACCTGTATCAGCCACGCACCGGCTTCGTCCTCGCGCACGGGGATCGCGGGATCGCGACCGCCGGGCCACCGAGCAGCGTCGTCGTAGTTGCGCCGGGACCCGACCAGGTGCGCCGCGCCGCAGCGCTGGCGGCGGCCGCGCTGCAGGAGGGC
>JBOHUE010000052.1:0-8995 GCA_050734185.1 Candidatus Dormibacteria bacterium | reverse complement strand
GTCCTCGCCGGCGAGACCGGTCCCGCACGTGACGTCGTTCTGCTCAACGCGGCGGCCGCGCTCGTCGCCGCGGACATCGCCGCCGATATGAGCGACGGCGTGCAGCGCGCCGCCACGTCCATTGACTCGGGCAAGGCGGCGACGGTGCTCGACCGCCTGGTACAGGTCTCCAACCGAGCCTGGGCATGACCCAGGCGCAGGACCTCTTGCGCCTGCAGCATGCCGACACGCGTGTGGACGGCCTCAATGCGGACGTCGCCGCGTCCCAGGCGCTGCTGCGCAGCGATCCGGCGCTGGACCAGGCGCGCGCGGCGGCCGCCGGCGCCGAGAGCGAGCGCCGCGAGCGCGAACGGGAGGCCGAGGTCGCCGAGGCGGAGATGAACGCGCTGCAGAAGCGAATGACCACGCTGGACCGGAGGCTGTACGGCGGCTCGGTGCACAACCCGCAGGACCTGATGGAGATGCAGCGCGAGCTGGACGTGCTCAGGCAGCGACTGTCGGTTTCGGAGGACGGTGCCATCGCTGCGCTCGCCGAGGCCGAGGCTGCCGTGGCAGCCGAGCAGGAGGGGCTATCGACCCTGCAGGCCGAGGAGAGCCGCCGCTTAGACGCCATCGAGCCTCTCGAAGCGCAGCTGGCGCGGCAGCGCGCCGACCTCGTCGCGGCAACCGCGGATCGAGACGGCATCGTGGCCGCGATCGACCCCTCGGCCCTCGCGCTGTACCGCAAGGTGAGCGCGCGGCGCTCGCCGGCCGTGGTCGGCCTCGCGGGCGATTCGTGCGGCGGCTGTCACCTGCCGATGTCGCAGGACGAGCGTCGCTTGGTCAAGGCCGGCTCCGGCGTGGCTCAATGCTCCAACTGCGACCGGGTCCTCGTGCCATGACGCAGACCGTGGTGGCGTACACCGACGGCGCCTGCTCGGGGAACCCGGGCCCTGGCGCATGGGCGTACCGCCTGGAGTGGCCGGACGGGAGCGTCGAGGAACGCTCCGGCAGCGACCCGCAGACGACGAACAACCGCGAGGAGCTCAAGGCGGTCCGCGAGGCGCTGCGCGCGTTTCGCGATCGCGCAGGGGGAGACTCCGACTGGCGCATCGTTGTGCGGACGGACAGCATGGGCGTGATCAACTGGCTCACCGGCAGCTGGAAGCGCAAGAAGAATTTGGATCTCTACCCGACGATCGATCCACTCGTCGACGGCCGGGTTCGTTTCGAGTACGTGCCCGGTCACAGCGGCGTTCCCGGCAACGAGCGCGTCGACCGGCTCGCCGTCGAGGCGATCGTGCGGAGCCGCAGCGCGTGAGCGCCGACGCCGGCCGCGAGAACATCGAGCTCCTCGACCAGACGTGGCGGACCATCGCCGAGCTCTGCGATGGACTGGACGAGGACGGCTACCGCACGCCGACCGACTGCCCCGGGTGGACGGTCAAGGACATGCTGAGCCACATCCTCGGCAGCGAGCGCACCCTGCGCGGCGAGCCGGCGCCGGAGGTCGCCACCGCCGGCTCGCACATCCGCAACGAACTCGGCCGCTTCAACGAGCAGTGGGTGGAGTCGAGGCGGGCCGCCTCCGGCCCCGACGTCCTCACGGAGTTCCGCGAGGTGACCGAAGCGCAGATCGTCGATCGCCGGCGGCTGGTCGCCGCCGCGCTGACCGAGCTGGTGCCAACGCCATTCGGGGAGATGCCGCTCTGGCGCTGGCTCGACGTCCGTCTCTTCGACAGCTTCAGCCATGAGCAGGACATCCGCCGAGCGCTCGGGAAGCCGGGCAACCTCGACGGCGAGCAGGCGCGCCGGGCGCTGAGCCGCGGGGTCGACGCCCTGCCGCGCGCGGTTGGGAAGGCGGTCCGCGGCCGGCCCGACGGTCTCCGCGTCGAGGTCGTGGTCGAGGGCGACCTCGGCGGTTCGTGGGTGGTCGTCGTGAATGACGGCCGCGGGGCCTTCAGCGAGAAGGAGGGCCCGATCGAGAGCGAGCTACGAATGGACCTCGATACGTTCCTTCGACTCGTTTGGGGCCGGGTCGCCGTCAGCCGCGTGGAGGACAACGGCCGCCTGCACCTGACCGGGAGCCTCGACCTCGGGCGGCGCGTTGCCGCCGGCATGATCGCTGTTCCCTGACGGGGCCTCGTTCCCCAGCCGCGTCCGCAGCCGTGCGCCGGCGCCGCTCTTGCGCACCCGCTTGAAGAACAGCGCGGTGCTGACGCGGTCGCTCGAGCCAAAGGCCAGCCACAGCCGGATTCCGGCGCCCGTGAGGACCAGCAGGGACGCGAGCACGACGATGCCGATCGGGAGGTAGTTCAGGATGGCCGAGGAGCCGCCGCCCACATGTGCGGTGGCCGCTGCGGTGGACCCGACGAGGCGGACCTCATCCGAGAACTCGCCGGCGCGGGCGAGGATGATCATCTCGCCGGCCGACTTGCTCAGGTGGACGGTCCCCTTGAACTGCCCCTTGGCGTCGGTGATGCCCGAGCTCGGGGTCACGGTGCCGTCGGACCCGGGCTCGTAGGCGATGACCATCTGCACCGCAGCGTTCGCGACCGGCTGGCCGTACGCCTTCAGCGTGACCGTGAACGGAACGGATTTGCCAGGCAATGCCGTGGTCGCGCCCGTCTTCAGCGACATGGCCACCGGGCCATTGGTCGGGTGCGAGGGCGGCAGCGACGGCGTCGGGCCGCCGACCTGGGGCGCGGGCAAGGCTGCCGGCGGCGCGCTGAGCGCAGACGCGACCTGTTGCACCTGGTCGGGGGTCAGCGGCTTGGCACTCGATCCCGAGGCTCCCGCGGAGCCGCTGGCGCCGGGCGACCCGGTGCCGCCGCCGATGTTGATGGGAGGCAGGTTGACCTTGAGGGCGAGCGAGTTCGCGGGCGGGCTCGTGTCCTTGGGCAGGACGGC
This sequence comes from Candidatus Dormibacteria bacterium, assembly GCA_050734185.1. GTDB lineage: Bacteria > Chloroflexota > Dormibacteria > Aeolococcales > Aeolococcaceae > JAFALX01. The sequence continues at coordinate 6,106 of JBOHUE010000052.1, read as the reverse complement.
GATGTTGCCGCTCTGCGAGCCGGTCGGAATCTTCACGGTGATCGCGGTGGGCGACCAGCTCGACACCGGGATGTTCGTCGAGCCCAGGGTGACGGTGCCGGCGTTGACGCCGAAGCCGCCGCCGGCGATCGTGACCGTGTCACCGGCTGACGCGGTGCTCGGCGACAGGCTGTCAATGTGCGCGACAACGCCGAGCGTTCCGGCAGCGATGTTCGCGTTGTCGCCCCCGCGCGTGAGCGCGACCGGCGAGTTGCTGACAGCTGTGTCTGGAACCGTGAGAGTGACGGCGCTGTTCGTCCAGGACGCGACGTTGGCTGGTGCGCCGCCGATCGTGGCCGAGCCGCTGGTGCCGAGACCGGAGCCGTTGATGGTGACCGGCCCGCCGGCGGTGGCGCTGGGGCTCGAGAGGCCGACGCCGCTCGCCTGCACGTCGATGCTGCCTGGCGACCTGTTGTAGACCGGGATCTGAGAGCTCGGATCGCCGAGGTTGCCCGGCGCCGTGATCGTCAGGCCCACCGCGCCGGTGCAGAAGCTCCCGGGAGGCGAGAGTGTGATTGCGGTGTCCGAGAAGCTCGCGCTCGGGCCGGCGCAGCCGCCGGGGTACGTGGCCGACACGTGCTCGTACCCGCTCGGCACCGAGAAGGCGAAGCCGTGCCCGCTCACGGTGACGGCATCGCCGACCTTGGGCGCGGATGGTCCGAAGCCAGTGACCGTCGGCGGCGTGTAGAAGGCGACGTTGATGTTGCTGAAGTTGGTGCCGCCAAGACCGCTCTCGGCCACCTGGATGCCGCCGTGCATACCGTCCTGCGCGGTGAAGGTCATCGTGCCGTCGTTCACCACCGAGGTGTGGCTCGGCGTCACGCCGCCCACGGTCAGAGTTGTGGTGCAGAGCAGGGTCTGGAAGCCCGAGCCGGCGACGGTGATCGTGTCGCCGGGAGCGCCGACCTGCGGGCTCACGCCGGTCACCGATGGCTGGCCGCGCAGTGCGCCGGCGGCGGCGGCGTGTCCGGGATGCCATACGGTGACTGCGGCCGCGAGCATCGCGACCATGACAAACAGCGCACTGAAGCGTCTCATGACGAACCCCCTGTGACCGGCACAGCGTCGTAGACGAGACGCTGCTGAGCCAGCGCGCCGGCCCACAGGGGCCAGCACGTGATGATCTGAAGGCGCTCGCCCGCCGGGGCGCTGTTTATGACGGCGTTGTCGTCACCGTTGACGATCCGCCGTGAGACGACGGTGTACGTGTAGCGGCCGTATGTCGTCTCGACGACGATCTGTGCCCCGTTCTGGATGTCGCTCCAGCTGAAGGAGAACCCGTTGTGGTTCGCGATCACGATGTCGCGTCCTTCACTGGGATAACCGGTTTCGATGTCATGGCCGGGGCCGCCGCTGAGGACGCCCCGATCGTCACCCTCGGTGACGATCCCCACGTACCCGACGCTCGGGATCGAGAGCCGGGCCACCGGCTCGCCGGCCGCCATGTGCGGGACGATGTGGAGGCTGACGGCGTTGGCGGTTCCGAAGGATCCGCTGTGGATGGACGCCGCCGGGTGCTGCTTGGCCCAGTCGCTGCTCAGCCGGCCCTGCTGGAAGTTCTGGTACCCGACCAGAACTCCCACGTAGCCGAAGAGCAGCACTCCGAGACCAAGGCAGGCCCAGCTTGCGCGGCGTAGCCAGCGCCGCCCGGGGGATGGATCGCGGCCGGCCATGGTTGTGTGCTCAGTCGATCGGCAGGTCGGTGGCGGAGCCCGCAGCCCGCCGGGAGCGGCGAGCTGCGAAGCGGAGGCCGGCAGCTGCGAGGCCAAGCAGACCCACCCCGGCGAAGCCGAGCGGGCCAACCATGCCGGTGCTCGGCAGGCTGGTCGAGGTTGCCTGGACGCTTGCCTGCGGTGCGGCTGCGACCGCGGTCATCGCGTCGTCGACCTGGGATCCCGCGACGAGGACGTCGAGGATCGTTCCGCCTGTGCCGCCGAGCAGCGTGATCGGGCTCTTGCCGTTGGCGTCACCGTTGATGAGCGCCACGTGGAGGGCGTCGGCCGCCTCCGTCTTGCGGCTCGCGGTGTTGTTGATCGTCTGGGGCGTGCCCACGCCGATCACGACCGTGACGTCGCCAAGCGGGGTCGGGACGGTGATCGTCTGGTTGGTGCCGAGACCCGGGATCACGATGGCGTGACCCAGGATGTCGAGCTCGAGGAAGGAGACCGTGCCCTTGGGCGCGGAGGTGTCGACGCCGTTGACGAACGCCTCAGCAGACGAGCTGAGTCCCTTGAGCTCGAGCAGCGGCGTGCCCGCGACCTCGAGAACCTTGAGCTCGGGGATCACGGTCGATGCGATCGAATGGACGCCACCGTTCTGCGGCTGCGTGAGGACCGACGACGTCTCGCCACCGGTCTGGATGATTCCGAGAAGGTCGATCGACTTGGGCAGCCCGCCGAGGATGTTCTGCAGGAGAGGCAGCCCGTTCAGCAGGTTTGTCAGCGAACTCTGCAGGCCGGTGAGCGGCGTGGTGAGCGCCGGCGCACCCGTGGCCGGGTTGGACGCGAGGCCTGCGCAGGCCGCGGTGGAGTTGCCGAGCAGGCCGCCGAGGGTGGTGCACACGGTGTTGACCACCGACGTCGTCGGCAGCGCGCCGCCGGCGGGGCTCAGAAGTCCGAGCTGGTTGGTCACGTTGGTCAGGTCGAGCTTCGTCAGGCTGGTCAGGCTGCTGAACAGGTCGCCGATGTTGCCCAGCGACGTCAGCGAGCCCAGCGGGAGCGACGCGCCGACCGAGATGTTGGTCGTGCTGTTGTGCGCCTCGAGCTGCGGCCCTGTGCTGATGCCGTCCGCCGTGGCGTGCGCCTTGTCGACGGCCACAGCGTCGTACGGCCCGAGGTTCAGGTCACCCAGCGGCGTCGTCAGGTCGACGAGATCGGCCGTGAGCGGGTTGTCGTTGAGATTGACATGAAGTGTCTTGTTGATGTTGATCGTCGCGCCCAGCGCGCCGAGAAGGTTGTGGAGCGGAGTCACGACGCCCTGGAGGGCGCTGGTGAGGGGGGCGAGGGCAGAGGTCAGGTTCACCGGCAGTGCGGTGGTGGAGTTCCCCGTGAGGCAGGAGAGATCTCCGTTCAGCACCTTCTCGATACCGCCGATCAGCCCGTCGATGCCCTTGAGGTCGATACCGAGCGCCTCCGACGTTGCCTCGCCCGAGACGAAGTCGGTGGCCTGGCTGTTCAGGACACCATCGTTCGACGATGCGTCCAGCGAGACCGTGGTCGTGCTCGTCAGCGCGTTCGCGGCGACGGTGCCCACGTTGCACGGCAGCTGCGCCAGCAGCGACGTGAGCGCCTGCGGCAGCGCGATGTTGAGCAGCGCCTGCGGCGAGAGAGTCACCTGCAGCGCGGCGGCTTTTGCGGAGCCTGACGGCGTCGACGCCGTATCCGCATGTGATGTGACCGGTGCCAGGACCGGTAGTGCCAGAAACGCGAGAAGAGCCGAGACCCCCAGGGTCCGGCCAATGCGACCGTGCCTCACCGATTGCCCTCCGGACAGCAGAAAACCGTCCTAGTGGCACCCCCTGGTCGCCCGCCCGCTCCAGATCGTGCGATCTTTGACTGAATCTCACAACGCTGAGGTGATTGGGAATCTTGCGCGGCCCGGGCGTGCCAGACTCGCGAGATGCCCTACCAGGCGGCGGTCCAGGGCTGGCGCGACTTCTATCTCGTGGCCGGCGGCGCCTCAGCAACGCTGGTCGGCCTGCTCTTCGTCGGGCTCGCGCTGCACCTCAGAACGGTGGTCTCGCGGGCGGACGTCCGCAGCCTCGCGCGCGTGACGTTGACCAACTTCACCGTCGTCCTCCTGGCTGCGCTCTTCTCGGTGATCCCCCAGGGCCAGGAAGGGGCGAGCCAGGAGCTGATCATCTCGGGTGTGGTCAGCGCAATCATCATCGCCCCGAGCGTCGCGGCAGCAGCGCGCGCGCGCACCCGGACCCTTAGCCTCTTCCACCTCGTGATGCGCTTCGGCCTGAGCGTCGCCGGGTACGCCGGTATCGTCGCTGCCGGGGCCCTTCTCGGCGCAGGCGAAATCGAGACAGGGCTCACCGTGCTCTGCGCTTCGTCGATCACGCTGCTCGTCATATCCCTGCGAAACAGCTGGGATTTGCTGGTGAGCGTGGGCGCGGCGACCCTGGAGCACCGCCCCCCGGAAGCGGGCGCCGGCGGGGGAGGCTCCTAGATATAGAGACGTGCAAGCCGGCCGGTAAGCCGGGTTCTGTCACCGGCACCGTTCGACGCGGCGCAGCGCCGCGCTTCGCGATGACGGCGGATGGTCATCCATCTTGGGCGCCGGTCGCCCGGCGCCTCGTGCGGCCTGACCCGGGACACCGAGGCGAGCAGCCTCTGGACGTCGCCGCCCGGTCCCTGTTCAGCCTTGCTCCAGGCGGGGTTTACCTGGCCGGCCGGTCACCCGGCCGCCGGTGGGCTCTTACCCCACCATTTCACCGTTGCCACCAGCGCGTCGCCGGGGGCTGTGTCTTTTCTGTGGCACTCTCCTTCGGGTCACCCCGACTGGGTGTTACCCAGCGCCCTGCTCTGCGGAGCCCGGACTTTCCTCGAACGGCGAACCGTCCGCGACCATCTGGCCGGCTTGCGTCGTCGATTCTACGCCCGAGGTGGAGTCATCGACCGCGCGCATGCGGCTCCTGTGCGAGGGTTGCAGGTTGGCGACGTTTATGGCAAGAACCGCCTTCCTCATGCGGTTGTTACAGTTGCGATGCGCATGACCGGGTTCAATGAGCTGTCGCACGACACGCCGCGGGCGAAGAGCCGCTGGCGCACGCTCGATCCACCCGTGCGCGTCCGCGCGTACGTCGCCAGCCAGTGGCACGACCTGCTCGCGGTCGACATCGACGACGATACTCGTGAGCTGCGTGTCGAGATGCCGAGAGTGAACGACGTCAACGGCGTCGACCTCATCTCGCATCGCGTGCTGGACCCCTCGCTGTACGAGGCACCTGCGGGCACGCTGTAATCCCCCGTCCGTCGGGGCGCGCCCCTCCTAATGGGGTGCGAAGTAGCGCGCTGTGAGGCAAGCTGCTCCCAAGCCGCTGGCGGGTGATCACTTTCGCCTCTAGGGCAGCAAAGCCCCAGAGCTAGACCGTGGCCCCGCCGGTTGGTGAGGAGACAGACGGCCGGTGGGATGTCGTGCCCTCGAGCACTGATCCATTAGGGCGCCGCCGTGCTCCTCCAGGCTTGCTGCACCAGGGACCACGGAGGACGAGCAGTGATCTTCGTCGGCGTCGATTGGGCGGAGGCGCACCACGATGTGTGCCTGCTCGATGAAGCGGGGGACTCGGCTCGGCAAGGGGCGGGTGCCAGACGGCATCGAGGGCCTCGCTCGGATTCACGATCTGGTGGCCGAGCACACCACGAACCCGGAGACGGTGGTTGTCGGTATCGAGACCGACCGCGGGCTGCTGGTGCAGGGATTGGTGGCCAGCGGCTACCAGGTCTATGCGCTCAACCCGTTCGCGGTGAGCCGATATCGTGATCGGCACACGGTGTCGCGAGCCAAGTCGGATCCCGGCGACGCCAAGGTGCTCGCCGAGCTGGTGCGCACCGACCGGCAGAACCACCGCCCCGTTGCCGGCGACAGCGAGCAAGCAGAGGCGCTCAAGATCCTGGCGCGGGCGCATCAAACGCTGGTGTGGGCACGCGTTCGGCACGTGAACCAGCTGCGCAGCACGCTGCGCGAGTTTTATCCAGCCGCCTTGGCAGCACTGGGAACGGATCTCGCGGGTCGCGATGCACTGGCTCTCCTGGGCCGCGCGCCCACTCCGGAGCAGGGGCGCCGGCTGTCGACGAGCCAGATCCGCAGCACACTGCAGCGTGGCGGGCGCCAGCGCAACCTGGACGCACGAGCAGCCGAGCTGCAGGCGGTGCTCCGCGCTCCGCAACTGCAGCCAACTCCGCGCCTGGCCAAGGCGTATGCCAGCTCGGTGATTGCCACGGTGCACCTAGTGCACGGGTTCAACGAGCAGATCGCTGCGCTCGAAGCGGAGCTCACCGCATCTTTTGACGATCACCCGGACGCCGAGATCCTGCGCAGTCTGCCTGGACTTGGTGTGGTC